>NZ_CM001514.1:5270497-5612829 GCF_000263715.2 Pseudomonas synxantha BG33R
AAGCAGCGCACCAATGGAAGCGTAAACAGCCCACTCCTTCAGATCAGCCCGAACTATCCAGAGCATGTGCAGCAAACCCAGGCCCAGGATCACATAGGTCAAGCGATGCAACTTCTTCCAGCGGCTACCCAACCGACGCTGGCTATAGCGGTTGGATGTGGCAGCCAGCACCAATAGAGCCATAAACCCCAGCGCCCCCACAATTATGTAGGGCCGCTTGCGCAGTTCTACGCCGAGCTGCGACCAATCGAGCCCAAGGACGAACACGCAGTATGCCGCCAAATGCAGTACTACATAGGCGAAGCACCACAGCCCCAACTGCCGGCGTACCGCGATCCATCCTGCCCAACCGCTCAACTTCTGCAGCGGCGTCATCCCAAGCGTGATCAGCAGCAGGATCAACGTACCCAGCCCCAGGCGATCAACCAGCACTTTGCCCGGATCAGGCCCCAGGGCGAAACTCCATGCTTCATATAACCAGAGCAATGGCCAAACCGCCGCAGCTGTAAAGACTCCAATGCGCCAGATTTGAAAGCGCATCAGTAGTTCTTCCGCAGATCGAGACCTGTATATAAAGACGCGACCTCATCCGCGTAGCCATTGAACATCTGCGTATCGCGCACGTTCGGGCTGAACAGGCCACTGGGTAGACGTCGCTCCCGCGCCTGGGTCCACCGCGGATGATCGACCGTAGGGTTCACATTTGCGTAGAACCCATACTCATCAGCCGCAATGCTCTGCCAGGTGGTTTTCGGCTGCTCGCTGACAAGGCTGATCCGCACGATGGATTTGACACTTTTGAAGCCGTACTTCCACGGCACCACCAAGCGCAACGGCGCACCATTCTGATTAGGCAGCTCGCGCCCATACATACCTACGGCGAGAATCGCCAGCGGGTTCATCGCTTCGTCCAGACGCAGCCCTTCTACATAAGGCCAGTCAATCAAGCCGAAACTGGAGCGCTGCCCAGGCATGCTCTTCGGGTCCTGGAGGGTTTCAAAACGGATGTACTTCGCTTTGGAGGTAGGTTCAACCTGCTTGAGCAAGGCCGAGATCGGGAAACCGATCCACGGAATCACCATCGACCAGGCTTCAACGCAGCGCAATCGATAGATCCGTTCTTCCAGCTCATAGGGTTTCATGAAGTCTTCCAAGGCATAACGCCCAGGCTTGGCCACCTCACCATCGATCACAACACTCCACGGCTCGGTCTTGAGCGAACCTGCATTCGCCGCCGGGTCGCCCTTGTCGGTACCGAACTCATAAAAGTTGTTGTAGTGGGTTGCATCCTTGAACGGCGTGATCGCCTCGTCCTTGACCGTCACCGCCTGCCATTTCGTACCAGGAAGCTTCTCGGCAAACCAGTTGGGCGCCCTGCCCGCTTCGACATCGGCATAACGCGCCGCATCGCCCGCACGGGCCCAACGCGGCAAGCTACTGGCGGCAATACCGGCCAGCGCACCACCGAGCAAACTGCGACGAGAGAAATAGAGGGATTCAGGCGTGACATCCGATTCATGGCAATCGGACGCTTTGGGTAGTTTGATTAACATGGCAACTCCGCAGCATTGGAGAACTGATGCACCAATAGACTGCGGAGTATGGGGGAAATTACATTAAGGCAATGTTTTGTCCCGGCGCAGATGCAGCAAATACTGAATCGGACCAGAAGCGGCATAAACCAGGAACGCCAGCAGCAGAATCCGCGGCGGATCACTGAACACCACAGCAAACACAAGCACCACCACAAGGATCGCCACGAAAGGCACGCGCCCTTTGAGGTCCAGCTCCTTGAAGCTGTTGTACTTGATATTGCTGACCATCAGCATCCCGGCCGCCGCAACCATCAACGCTACCAGGAACGACATCTTCGACCCCTGGATACCGTAATCACTGAACGCCCAGACGATACCCGCCACGACGCCGGCGGCTGCCGGGCTGGCAAGCCCGATGAAGTAACGCTTGTCGGCAGTGCCCACCTGCGTATTGAAACGTGCCAGCCGCAACGCGGCACCGGCGACATAGATGAAGGCAACCATCCAGCCGACCTTGCCCATGTCACCCAATGCCCAGGCAAAAGCCAGCAGCGCAGGGGCGACACCAAAGGCAACCATGTCCGACAGCGAGTCGTACTCGGCACCGAAGGCACTTTGGGTGTTGGTCATACGCGCCACGCGACCATCCAGGCCGTCGAGCACCATGGCCACGAAAATTGCAATGGCGGCAAAACCGAAGTATTTGCTGGCACTCGCGGCATCACCGGCCGCCAGCGCACTCTGGGCGCTCATGGAATTGATGATGGAATAGAAGCCGGCAAACAGGTTTGCCGTGGTAAACAGGTTGGGCAGCAGATAGATGCCACGATGCCGGACCTTGCGGCCTTCGGCGTCATGCCCTTCTTCGACATGTTCATCGATCGGCAGCATGCTTTCGGCGTCGGAAGCCTGATTTGGCTCTTCGGGACGTTCGCTCATGGACTTTACCTTGCAACGGTGTGAAAAAATTCGACAGATACTTGCGGCGAGTGTTCGCCTGCAAACGATGCAGCTTTATACCAGAACCGACCCCTCAAACGAAAAAACGCGGCCTAAGCCGCGTTTTCCCTTGATGCGTACGACTTAGTTCTTGGCTTTGTCGACGATCTTGTTGGCACCGATCCACGGCATCATGGAGCGCAGTTGCTCGCCGATGACTTCGATACCGTGAGCGGCGTTGTTACGGCGCTTGGCGGTCATCGAAGGGTAGCCGGTAGCGCCTTCGCTGATGAACATTTTGGCGTATTCGCCGTCCTGAATACGTTTCAGGGCGTTGCGCATGGCCTGGCGGGACTCGGCGTTGATCACTTCCGGACCGGTCACGTACTCGCCGTACTCGGCGTTGTTGGAGATTGAGTAGTTCATGTTGGCGATACCGCCTTCGTACATGAGGTCAACGATCAGCTTCAGTTCGTGCAGGCATTCGAAGTAGGCCATTTCCGGCGCATAGCCAGCTTCAACCAAGGTTTCGAAACCGGCCTTGACCAGCTCAACGGTACCACCGCACAGAACGGCTTGCTCGCCGAACAGGTCGGTTTCAGTCTCGTCCTTGAACGTGGTTTCGATGATGCCGGTACGACCGCCACCGACGCCAGCAGCGTAGGACAGTGCAACGTTCTTGGCGTTGCCCGACGCGTCCTGGTAGATCGCGATCAGGTCAGGGATACCACCGCCTTTGACGAACTCGGAACGCACGGTGTGGCCCGGCGCTTTCGGCGCGATCATGATCACGTCGAGGTCAGCGCGCGGCACAACCTGGTTGTAGTGAATCGCGAAACCGTGGGAGAAGGCCAGGGTAGCGCCCTTCTTGATGTTCGGCTCGATTTCGTTCTTGTACAGCGAGGACTGGAACTCGTCCGGGGTCAGGATCATGACCAGGTCGGCAGCCGCTACGGCGGAAGCAACGTCGGTCACTTTCAGGCCGTGGGCTTCAGCCTTGGCAACAGTAGCCGAACCTTTGCGCAGGCCAACGGTGACGTCCACGCCGGAATCTTTCAGGTTGCACGCTTGTGCGTGGCCCTGGGAACCGTAGCCGATGATGGCGACTTTCTTGCCCTGGATGATCGACAGGTCACAATCTTTATCGTAATAAACTTTCATGAGGTTCCTCTATATATCCAGGCCGTAAGGCCATTCGCTAATTTGGGTTAGATGCTGAGTACTTTGTCGCCACGGGCAATCCCGGTGACACCACTGCGTACGGTTTCCAGAATCGAGGCCGTCCCGATCGACTGGATGAAGCTGTCCAGCTTGTCGCTTGTACCGGTCAGTTGAACGGTATAAACGCTGGCGCTCACATCGACGATCTGCCCGCGATAAATATCGGTAGTGCGCTTGATCTCGGCACGCTGGGCACCCGTGGCCTTGACCTTGACCAGCATCAGTTCGCGCTCGATGTGGGCGCTTTCCGACAGGTCGACCAGCTTGACCACTTCGATCAGCTTGTTGAGGTTCTTGGTGATCTGCTCGATCACCTCATCGTGACCAACAGTGGTCAACGTCAGGCGCGACAGGGTCGGGTCTTCGGTCGGCGCCACGGTCAGGCTTTCGATGTTGTAGTTGCGTTGCGAAAACAGGCCGACAACACGGGACAAGGCGCCGGGCTCGTTCTCCAGAAGCAGGGAGATAATATGCCGCATGATTAAGTACGCTCCGTCTTGTTCAGCCACATGTCGCGCATGGAGCCGTCTTTGATTTGCATCGGATAGACGTGCTCGCTGGTATCGACCTGAATATCGATGAACACCAGGCGGTCTTTCATGGCGAACGCTTCTTCCATCTTCGGCTTCAGATCTTTCAAATCAGTGATGCGAATGCCGACGTGGCCATAGGCTTCAACCAACTTGATGAAATCCGGCAACGATTCCATGTAGGAATGGGAGTGACGGCTACCGTAGCTCATGTCCTGCCATTGACGAACCATGCCGAGCACGCCGTTGTTCAAGCAGACGATCTTCACTGGAAGACCGTATTGCAGGCACGTCGACAGCTCCTGGATGTTCATCTGGATGCTGCCTTCGCCGGTGACGCAGGCAACGTCGGCATCCGGGAAGCTCAGTTTCACACCCATGGCCGCAGGGAAACCAAAGCCCATCGTGCCCAGGCCACCGGAGTTGATCCAGCGGTTAGGCTTGTCGAACTTGTAGTACTGCGCCGCGAACATCTGGTGCTGGCCCACGTCGGAGGTTACAAAGGCGTCGCCCTTGGTCACTTCGCACAGGGTTTCGATCACGGTTTGTGGCTTGATGATGCTGCCGTCGCCCTTGTCATAAGGGAACAGGCCGCGATCACCACGCCATTCGTCAATCTGCTTCCACCAGCTGGCAACGGATTCCTTGTTCGGCGCCTCGCCGATGTCCTTGAGCGCTGCGACCATTTCGGTCAACACACTCTCCACCGGCCCCACGATCGGCACATCGGCCTTGATGGTCTTGGAGATGGACGCCGGGTCGATGTCGATATGGATGATCTTGGCATTCGGGCAAAATTTGCTCGCACCATTGATCACACGGTCATCGAACCGCGCGCCCACGGCCAGGATCACGTCAGCGTGGTGCATGGTCAGGTTGGCGGTGTAGCTGCCGTGCATACCGAGCATACCGACGAACTGGCGGTCCGTACCGGGGAATGCGCCGAGGCCCATCAGGGTGTTGGTCACCGGCAGGTTGAGCAGCTTGGCCAGTTCGGTCAGCGGAGCGGAACCGCCGCCCAGAATCACGCCACCGCCGGAGTACAACACGGGGCGCTTGGCCGCCAGGAGCATTTCTGCCGCCTTGCGGATTTGCCCCGAGTGCCCGCGGACGGCCGGGCTGTAGGAACGCAGCTTGGCTTTCTTGGGGAAGATGTATTCGAATTTTTCGGCCGGATTGGTCATGTCTTTCGGGATATCGACCACCACAGGGCCCGGGCGACCGGACTGTGCGAGGTAGAACGCCTTTTTCATGACTTCCGGGATTTCCGACGCGTGCTTGATCATGAAGCTGTGTTTCACGATCGGGCGGGAAATACCGATCATGTCGGTTTCCTGGAAAGCGTCAGTGCCGACCATGGTGCTTGGCACCTGGCCAGAAATGATCACCATCGGGATGGAGTCCATATACGCAGTCGCAATACCGGTAATGGCATTGGTTGCGCCTGGGCCAGACGTTACCAGTACCACACCGGCTTTACCGGTGGCACGGGCGTAACCGTCAGCCATATGGGTCGCGGCCTGTTCGTGGCGAACCAGGATGTGGGTAACAGCCGGTTCCTTGAACAGTGCGTCGTAGACATGCAGCAGAGCACCACCTGGGTACCCGTAGATATAGTCGACGCCTTCGTCACGCAAAAAGCGGACGAGCATCTCACCGCCAGATAAAAGCTCCACGTTGTTCACCTCTAAAACGCCAGAATACCGTCCGTTAAAAACCGACGGGTCTTAATAGGTTTACTTCTCAACAGAGCATGAGCGACGGTGGTCGCCGACTACGTCAGCACTGACTGAGCAAGTATTGGGATCGTCCCAAGTGTTGCGGGCTTTTCCCACCCAGCGCGAGGTAACGCGTTGCGGGTGTTACAGGTCGGCGCGGGTGTGCGCCTCATGATCTGCTGAGCGGGCCTGCTTCTGGCAGTCCCGATACAGCGGACTTTGGATTCTTCTGTTTCAGGCCCTTCAAGTCAAGCAATAATTGCGCTTTTTTCCAACTAAGCGCATGAGAACGTAGAAGAAAGGGCTTTGAGGAGGGATAAAACTCGCCTGAATGTCGTCAAGCGGTAGAAATGTGCGCAAGACTGCCGAAAAACCCGGCAGTCAGGCAATTAACGAGCGTCGACGATCAATTGATCGAACTTTTTCAGCGCGTTACGCAAGCCGAGGCTCTGTAACGGTCGGTCGGCATAGACCATCTCGGCCATTTCCAGGATCCCCGATGCATTCGGCAAGGGCAGGTCCTGTTCAAGGATCTGCTTCATGCGTACCAGGAAGATCCATTGCAGCCACTGGTGGAAGTCCAGGGTATCGACTGAAAAGGGTTCGACACTGCTGAGCGCTTCAGCACCGGGGGACTCTTCATCCCACCAGCCCTGCACGCGCAGTTCTCGCTCGATCAGCAATAGCTGTTCGGCAATCGCTGGGAAACGTGCATCCATCAGAGGCTGACCTTGGCTTTCTGTCGCGCCTGGGCGGCACCCGCTGCATCGCCCTGGGCGGCACGCGCATCACCGATCAAGGCCCAAAGGCTGGCTTGCAGGTCTGGACGGCCATTGGCCAGGCTCAGGCCACGGCGAGCGAATTGCTCGGCCTGGGGCGCATCGCCCTGGGCCATGCGCACCTGGGCCAGGCGATACAGCACTTGTGGCTCACGCGGCGCCACGCGCTGGGCACGTTCAAGGCTCGACGAGGCGCCATTCAAATCGCCACCCGCCTGCTGCTGCTGAGCGGTGGTGAGCAGCGCCAGCACCGGGCCATCGAGTTGTTCGTCAGCCGACAACCCGCCCGCATTGGACGATGACGGAATACCGCTCGGCGTCGAAGGCATGTTGTAGGTGCCCTGGTTGACCGGCGCGGTTTGAATCGGCGTGGCGTTAACCGGCCCGGAAGTGCTCGGGCCTGGGGTCCATGGCTCGGCACTGATAGGCGCCGAGGTTGCAGCACCACTGCCGGGCACCATCACCACGACGCCGGAGTCCTGGGGAATTGCCTGGGTTGCAGCTTGGGCAGGCCGCTTGACCACGGTCTGGCGGAAGCCGCCATTGGCCGAAATGCGGTCGTTATTGGAGACGGACGTGCTTGAGTCCACCACAGGGATGGAGCCGCGCTGCACGCTGGAGCAACCGCCGAGCAAAGCCAGAGCCGTAATTGCTGGAATCCACAACTTGTTCACTTGAAACCCTCTTTGCTTAATTCATCCAGCCCTTGACCCAATCCATCACCGAATCCGCGTCAGCAGGGGCACTGCCACCGCACGCAGGGCCGGGTGGTGGTTCGCTGCCGCGAATATACGGCATCTGCACCGCCCCCGGACAGTTGGCATCAGAGCCCTGGCCGGTGTGCGGATCAATCCAGGCCTGCACGATATTGTCCGGCTGGGGCATGTTGAGCGGCAACGGGTCAGCCTTGCGCATGAAACTGGTCCATACCTGCAGTGCGCCGGTCGCACCGGTAAACGGCGTCTTGCCGTTATCGTCACGCCCCAGCCACACCACGGCCAATACATCCTGGCCGAAACCCGCAAACCAGCTGTCACGCGAGTCGTTACTGGTACCGGTCTTGCCCGCCAGCGTCAGGTTCGACGGCAGCACGCTGTACACCGAGCGCCCTGTACCCTCACGCATCACACGCTGCATGGCGTTCTGGATCAGGTAGATAGAGCCCGCGTCAAAACGCTGCTGGATCTGGAACGGGTAGCGCTTGAGCGGTTCGCCTTCGGCGGTCAGCACACTGCGGATCCCGCGCATCGGTGTATTGAAGCCACCGTTGGCGAGGGTCTGGTACATGGTCGCCACTTCCATCGGGGTCATGGCCGCAGCGCCCAGAAGCATGGACGGGAATGCAGGGAACTCACGCTCCACCCCCAGTCGCGCAATGGTTTTCAGGACATTTGGCACACCGACCTCAAGCCCCAGGCGCGAGGTGGAAATATTGTAGGAATGCGCCAGCCCCTGATACAGGAACACCGTGCCGTGGGAACGGCGATCGAAGTTCTTCGGCGTCCATACCTGGCCATTCGCGCCTTTGACCGACAACGGGTCATCCGACAGCCAACTGGTCAGCGTGTACTTGCTGGGTTTTTCCAACGCACTCAAGTAGACCGCAGGCTTGACCAGCGAGCCAATCGGCCGCACGGCGTCCAGTGCGCGGTTGAAGCCGGCGAAACTGGCCTGGCGGCTGCCGATCATGGCCTGGACTTCACCGGTTTCCGGGTTGGTCACGACCATGGCGGCTTCGACTTCATCCGAGCCTTTACGGCCGGTCAGGCGTTTGAAGGTGTCGTTGACGGACGCCTCGGCCTTCATCTGCAGGATCGGGTCGAAGCTGGTGAAAATCCGCAAGCCCTCTTCGGTCAAGTCTTCGTCGCGGTAGTCTTCACGTAACTGGCGCTTGACCAGATCGATAAAGCCGGGGAACGAGCTATCAGCCAACTTGCCGCGAGTGGTCACACCCAACGGCATTTTCTTCGCGGCGGCCACTTGCTCAGCCGTGGCGACACCCTGCTGCTCCAATACATCGAGTACCAGGTTGCGACGTTCGAGCGCACGCTCCGGGTTGCGACGCGGATTGTAATAGGACGGCCCCTTGACCATGCCCACCAGCAGCGCGACCTGATGCAACTTCAACTCGGATAACGGTTGCCCAAAGAAGAACTGGCTGGCCAAACCGAAACCGTGCACCGCGCGCTGGCCATCCTGACCGACGAAGACCTCGTTGAGGTACGCCTCAAGGATTTCCTGCTTGCTGTAATGCAGCTCCAGCAACATCGCCATCATGGCTTCGGTGAGTTTACGGGTGAGACTGCGCTCGTTGGTCAGGTAGAAGTTCTTGACCAATTGTTGCGTGAGCGTACTGCCGCCCTGGGTCATCTTGCCACCGGAGGTGTTGACCCAGACAGCGCGGGCAATCGACTTCGGCGAAACGCCCCAATGGCTGTAGAAATCGCGGTCTTCGACCGCCACAAGGGTTTCCAGCAAATAAGGCGGTACCTGATCAAGCTTGATCAGGATGCGATCTTCAAGGTTTTTCGGATAAATACCGCCAATCATCAACGGTTCCAGGCGCACTACCGGCAGCTTGGAGCCATTGAGCGAGGACAATTCAGCCACATAGTCGCCGGAGAAACGCACGCGTACCGGCTGGGCTTTTTCCAGGCCTTCGTAGAACTGGAACCCACGGGTATTCAGGTCGACGGTGTTGCCGCTGACGGCTGCGGCGCCGGGGCCATTGCTCACAGGTTCGCGGCGATAGCCCAGTGCGTCGAGCTCGGTAAGGAAGTCTTCCTTGCTCAGCTTCTGGCCGGAGAACAGTTCCAGCGGGCGTGCATACACCTTGGCCGGAATCGTCCAGCGCTTGCCGGAGAATTTTTCCTGCACCACGGCATCGAGGTACACCGCAAAGCCGGCGACCACCACAAGGCCAACCAGGCCCAGCTTGAGCGCCCAGCCCAACCAGGGGCGCAAGCTGCGGGAAGGAGGTTTTTTACGGGAACGGGGAGATCGGGTTCGAGTCATGGCGGCGGATTATACGCACTTTATTGATGATCAACATGAGCCGGACAGCGGTTTGCACGACTGGCATCAGCAGCCATAATGGCCACCATGATTTCTCCCAGACTTTGAAGGATCGCCCGTGAGCCAGTCCCTGATCGCAGCCCTGCAAAACCCGGCTTTATACCCTCATCCGGTTGAAGCATTTCAAGTCATCGAGACCCATATTTCCTGGGTGGTTCTGACAGGTCCCTATGCTTACAAATTGAAGAAACCGATGAACTTCGGATTTCTGGATTTCACCGACCTGGAAAAACGTGGCCACTTCTGCAATGAGGAGCTGCGTCTCAACCAGCGCTTGACCAAAGATTTGTATCTTGAAGTGTTGCCGATTACCGGCACTGCCGACGCGCCGCAGTTGGGCGGCGACGGCCCGGTCATCGAGTACGCACTGAAAATGCGCCAGTTCCCGCAAAGCCAGATGCTCAGCACCCTGCAAGCCAACAGCGAACTGACCAACGCCCACATCGACGAGATGGCCAGGCAGATTGCGCACTTTCACCTCACTGCCCCCAAGGTCCCGCAAGAGCACCCGGCCGGCACGCCGGATGAAGTCATGGCGCCGGTACGCCAGAACTTCGACCAGATTCGCCCGTTCCTCAGCGACAAAGCCGACCTGACTCAACTTGAGGCCCTGCAAGCCTGGGCCGAAAGCAGCTTCGAGCGCCTCAAGCCACTGCTTGAACAACGCAAGCTCGATGGTTTCACTCGCGAATGCCACGGTGACATCCACCTGGGCAACGCCACCCTGATTGACGGCCACGTCGTGATCTTCGACTGCATCGAGTTCAACGAGCCTTTCCGCTTTACCGATGTTTACGCCGATACCGCCTTCCTCGCCATGGACCTTGAAGACCGTGGGCTCAAGTCTCTGGCGCGCCGCTTCATCAGCCAGTACCTGGAACTGACCGGCGACTATCAAGGCCTGGAAGTGCTGAATTTCTATAAAGCCTACCGTGCGCTGGTACGTGCAAAGGTTGCGCTGTTCAGTATGCCGAGCGAGGCAAGCCCGGTGCAGCGCGCCACTACCCTGCGCCAGTACCGCAACTACGCCAACCTGGCGGAAAGCTACAGCACCATTCCGTCGCGCTTTCTGGCAATCACCCATGGTGTTTCAGCGGTGGGCAAGAGCCATGTAGCCATGCGCCTGGTCGAGGCCCTGGGCGCCGTACGCCTGCGTTCGGATGTGGAGCGCAAGCGTCTGTTTGGCGAGCAGCAGGTCGAAAACGCGCCACAGGCCGGCATCTACAATCAGGACGCCAGCATTGCCACCTATACACGCTTGAACGAAATTGCCGAGACCGTACTGCGCGCCGGTTACCCGGTGGTGCTGGATGCGACCTTCTTGAAACGCGCTCAACGTGATGCGGCAGCCCAGATCGCCGAAGCCACCGGCGCGCCATTCCTGATCCTCGATTGCAACGCACCTCAAGCGGTTATCAGCAGTTGGCTGGCACAACGTCAGGCGGATCAAAACGATCCGTCCGACGCAACGCTGAGCGTTATCCAAGAGCAGCAAGCCAGTCGTGAGCCGTTGACGGCGCAAGAGCTGTTGCTGAGCAAGCGCGTGGAAACCAATGAAAGCGGAACGCTGGATGCGTTGGTCGCGCATATTCGCCAGCGCCTCCCGGGCTTGTAAGCAATATTTCCTGGTCGCGTCGCCCACATGGCGCACGACCCGGCAATATAGCCACTATAATGACATCACCACCTAACAGGAGTCGCTATCGTGAGTCAGCCCAAGCTTCTTGATACCCCGCTCTATGCGCTCCTGCACAAGGATGACATCCGCGGATTCAACCAGCAGCGCCCTCAAGACGGCACCATCGACATGCGCGGTGGCGACTTCCGAGGGCTGGACCTGCGAGATCTGAACGCCGCAGGTGTTGACTTCACCGACGCCTATTTTCGCTCTGCCGACTTGCGCGGCCTGGATTTACGCGACTGCTCGCTGGAAGGCGCCAGCCTGGCCCACGCGCAGATTTCCGGCACTTACTTCCCACCCGAGCTCACGGCTGACGAGATCCTGATGTCAGTCAACTTCGGCACTCGCCTACGCTACCGCACCAAGTAATCCACCTTCTGAACCCCGGCGTCGCCTCAAGCGTGCCGGGCGTTTCACGCCTGCCCGTCAGCTAAAGCATCGCCACATTCTTATAAGCTTTTCAGCCGTTCCTGCCCAAAGAACTGCGTTTTTCCTACTGAGCGCTACACTCATTTTCAGGCTGCCTGGTCACGATACCCACCGCACCATTCGGCCGTCGCAAGGAGGCTTGATGAACGATGAGCTGCAACACCTGAAAAACCTCGGCAAGACATCAGCGCAGTGGCTGCATGCGGTGGGTATCCACAGCGCGTCTGACTTGCGCCGCCTGGGCGCGGTCGATGCTTACCGAGCCGTACGGACTCGCGGCTTCCGAGCTTCGAAAGTTCTGCTGTACGCCATTGAAGGCGCATTGATGGATGTGCACTGGAACGACCTCCCCTCTGAACGCAAGGAGGCGCTGAACCGCCAGTTGGATGCCCTGTCAGCGCGGCAGAAAAACTAGATCGGCCCTCAAGCCCAATGTTTACAAGTATTACAAACGAGCGTTTGAGAAAAACTGGATGAGCAGATAAAACAATAGTTGACTCTCAAATGAGAATCGTTATGATTATCACAACTGGTCGCGAGATCAGCCGATAACTGAAAGACCATTGGTTCGGACTCTCAGATTATCTCCTCATCAGGCTAATCACGGTTATTTGACCCGGCTCTTGCCGGGTCTTTTTTTGCCTGCAAATTACTGATTTCAGCGCGCAATGATCAGCGGATGCCCCCGCTCCGGATGCGGTTGTACCAGCACATCCAGACCAAATACAGCCTTGAGTGGCTCAGGTTGCAGGACTGTTGCGGGCCTATCCAGAGCATGAGGGCGTCCGCCTTCCAGCAGCAGGATCCGGTCGCAGTAACGCGCCGCCAGGTTCAAGTCATGCAGGATAACCAGCACCGCAGCCCCCTTGTCGGCAAAGCTGCGAATCGCCTGTAAGGTGGTGTGCTGGTGCAGGGGATCGAGCATCGACGTTGGCTCGTCCAACAACAACGTTTGCCCCGCCTCACCTGGCCATAACTGCGCCAACACCCGCGCCAGGTGCACCCTTTGTCGCTCGCCGCCCGACAAGGCCAGGTAACTGCGGCCACTCAGGTGGCCCACATCGGCCGCGTGCAGCGCCGCGCGGATAATTTGATCGTCGCGCACTCGCCCGGTCTGATGAGGCAAGCGTCCCATGCCCACCACCTCTTCGACACGAAAGGCGAAGTCCAGGGTGGAAGTCTGTGGCAACACCGCCAGACGCTGGGCACGTTGCACCCCTCCCAGACTCTTCAATTCTTGCTGGTCCAACCAGATCTTGCCCTCGTCAGGCGACAACTCCCCGCACAGCGCTCCGAGCAAGGTACTTTTGCCCGCACCATTGGGCCCCAGCACGCCCAGCACTTCGCCCGGCAGCAGGTCCAAGGTGACATCGGACAACACGGTTTTACCACCGCGCCGAATCTGCAACGCTTCTACCCGCAGCATCAGGCGCGCCCTCGTAACAATAAATAGAGGAAAAATGGCGCACCGATAAATGCAGTGACAATACCGATCGGCAGTTCCGCCGGCGCCAACGCCAAGCGCGCCACCAGGTCGGCAAACAACAGCAGGCTCGCCCCCGCCAGCACTGACGCCGGTAACAACACCCGATGATCCGGCCCCGCCAGCAGCCGCACCAGATGTGGCACCACCAAACCGACAAAACCAATCATGCCCGCAGCCGCCACGGCTGCGCCAACGCCTAGGGCCGTGCAGAACACTAACTCGCGCTTGAGCCGTTCAACATCAATGCCCAGATGATTGGCCTCCGACTCACCCAGCAGCAATGCGTTCAGCGCTTTCGCCCGGCGCGGCAACCACAGCGCCACGCCAGCGCTTACCAACAGCAACGGCCACAACCGCGAATAGCTCGCGCCGTTGAGGCTGCCCAGGTTCCAGAACGTCAGGGTGCGCAAGGTGGCATCGTCGGCCAGATAGGTAAACAGCCCCACCGTTGAGCTGGCCAGTGCCGTCAGCGCGATACCTGCAAGCAGCATCGTCGCGACATTGGTCTGGCCATTGCGACGCCCCAACCGGTAGACCAGTGCGGTAACGCCCAGCCCCCCCAGAAATGCGCACAGCGACAACAAATAGGGACCGAACGCATCCGGCAGCCCACCGAAGAACGAACCGCCGACAATCGCCACCGCTGCCCCCAACGCCGCACCGCTGGACACACCCACCAACCCAGGATCGGCCAGCGGGTTGCGAAACAACCCCTGCATCGCCACGCCCGACAACGCAAGGACACCGCCGACGGCCAGCCCCAAGAGGGTCCGCGGCAGGCGAATCTGCCCCAGGATCAATTCAGCCTGCTCCAACCCCGCCGCCTCAATCGGCACACCCAGTAGCCTTAACGCGGCTCTGAGCGTATCAATCAACGGCAAGCTGACCGGTCCGAGGGCCAATGAAAGCCAGATCGCCAACACACACAGCAGCGACAGGCCAATAAACAGTGTCTTGGGCTTAAGCAGCGTGGTCATGGGGCCGATTTAGTCTGGGACGGATAAAAACCAGCGGACAGTTTCACCAGGTTTTCTGGCAATCGCGGCCCCAGGCCACCCACCAGCAAGGTCGGATCCAGCTCAAACACTCGCCCACGCTTGGCTGCCGGTGTCGACGCGAGAATCGGGTTTTCCTTGAACAAGGCTGCGCGCGCCGCATCACCGGTCAGCGCGCGATCGGCAAACACCAGCACATCAGGACTCAACCCCGCCAAAGACTCGACTGAAAAGGGCTTATAGCCCGAGTGCGTGGCCAGGTTACGACCGCCGGCCTGCTGCAATATCCAATCGGCGGCCGTGTCCTTACCCGCGATCAGCGGCTTGCCACCGGCATGGCCCAGCAACAACAGCACGCCCGGAGCCTTTTGCGCCGCCTGGGCCTTGGTCACCCAGCTTTTTTGCTGCTCCAGCGCCTGCCCGTATTTGGCAAACAGTGCGTCTGCCCGGGTCTCACTGCCCAGCAGTTTTCCCAAGTGTTCAAGGTTGCCCTTCAATGTCGACAGATCCGGCCGGGCCGAAAACATCTCGACCTGCACGCCGGCATTGCGAATCTGCGCCAGTACCGGCGGCGGCCCCATTTCCTCAGTGCCCACAAGGATTTGCGGGCGCAGGCTGAGAATGCCTTCAGCCGACAGCTGCCGCTGGTAGCCAATGCTCGGCAACGCCTTGAGCGACTGCGGATGCTGGCTGGTGGTGTCGACCCCGACCAATTTCGATTCGCCGCCCAAAGCCGTCACCCATTCCGATAGCGCCCCTCCTGCACTGACCCAGCGTTGTGGCAGTTCAGAGGCGTGTGCCCCGTGGTTGACCAGCAATGAGACAACAAGCGCAATAGCGCTGGTACTCAGGCGCATAACAGGGTTTCCTTCCTAGGGCAGGGCCATTCAGGCACTCATCAATGTGACAGAACATTGCTGCCGGACATCGTATTAAGCACCCAGTCAGCTGACGGGCGAAGCGGCCATTTGATAATTGTTTGCATTTGAACGTCAAGGCACTTAAGGATTGAAATGAAGTTTCTCTGCCCCTCAAGCGACCTCGCACCCAACAGCAGCCGCGGTTTTGATATCGATGGCCATAAACTGCTGGCCGTGCGCCGAGACGGCATTGCCTACTTTTATCGCAACCGCTGCCCCCATCGCGGCATCCCGCTGGAATGGCAGCCCGACCGCTTCCTCGACGCCAGCGCCAGCCTGATCCAATGCGCCACCCATGGCGCCCTGTTCCTGATCGAGAGCGGCGAGTGCATCGCCGGCCCGTGCGCAGGCCAGAGTCTCACCGCCCTGCCCGGCCATGAGGATGAACAAGGCTTGTGGGTAGAACTCTAGTCGCCCAACAACACCTTCAGTCGACGCTCGACATACATCTCTTGCGGTGTGACCCGCACGCCGTAAGCCAGCACCTCCACACCCGCGGCCTTGGCCTCGCGTAACGCCGCAGCGTAACCGGCATCAATTTCCACCGCTGGGCGAACCGCATCGATGCCCGACAAATTCACGCAATACAACTGCACCGCCCGCACACCTTCACGCGCCAGGTGAGCCAGTTCGCGCAAGTGCTTGGCGCCGCGCTGCGTCACTGCATCAGGAAAAGCCGCCACCGAGGTTGCGTCAAAACCCAGGGTGACGCTTTTGACCTCCACGAAGGCGGCGCCCTGTGGGTAATCCAGGCGAAAGTCAATGCGGCTCTTCTCCTGACCGTAAGGCACTTCACGCTTGAGCGCCGTAAAGCCATTGAGTTCAGTGATCACGCCAGCCAGCAGCGCCTCTTCAACCAGCTGATTGGCCCGCGCGGTGTTGACGCACGCCAGCCGGCCCTGAGGCGTTTCGGCAATTTCCCAGGTGCCTGGCAACTTGCGCTTGGGGTCCGAGGACCGGCTGAACCAGACCTGACCACCTTCGACCATGCAATTGAGCATCGAGCCGGTGTTCGGGCAATGGATGGTGAGCAACTCGCCGGTAACGGTTTCGATATCGGTGAGAAAACGCTTGTAGCGGCGGATCAGCCGCCCTTCTTCAAGAGGAGGATAAAAGCGCATCAGCCTTGCCAGCTCCGCAGGCCACGAGCGATGCGTTCCACCGCTTCTTGCAGCCGGTCAATATTTTGCGTGTAGGCAAAACGCACATGGTGGCCCGCTTGATAACGACCGAAATCCAGCCCAGGCGTAAAAGCCACGTGCTCGGTCTCCAGAAAGTGACGGCAGAACGCGAAGGCATCGCCGCCGAACGCGCTGATATCGGCATACAAATAGAACGCCCCTTCCGGCTCCACGGCGATACCGAATCCAAGCTCACGCAAGGCCGGCAGCAGAAAGTCACGACGCCGGCCGAATTCGGCGCGGCGCTCTTCAAGAATGCTCAGGGTCTGCGGGGTAAAACAGGCCAAGGCAGCGTACTGGGCCATGCTCGGCGCACTGATGTAGAGGTTCTGCGCCAGTTTCTCCAATTCGCTGATCGCAGCAGGAGGCGCTATCAGCCAACCGAGGCGCCAGCCGGTCATGCCGAAATACTTCGAAAAACTATTCAAGACGAAGGCGTCATCGTCGACTTCCAGCACGCTGGCGGCATCGGTGCCGTAGGTGAGGCCGTGGTAGATCTCGTCCACTACCAAGTGGCCGTTACGCGCTTTGACTGCACTCGACAAGCCTGCCAGTTCGTCCCTTGTGAGGACTGTGCCGGTAGGATTGGCCGGGGACGCAACCAGCGCGCCCACGCTGTCCTGATCCCAATGCCTGGCGACCAGATCGGCGGTCAACTGATAGCGGACCTCAGGCCCTACCGGCACCAATTGCGCCGCGCCCTCTACCAATCGCAGAAAGTGTCGATTGCAGGGGTAGCCTGGGTCAGCCAGCAGCCAGTGCTTGCCAGGGTCGACCAGCAAGCTGCTGGCCAACAGCAACGCGCCGGAGCCACCGGGCGTAATCAGGATACGCTCGGGATCGACGCTCAAGCCGTAGCGCTGCTGGTAAAACCCGCTGATGGCCTCGCGCAACTCGGGCACCCCACGGGCCGCCGTGTAGCGCGTCTTGCCATTGGCCAGCGCAGCCTGGCCGGCCTGGATGATGGGCTCGGCGGTGGTAAAGTCCGGTTCGCCGATTTCCAGATGGATCACGTCGTGGCCGGCAGCCTGCAGTTCATTGGCGCGTGCCAGCAACGCCATGACATGAAAAGGTTCGATGGCGCGACTGCGCGCACTGTAGGGCTGAGCCATTAGCCTTCCTTAACGGTGAGGACAAAATCAGGATTCTACCGAACCCTCGCGGTAAAACATGCTCTATTGCCTGATTGGGGCTGCAAGTGCACCCTGCGCACGCTCGTAAAACAGCTAAAATCAACATTCGAGGCGATACATACCCAGTCATGGCGGGCTGCTGCAGTTTGCAACCCCTTTGCCCTGGAGCTCGACAACCGGGAGTAGCGCACCCTGAATCTATCTGGTAAGTTCGCCCGCTTGCAGCCGCAGGGCCGGCAGGTGTCGGTGACGTTGCAATCCTGCGCAATGGATTAGAAGAGTGAGAGGCGGTCTATTCATGTCCACCCAAGCAAAGCAACAGAGCATCAGCGGTTTCCAGCCCTACGTTGAATCCAAGGGCGAGGAATACATGGGCAAGCCCATGCGCGAGCACTTCTCCAAAATCCTGAAGCAGTGGAAGCAGGACTTGATGCAGGAAGTCGACCGCACGGTTGACCATATGAAGGACGAAGCAGCCAACTTCCCGGACCCGGCAGACCGTGCCAGCCAGGAAGAGGAATTCGCCCTTGAACTGCGCGCTCGTGATCGCGAACGCAAGTTGATCAAGAAGATCGACAAGACCCTGCAATTGATCGAAGACGAAGAGTATGGCTGGTGCGAATCCTGCGGCGTCGAGATCGGTATTCGCCGCCTCGAAGCCCGCCCGACTGCGGACCTGTGCGTAGACTGCAAGACCTTGGCTGAAATCAAGGAAAAACAGGTCGGCAAGTAACCCTGCCGAGCTGAACGAATGGGGCGTGCAAACGCCCCATTTTTGTTTCTGGCGTTTACCGGTTTTGCAGTAGTATCCGCCCATGACAGCCTCTACCTATATCGGGCGTTTCGCCCCCACGCCCAGCGGCCATTTGCACTTCGGTTCCCTGGTTGCCGCCCTCGCCTCCTACCTCGACGCACGCGCCCAACATGGCCGCTGGTTGATGCGCATGGAAGACCTTGACCCTCCCCGTGAAGAGCCCGGCGCCCAGGCAGCGATCCTGCATGCCCTGGAACGCTACGGCTTTGAGTGGGATGGCGAGCTGGTTCGGCAGAGCGAGCGGCATGACGCCTACGCCAAAGTGCTGAATGACCTGTTCAACCATGGCCTGGCCTATGCCTGCACATGCTCGCGCAAGCAACTGGAACCCTACAACGGGATTTACCCAGGCTTGTGCCGCAATGCCGGCCACGACCAGCAGGATGCTGCCATCCGTCTGCGTGTACCCGAACTGGAATACCACTTTACCGACCGCGTGCAGGGCGAGTTCCGACAGCATCTGGGCCGCGACGCCGGCGACTTCATCATCCGGCGCCGCGACGGCCTCTACGCCTATCAGTTGGCCGTGGTCCTCGACGATGCCTGGCAAGGGGTTACCGATATCGTGCGCGGCGCGGACCTGCTGGACTCCACACCGCGCCAGCTTTACCTGCAAGAACTGCTCGGCCTGCGCCAGCCACGTTACCTGCATGTACCGCTGATTGTGCAACCGGACGGCAACAAACTGGGCAAATCCTACCGTTCCCCACCATTGACCACCGACCAGGCCACGCCCTTGCTGCTTCGCGCACTGCGCGCCCTCGGCCAGCCAGCCGGTAACGAACTGCTTTACGCAAGCCCACGAGAACTGCTGGATTGGGGCATTACGCACTGGGACGCGACGCAGATCCCGCGCACACTCACGCTGGCCGAAGCGCAATTGAGTTGAAGGCGCTTGCAGGTTGCCCGCCATCCGTTACCATCGCCGCAGATTTTTAATCAGAGGCCAATATGTACATCTATCGATTGGTCCTGTTGCTGGTCGTCGGGATCTACCTGTTCTCCCCCGCCATCATGGATTGGTGGATCGACGCCACGGGTGCCTGGTATCGCCCTTATCTGCTGTGGCTGATCCTGATCGTCGTGACCTTCATCCTGCAGAGCCAAAAAGATGCCGATGAGCTTTAGCCTCACCCAGATGCTGCTGATCAGCGCCGCCTACCTGGCTGCGTTGTTCGGCGTGGCCTGGATCAGTGAGCGCGGAATGATTCCGCGGGCGATCATTCGCCATCCGCTGACCTACACCTTGTCCCTGGGCGTGTACGCCAGCGCCTGGGCGTTCTACGGTACGGTGGGCCTGGCCTATCAGTACGGCTACGGTTTTCTGTCCAGTTACCTGGGGGTGTCCGGTGCGTTCCTGCTGGCGCCGGTGTTGCTGTACCCGATCCTGAAAATCACTCGTACCTACCAGTTATCATCCCTGGCGGACCTGTTTGCCTTCCGCTTTCGCAGTACCTGGGCCGGTGCGCTGACCACGATTTTCATGCTGATCGGCGTACTGCCGTTGCTGGCCCTGCAGATTCAAGCAGTGGCAGACTCCATCAGCATCCTGACCCGCGAACCCGTGCAACACCGTGTTGCCCTGGCTTTCTGTGCACTGATCAGCCTGTTCACAATTTTCTTCGGCTCGCGCCATATTGCTACCCGCGAGAAACACGAAGGCTTGGTGTTCGCAATTGCCTTTGAGTCGGTCATCAAGCTGATCGCCATCGGCGGCGTCGGCCTGTATGCGCTCTACGGCGTATTTGACGGCCCGCAACAGCTGGAGCTGTGGCTGCTGCAAAACCAGACTGCCCTCGCCGCCCTGCACACACCCTTGCAGGAAGGCCCGTGGCGCACGCTGCTGTTGGTGTTCTTCGCCTCGGCGATCGTAATGCCGCACATGTACCACATGACCTTCACCGAAAACCTCAACCCACGCTCACTGGTGAGTGCGAGCTGGGGCTTGCCGCTGTTTCTGTTACTGATGAGCCTGGCGGTGCCGTTGATCCTGTGGGCCGGCCTGAAACTGGGGGCCACCACCAACCCTGAGTATTTCACCCTGGGCATCGGCATTGCCGCCAACAGCCCGGCGTTGGCACTGCTGGCGTATGTCGGCGGTTTGTCGGCGGCCAGTGGATTGATCATTGTCACCACGCTGGCACTCTCGGGCATGGCACTCAACCACTTGGTGCTGCCGCTGTACCAGCCGCCGGCTGAAGGCAATATCTACCGCTGGTTGAAATGGACCCGCCGTGCGCTGATCGTTGCGATCATTACCGCCGGCTACGGGTTCTACCTGCTGCTCGGCGCCGGGCAAGACCTGGCCAACCTTGGCATTGTCGCGTTTGTCGCCACCTTGCAGTTCCTGCCGGGGGTGTTGTCGGTGCTGTACTGGCCGACCGCCAACCGCCGTGGTTTTATCGCCGGGCTGCTGGCGGGGATCCTGGTGTGGATCGTCACCATGTTGCTACCACTGGTCGGCAACTTGCAGGGATTCTACATCCCGTTGCTGAACATGATTTACGTGCTCGACGACACCAGTTGGCACATGGCGGCTATCGCCTCGCTGGCCGCCAACGTACTGATGTTTACCCTGATCTCACTGTTCACCAACGCCAGCGCCGAAGAAACCAGCGCCGCCGAAGCCTGCGCAGTGGACAACGTGCGTCGCCCGCAACGCCGCGAGCTGCACGCAGCCTCGCCCCAGGAGTTTGCCACGCAACTGGCCAAGCCTCTGGGCGCCAAGGCGGCGCAAAAGGAGGTCGAGCAAGCACTGCGTGACCTCTACCTGCCGTTCGACGAGCGTCGCCCCTATGCCCTGCGCCGTCTGCGTGACCGTATCGAGGCCAACCTCTCCGGCCTGATGGGCCCCAGCGTGTCCCAGGACATGGTCGAAACCTTCCTGCCCTACAAGGCGGGCGGCGAAAACTACGTGACCGAAGACATTCATTTCATCGAAAGCCGGCTGGAGGATTACCACTCGCGCCTCACCGGCCTGGCCGCCGAACTCGATGCCTTGCGCCGTTACCACCGCCAGACCTTGCAGGAACTGCCGATGGGTGTCTGTTCCCTGGCCAAGGACCAGGAAATCCTGATGTGGAACAAGGCCATGGAAGAACTCACCGGCATCGCCGCGCAGCGGGTAGTGGGCTCGCGCCTCAATACCCTGGCCGATCCGTGGAAAGAACTGCTTCAGGGGTTTATCAACCTGCCCGACGAGCATTTGCACAAGCAGCACCTGGCCCTCGACGGCCAGACCCGCTGGCTCAACCTGCACAAAGCCGCCATTGATGAGCCCCTGGCCCCCGGTAACAGCGGCCTGGTTTTGCTGGTGGAAGACCTCACCGACACACAGATGCTCGAAGACAAGCTGGTGCATTCCGAGCGCCTGGCCAGTATTGGTCGTCTCGCAGCCGGCGTGGCCCACGAAATCGGCAACCCGATCACCGGTATCGCCTGCCTGGCGCAGAACCTGCGCGAAGAGCGCGAGGAAGACGGTGAAATCACCGAAATCAGCGGGCAGATCCTTGAACAGACCAAGCGTGTTTCGCGCATTGTGCAGTCGCTGATGAGCTTCGCCCACTCCGGCGCGCATCAAAACCAGGACGAAGCGGTATGCCTGGCCGAGGTCGCGCAGGACGCCATTGGGCTTCTGGCCTTGAATCGGCGCAATTTCGAAGTACAGTTCTTTAATCTGTGTGATCCGGAACATTGGGTCGATGGCGACTCGCAACGCCTGGCCCAAGTGCTGATCAACCTGCTGTCCAACGCACGCGATGCATCGCCGGCCGGCAGCGCTGTGCGCGTCAAGAGCGAGGCTTTCGAGCACACGGTCGACCTGATCGTGGAGGACGAAGGCAGCGGCATCCCACAGAACATCATGGACCGATTGTTCGAACCCTTCTTCACCACCAAGGACCCCGGTGAAGGTACCGGTCTGGGCCTTGCACTGGTCTATTCCATCGTTGAAGAGCATTATGGACAAATCACCATCGACAGCCCGGCTGACACCGAAAGCCAACGCGGCACCCGTATCCGGGTGACCTTGCCGCGTCATGTCGAAGCGACGTCCGCTGTGAACTGAGACCGTCGAGAGAATTGAATCAATGCCGCACATTTTGATCGTCGAAGACGAAACCATTATCCGCTCTGCCTTGCGTCGCCTGCTTGAACGAAATCAGTACCAGGTCAGCGAAGCCGGCTCGGTGCAGGAAGCCCAGGAGCGGTTCAGCATCCCCACGTTCGACCTGATTGTCAGCGACCTGCGCCTGCCTGGAGCCCCGGGCACCGAGCTGATCAAGCTGGGCCAAGGCACCCCGGTGCTGATCATGACCAGCTACGCCAGCCTGCGCTCGGCGGTCGACTCGATGAAGATGGGCGCGGTGGACTATATCGCCAAGCCTTTCGATCACGATGAGATGCTCCAGGCCGTGGCCCGCATCCTGCGTGACCGTCAGTCGGCCAGCAGCGCGCCTGCCGAACAACGCCCAGCCGGTAAAGCGACCAACGGCGCCGACAAACCTGGTGTGGACAACAGCAATGGCGAGATCGGCATCATCGGCTCCTGCCCGCCGATGCAGGATCTGTACAGCAAGATCCGCAAGGTGGCGCCGACCGATTCCAATGTATTGATCCAGGGCGAGTCGGGCACCGGCAAGGAGCTGGTAGCCCGCGCCCTGCACAACCTGTCCAAGCGCGCCAAGGCACCGATGATCTCGGTGAACTGTGCGGCAATCCCTGAATCGCTGATCGAGTCCGAACTGTTCGGTCACGAGAAAGGCGCGTTCACCGGCGCCAGCGCCGGGCGTGCCGGCCTGGTTGAAGCGGCGGACGGCGGCACCTTGTTCCTCGATGAAATCGGCGAGCTGCCACTGGAAGCCCAGGCGCGCTTGTTGCGGGTGTTGCAGGAAGGCGAGATTCGCCGAGTCGGTTCGGTGCAATCGCAAAAGGTTGATGTGCGGCTTATTGCAGCGACGCACCGTGACCTCAAGAGCCTGGCCAAGATCGGCCAGTTCCGTGAAGACTTGTATTACCGCCTGCACGTGATCGCCCTCAAATTGCCAGCCCTGCGCGAGCGCGGCGCCGACGTCAACGAGATCGCCAGTGCGTTCCTGTTACGCCAGAGCGCACGCATCAACCGTACCGACCTGAAGTTTGCCGCGGACGCCGAGCAGGCAATCCGGCATTACTCGTGGCCGGGTAACGTGCGGGAATTGGAGAACGCCGTGGAGCGCGCGGTGATCCTGTCGGAAAGCCCGGAGATTTCCGCCGAGCTTTTGGGCATCGATATCGAGCTCAGTGACCTGGAAGACGATGACTTCATCGGCCTGGCCCCACAACAGGGCGGCGGTAGCAATACCAGTCATGAGCCGACGGAGGATTTGTCACTGGAAGACTACTTCCAGCATTTCGTCCTGGAGCATCAGGACCATATGACCGAGACCGAACTGGCCCGCAAACTGGGTGTGAGTCGCAAGTGCCTGTGGGAGCGGCGCCAGCGCCTGGGCATTCCGCGGCGCAAGACCGGGGTTGCCAGCGAGAGTTGAGGGGGCGCCCCCACAGGTAACACCTGCAGATGTGAAAAAACTGTTACCGCTGACTTTTCACGTAACAAAAGCCGGGGCTTACGGTAACGAAGCCCCGGCTTTTTTTTGCCCCTGAAAACTGCAAAACCACCTCAACCCCCTGATTTTGCTGGCCGGCACAAAAGTTGGCACGCACCCTGCTATATGCTTAGTACAAAAACAATAACAAGCTTTGTACAAGACAATAAAAATAAGACGAATCGACTCACGCATAACAAAAACAACACGGCGGAGGCGCAGCTAACTGATTCTTTTGGAGAGGCGTTGCATTTGGGGCTTGCCCCGCAACCAGGCCGAGAACAACAAAAACTGCCCTGAGGCAGAGCCTGAACTGGTTGGATCGTAGATCAGCAGCACAGCGACCAAAGCAATCCGTTTGCTCTTGACTCTCGATTGGGAGTGTCATGAAGGTGAAGCTTCATGGCGAGGGCGATCAACAAAAACAAGAAGCCCGAAATCAATAATAAAAATAGAGCACGCAACTACTTCTGGGGGAGCTTCGGCTCCCCTTGTAGTTTCCGGGATTTGCCCCCAAAACGCTTATGGCGCAATGCCTGTAGCTTGTTCCTACACCATCCCCTGACTAAATGCTAGAATCCCCGCCCATCATGCGGTCATTCTTCGTTATGGCCGAACATTCCTTCAAACAGTGCATCCCATGCTGAAGAAGTTGTTCCAGTCATTCCGTTCTCCCTTGCGTCGTACGCAACACAAACGCAGCACGCCTGAAGTGCTCAACAGCAGCCAGCATTCGTTGCAGCGCGCTCAATTCAGCCGTTATGCAGTGAACATCGTCGAACGTTTGCAGAACGCCGGCTACCAGGCTTACCTGGTGGGTGGTTGCGTACGCGACATGCTGCTCAATATCACGCCCAAGGATTTCGACGTAGCCACCAGTGCCACGCCTGAACAAGTGCGCGCCGAGTTTCGTAACGCACGAATCATCGGCCGGCGTTTCAAGCTGGTGCATATCCATTTTGGTCGCGAAATCATCGAGGTCGCGACCTTCCGCGCCGGTCACCCGCAAAACGATGACGAAGAAGACACCAATCAGTCTTCCCGCAACGAGAGCGGGCGCATCCTGCGCGATAACGTCTACGGCACCCTGGAGGAGGACGCGCAACGTCGCGACTTCACCATCAATGCCCTTTATTACGATCCGGTCAGCGAGCGCATCCTCGATTACGCAAATGGCGTACACGACATTCGCAATAACCTGATCCGCCTGATCGGTGACCCGACCCAGCGCTATCAGGAAGATCCGGTGCGTATGCTGCGCGCCGTGCGGTTCGCGGCCAAACTCAACTTCGGTATCGAGAAGCACACTGCCACGCCGATTCGCGATCTGGCGCCCATGCTGCGGGAAATCCCCTCGGCACGCCTGTTCGAAGAGGTGCTCAAGCTGTTCCTCTCGGGGTATGCCGCCGACACCTTCGAAATGCTCGTCGACCTGCAGTTGTTCGACCCGCTGTTCCCGGCCAGTGCCGAGGCGCTGGAATACAACCCGACGTACACCCACACGCTAATCAGCGAAGCGTTGGTCAATACCGACCTGCGCATCAAGCAGAACAAACCGGTAACCCCGGCATTCCTGTTTGCCGCCCTGCTGTGGCCAGCGCTGCCCAAGCGCGTACTGCGCCTGCAGGACCGTGGCATGCCGCCGATCCCGGCCATGCAGGAAGCCGCTCACGAACTGATCGCCGAGCAATGCCAACGCATCGCTATCCCGAAACGCTTCACCATGCCGATCCGCGAAATCTGGGACATGCAGGAGCGTTTGCCGCGTCGCAGCGGTAAGCGTGCCGACCTGCTGCTGGACAACCCGCGTTTCCGTGCCGGCTACGACTTCCTGCTGCTGCGCGAAAGCGCCGGTGAGCAGACCGATGGCCTGGGCGAATGGTGGACTGACTATCAGGACGCCAATGACAGCCAGCGCCGCGAAATGATTCGTGAGCTTGGCAGCAAAGGCGATGGTGCCGGTGAAGGGCCGAAAAAGCGTCGCCGCAGCGGCAGTAAGCGTAAACGCAGCAGTGCCGATGCCTCGGGCGCCGCGGGCGAATAAACGTGGAACGTATCTACATCGGCATGGGCAGCAACCTGGCTGCCCCGCAACAGCAATTGCGCAGCGCGATCGAGGCGCTGGCGCAACTGCCTGGCACCCACCTCGCTGGTGTGTCCGCCTTCTATCAAAGTGACTCCCTGCTCCCGGGCCAACCGCGCTACACCAACGCGGTTGCGGCACTGGACAGCAGCCTGGCGCCGTTGGACCTGCTCGACGCACTGCAAACCATCGAGAATGACCAGGGCCGCGAACGTCTTGAGCGCTGGGGCCCACGCACACTGGATCTGGATATCTTGCTGTTCGGTGATCGCCTGATCGACGAACCGCGCCTCAAGGTGCCGCACTACCAGATGCATCTGCGCGCCTTTGTGCTGTATCCGCTGGCTGAATTGGCGTCAACCGACCTGCAACTGCCTGACGGCCAACGCTTGAGCGCCCTGCTCACAGCCTGCCCATTCGTCGGCCTGGAACGCTTACCGCAAGAATGACTCGGTCAATGTGGGAGCTGGCTTGCCTGCGATACAAGCGACTCGGTGTATCAGCCACACCGCGTGGATGCCATCGCAGGCAAGCCAGCTTCCACATTTGATCTCCTCTGCCGTAAAACCGCGCACAAGTTGCGCAATGGCGTCAGTAACAGCGGTAACACCGCCATCGTAACAATGCGGTAACACATCCAATTGACTTCCCGTGTCCTCCTCACGACTATAGGCGTCCCGCTGCCGCCAACACGGCGCTACAGGGCGCAATCCAGGCCTTATAAGCACTGCTTTCAAGACAGTGCGCCTGTATAAACGAAGACTCACGCGCGTTACTCGCTGTTTCCAAGCGCCTGAACGAGGACCCTTTTCATGCCAGACATTACCCTGACCACCTTGCAGAGCCTCAAGCTCAAGGGTGAAAAAATCACCATGCTGACCTGCTATGACGCCACCTTCGCCAACGCCTGTTGCCAGGCCGGGGTTGAAGTGTTGTTAGTGGGCGACTCCCTGGGCATGGTTCTTCAAGGGAATGACAGCACCTTGCCCGTGACCACGGATGAACTTGCCTACCACACCGCCAGCGTCAAGCGTGGCAACGACGGCGCCTTGATCATCGCCGACCTGCCGTTCATGGGGTACGCCACGCTTGAGCAGACCTTCCAGAACGCCGGCAAGCTGATGCAGGCCGGCGCCCATATGGTCAAAGTCGAAGGCGCCGTGTGGCTGGCCGAGTCGATCCGGCTGCTGGCTGAACGCGGTGTACCGGTATGTGCGCACATGGGCCTGACCCCGCAGTCGGTGAACATCCTCGGCGGCTACAAGGTACAGGGTCGCAATGAAGCCCAGGCACGCCAGATGCGTGCCGATGCCATCGCCCTGGAACAAGCCGGTGCCGCGATGATTGTGCTGGAGTGCGTCCCCAGCGAACTGGCCGCAGAAATCACCCAGGCCGTCAAAGTGCCGGTAATCGGCATTGGCGCCGGCTCCGCCACCGATGGTCAGGTGCTGGTCCTGCACGACATGCTCGGCCTGTCGATTAGCGGTCACGTGCCCAAGTTCGTGAAGAACTTCATGGCCGGCCAGGACAGCATTCACGCAGCCCTGAGCGCTTACGTCAGCGAAGTCAAGAATGTGACTTTCCCAGGCGTTGAACACGGATTCTCGGCATGAACACCGTTAAAACCGTCCGCGAACTGCGGGCTGCCGTGACCCACGCCCGCAGCGCCGGCAAACGCATCGGCTTTGTGCCTACCATGGGCAACCTGCATAGCGGCCATGCCACCCTGGTGACCAAGGCCGCGCAGCAGGCGGATTTCGTGGTGGCGAGCATTTTCGTCAATCCACTGCAATTCGGTGCCGGCGAAGATCTGGATAAATACCCGCGCACATTGGCCGCCGACCAGGAAAAACTCCTGCAGGCGGGCTGCAACCTGCTGTTCGCGCCCACTGTCGAGGAAATGTACCCCGATGGCATGAACGGCCAGACCCGCGTCAGCGTGCCACAAGTGTCCGAAGGCTTGTGCGGCGCCAGCCGCCCAGGGCATTTCGAAGGCGTGGCCACGGTGGTCAGCAAGTTGTTCAACATGGTCCAGCCCGACATGGCCGTATTTGGCCAGAAGGACTACCAACAGTTGGCAGTCATTCGCGCCATGGTCCGCGATCTGAACATGCCGATCCAGATTATCGGTGAACCCACCGTGCGTGCAGCGGACGGCCTCGCGCTGTCATCACGCAACGGTTACCTCACCGAGGAACAACGTGCGATCGCGCCGGTGCTGTACCGCGCGCTCAGCCAGATCGCCACGGCCATCCAAGACGGTGATCATGATTTCGCCAAGCTTCGCGCCGAGCAAATCCAGCAGATTGAAGCCGCAGGGCTACGCATGGACTACCTGGAAGTGCGCCAAGGCGTAAATTTGCGCCCGGCCACGGCTGAAGATCGGGATGTGGTGATCCTGGTCGCCGCTTATCTGGGCGCCACGCGCCTGATCGATAACCTGCACCTGAACCTCGCCTGACCCCACTTTACCCTCCACCTGTTGCCCCGACGGCTGTGCCGGTATAAAAAAGTACCGGCCACAGCGCAGACAAAGCCAAGACATATCCACACGCTAGGTTTAATGTAATCGCCCTGCGCTATGGTTAGCGCTGTCTGGAACCCAGTCGTTGAGACAAGAATGGATGTTCCGGGCTTTTAAGTGTCCTAAAGGCAGTCCCTGTAATAAAAGGAAACCCGCAGCGATGGCGTACTACCGCACCCCTCACGACGTTACCGCTCTGCCCGCCTGGCAAGCGCTTGTTCAACATCGCCAAGCCATGCAGGATTTCAGCATGCGCGAAGCGTTCAATGCCGACCCTCAGCGCTTTTCCCAATTTACCTTGAGCAGCTGCGGACTTTTCCTCGATTACTCGAAAAACCTGATCACCAGCGAAACCCGCGACCTGCTGGTGGACCTGGCCAAGGAAGTGAACCTTAAAGGCGCGATTGATGCGCTGTACGCCGGCGAGCCCGTCAACTCTTCCGAAGGCCGCCCGGCGCTGCATACCGCCCTGCGCCGCCCGGTGGGTGACAAGCTGTCGGTCAACGGCGTGAACATCATGCCGGACGTGCACAAGGTGCTGAACCAGATCACTGACCTGGTCGGCCGCATCCACGACGGCCTGTGGCGTGGCTACACCGAAAAGCCGATCACCGACGTGGTGAACATCGGCATCGGTGGTTCGTTCCTCGGTCCGGAACTGGTCTCCGAAGCACTGTTGTCCTACGCCCACAAAGGCGTGCGTTGCCACTACCTGGCGAATATCGACGGCAGCGAGTTCCACGAGCTGACCATGAAGCTGCGCGCCGAGACCACGCTGTTCATTGTCTCGTCCAAATCCTTCAACACCCTTGAAACCCTGAAGAACGCCCAGGCCGCCCGCGCCTGGTACCTGGCCCAGGGTGGTTCGGAAGCTGAGCTGTATCGCCACTTCATCGCCGTTTCGAGCAACAACGCGGCGGCCGTGGCCTTTGGTATTCGCGAAGAGAACATCTTCCCGATGTGGGATTGGGTAGGTGGGCGTTACTCGCTGTGGTCGGCGATTGGCTTGCCAATCGCCCTGGCCATCGGCATGTCCAACTTCAAGGAACTGCTGTCGGGTGCCTACACCATGGACCAGCACTTCCTGAACGCGCCGTTCGAAGCCAACATGCCTGTGCTGCTGGGTTTGCTGGGCGTGTGGTACGGCAACTTCTGGGGCGCGCAGAGCCATGCGATCCTGCCGTACGACCATTACCTGCGTAACATCACCAAGCATTTGCAACAGCTGGACATGGAATCCAACGGCAAGAGCGTGCGCCAGGACGGCACGCCAGTGTCCACCGATACAGGCCCGGTGATCTGGGGCGGCGTAGGCTGCAACGGGCAGCACGCTTACCACCAGCTGCTGCACCAAGGGACGCAACTGATCCCGGCCGACTTCATCGTGCCGATCGTCAGCTTCAACCCGGTCTCCGATCACCACCAGTGGCTATACGCCAACTGCCTGTCCCAGAGCCAGGCACTGATGCTCGGCAAGACCCGCGGCGAAGCCGAAGCCGAGCTGCGTGAAAAGGGCCTGCCGGAAGCGGAAGTGCAGAAGCTGGCACCGCACAAGGTGATCCCGGGCAACCGTCCGAGCAACACCATCGTGGTCGAACGCATCAGCCCGCGTCGCCTCGGTGCGCTGGTGGCGATGTATGAGCACAAGGTGTTCGTGCAGAGCGTGGTCTGGGGCATCAACGCTTTTGACCAATGGGGCGTTGAACTGGGCAAAGAACTGGGCAAAGGCGTTTACAACCGCCTGACGGGCGCCGAAGAAACCTCAGCCGAGGACGCTTCGACCCAGGGCCTGATCAACTACTTCCGCGGTCGTCACCGCGGCTGATGCTGATCACTCAAGGCCAACGTCTGTTTGGACGTTGGCCTTGAACCCTCCCACCACAGGGTGCATCTTTATCACTTGTCGCAAAAACAAGAATAAGGATCGCTCATGTTCGATATCAGCACGTTTCCCACCGCCGATGCCGTCCGCCGGGCTGCGCAACTCAGTCAAGAGGACTATCAGCGCCTCTATCGCCAATCCATCGAACAGCCGGACACTTTTTGGGCCGAACAGGCCAAGGCCTTTCTGGACTGGATAACACCGTGGCACACCGTCCAGCAGTCAGACATCAATACCGGTGCCGCCCAATGGTTTGCCGGCGGCCAACTGAACGTCAGCTACAACTGCATTGACCGTCACCTGGCGCAACGCGCCGATCAGCCGGCCTTCATCTGGGAGGGCGACGATCCGTCAAAATCCTCCACGATCACTTACCGCCAACTGCATCAAAACGTCAGCCGCCTGGCCAATGTGCTGAAAAACCGTGGCGTGAAAAAAGGCGACCGCGTGTGCATCTACATGCCGATGATCCCGGAAGCGGCCTACGCCATGCTGGCCTGCACGCGAATTGGCGCGGTGCACTCAGTGGTGTTTGGCGGGTTTTCGCCTGACGCCCTGCGTGACCGTATTCTCGATGCCGACTGCCGCACCGTGATAACCGCCGACGAAGGCGTGCGCGGCGGCAAGCCCGTGGCGCTGAAACAGAATGTCGATAAAGCCCTGGCCAGTTGCCCGAACGTCAGCACGGTGCTGGTGGTCGAGCGCACCGGAGCCAGCGTGAACTGGAACGAGGGCCGCGACCTCAAGTACCAAGCGGCCCTGGACGCCGCCAGCGACAACTGCCCACCCGAGCCGATGGACGCCGAGGATCCGCTGTTCATCCTCTACACCTCCGGCAGCACCGGCAAACCCAAGGGCGTGCTGCACACCACTGGCGGCTACCTGCTGCAAGCGGCGATGACCTTCAAGTACGTACTCGACTACCAAGAGGGCGAAGTGTTCTGGTGCACCGCCGATGTGGGCTGGGTCACCGGGCATAGCTACATCGTCTACGGTCCGCTGGCCAATGGCGCTACTTCGCTGATGTTCGAGGGCGTACCGAGTTATCCGGACAGCTCGCGCTTCTGGCAGGTGATCGATAAACATCAGGTGAATATTTTCTACACCGCGCCCACCGCTTTGCGCGCCCTGATGCGTGAAGGCCACGGTCCATTGGAGAGCACCTCCCGCGCCAGCCTGCGCCTGCTGGGCAGTGTCGGTGAGCCGATCAACCCGGAAGCCTGGGACTGGTACTTCAATGCGGTGGGCGAACAGCGCTGCCCCATCGTCGATACCTGGTGGCAAACCGAAACCGGCGGCATCATGCTCAGCCCGCTGGTCAGCGCCCAGCGCATCAAGCCGGGCTGCGCGACACAGCCGATGTTCGGCGTACAACCGGTGCTGCTCGATGAGCAGGGCAAGGAAATCAGCGGCGCCGGCAGTGGCGTGCTGGCGATCAAGGCCAGCTGGCCGGGGCAGATTCGCAGCGTCTACGGCGACCCGCAGCGCATGGTCGACACCTACTTCAAGCCCTATCCCGGCTACTACTTCACCGGCGACGGCGCGCGCCGCGATGAAGACGGCGACCACTGGATCACCGGTCGCATCGATGATGTGATCAACGTATCCGGCCATCGCATCGGCACCGCCGAGGTCGAGAGTGCCCTGGTGCTGCATGACCAGGTCGCTGAAGCCGCTGTGGTCGGCTATCCCCATGACGTCAAGGGCCAGGGCATCTATGCCTTTGTAACGCCAATGAACGGCGTCGAGCCCAGCGATGCGCTGAAAAAGCACTTGCTGGACCTGGTCAGCAAGGAAATTGGCAGCTTTGCCAAACCGGAACTGATCCAGTGGGCGCCTGCCTTGCCGAAAACCCGCTCCGGAAAGATCATGCGGCGCATCTTGCGCAAGATCGCCTGCAACGAACTGGACAGCCTGGGCGATACCTCAACCCTGGCTGACCCAAGCGTCGTAGACGGGTTGATCGACAAACGCCTGAACCGATAGCGCTCAGGATAATCCCCGGCCTGTGCAGGCCGGGGTTAACTGTTAAACTCCGCGCCCCGATTTTCTTATTTTTCTGCAAGCAAGGCGCGCTTCATGACCCCCCTGAATCAGGCGCTGCGCGCCGCCCTCGATCACCGCCAAGACCTGATCAACGAACTGCACGCCCAGGGTACGGACTGCTACCGGCTATTCCACGGCAGCCAGGAAGGCGCCGGCGGCTTGACCATCGACCGCTACGGCCCGCAATTGCTGGTGCAGAGCTTCCATCAGTCGCTGGACAGCGCAGACCTTCTGGACCTGCATCAGCTGATCAACCAATACATAGGCCTGGAATTGCTGCTGGTGTACAACGACCGTGCCCGAGGCAACTCGCGTATCGATCGTGAAGATACGGTATACCGCGCAGAGCCTGCGGCGCTGGAAGACCTGGTCGGCCACGAGTGGGGCCTCAGCTACCGTGTGCGGGGGCGCCATGCCGGGCAGGACCCGTTGCTGTTCCTCGACCTGCGTAACACCCGTGGCTGGGTGAAGGATCACAGCGCCGGCAAAAGCGTGCTGAACCTGTTCGCCTACACCTGCGGCGTGGGCTTGAGCGCGGCCGCCGGCGGCGCACGCGAAGTGTGCAACCTGGATTTTGCCGAGGGCAACCTGGCGGTTGGGCGTGAAAACGGCCTGCTCAACCCACAATTGCCGAGCATGGAATTCGTACAGTCCGATTACTTCCCGGCCATTCGCCAACTGGCGGGCCTGCCGATCACCCAGCGTCGCGGCCAAAAACTGCCGAGCTATCCGCGCCTGGAGCAGCGCCAGTACGACCTGGTCCTGCTTGATCCGCCCGCCTGGGCCAAGAGCGCGTTCGGCACCGTCGACCTGCTGCGCGACTATCAGAGCTTGCTCAAGCCAGCGCTGCTGACCACCGCTGACAATGGCGTACTGATCTGTTGTAACAACCTGGCCAAAGTCAGCATGGATGACTGGCGTGAACAGGTGCTGCGTTGCGCAGAAAAAGCCGGTCGCCCAGTGCGCGACTGGCAGGTCATGACACCCGGGGCGGACTTTCCTTCCACGGATCAGCAGCCTCCGTTAAAGACCTTGATCCTGCATTTGTAGGAAGTTTCCCAGCGGCCACTGTTCTTCGGAACCGAATTACCGTGCCATACTCCAAGGCACTCTCGTTCGACACAGATGGCGTCACCCATGCCCAAAGGATTGATCCGCGCCGCAGGCGCCTTGTTGACCGCCCTGGCTTTGTACAGCTTGCTGGGCTTTCTGATTTTACCCGGCATCGCTCTTCGCATTGCCAACCAACAGTTGGCGAATTACGCCACGGTGCCGGCGCGAATCGAGCGCATCGAGCTCAACCCGTTCAGCCTGGAACTCACGCTGTGGGGCCTGAAGATCGGTGAGCCGGGCAAAGAACAAGTGGGCTTCCAGCGCTTTTACGCCAACCTGCAGGCCGACAGTCTCTGGACCCGCGCCCTGCACCTGGCCGATGTGCAACTGGACCAGCCCAAGACCGAACTGCTGTTCGACAAATCCGGCCAGTTGAACCTGGCGCAGTTGTTCAAACTGCCGCCGAGCGAACCGACTCCCGCAGATCCCGATGCCAAACCGTTCCCGCTGCGTATCGACAGCATCAAACTGGCGGGCGGCAATCTGCACTTCAGAGATCTGCGCCCCAGCGAACCTATCGAATTCCTCTACGACAAACTCGACTTCGAGCTGAAAAACCTCAGCACCCTGCCCGAAGACAACGCCGACATGACCCTGGTGGCCGCTGGCCCTGACGGCGGGCAGATCGACTGGAAAGGGAATGTCAGCCTGGTACCGATCACCTCCGAAGGTACCTTGAAGGTCACCGACGGCAAGATGAAAGCCTGGTGGCCGTATGTACGTGACGCCTTGCCGCTGGTGCTGGAAGACGGCGTGCTTAACTTCAGCACCGACTATAAGTTCAGCCTGGCCAAAGAGACCGAACTGAACTTGACCAACACCGCCGCCAGCATTGCGCCCTTCGCGATCAAGGCGCCGGATGGCCGGCCATTGGTACGCCTGGAACGCCTGGATGTCAGCGAAACCACGGTGGACCTGGCCAAGCAGCAAGTAGTTGTCGGCAAAATCCGCAGCAACAAGCTGGAAACCTGGGCCGCTCTTGAAGCCGATGGCCAACTCGACTGGCAGAAACTGTTCGCCAGCCAGCCAGGCAAGCCAGCACCTGCACCGGCCAACGCCGACACGCCTGAACCTCAACCGGCAGCGCCAAGCAAACCCTGGCAAGTGATGCTCAAGGATGTGCAACTGCGCAACTATCAGGTACACCTGGCCGACCGCCAGGCCAAACCTGCGGTGGCGCTGGAACTGGGCCCGTTGAATGTCGACATGCAGAACTTCGACAGCCTCAACCAAAGCCCCTTCACCTTGAAGGTCGATAGTGGCGTGGGCAAGCAAGGCAAGATCCAGGCAACCGGCGAGGTTAACCTCAACCCGGTCAGCGCCAAGCTGAAAGTGAATACCCAGGACATCGACCTGCGGGTGGCCCAGTCGTATATCAGCCCATTTATTCGCCTGGAACTGCGCAGCGGCATGTTGGGCAGCAACCTGGATGTGAACCTCAAGAGCACCGAGCCGTTGGCCCTGCAAATCACCGGCCGCGCTCAGGTCGATCAGTTGCATACCCTGGACACCCTCAAGACCCGCGACTTCCTCAAGTGGCAGCGCCTGGTACTGGAGGGTGTGAACTATCAGCACGGTCAGAGCCTGTCGATCGACAAGGTCAACCTGCTGCAGCCGTATGCACGCTTCATGATCAACGACGATCGCACCACCAACATCGATGACTTGCTGATTCCCCAGCCTGCCGACAGTGGTGCCAAATCAGCCGCCAAGCCGGCGGCCAGCAAAGACAAACCCTTGGGCATCCACATCGGGCAGATCGCAATTAACGATGGTTCGGCCAACTTTGCCGACTTTAGCCTCACGCCCAACTTCGCCACCGCGATTCAACAGCTCAACGGCCAGATTGGCACCATCGATAGTCGCCAGGCCAAACCGGCCAGCGTCGATATCAAGGGTAAGGTAGACCGTTACGCCCCGGTGACCATCAAGGGCAGCGTGAACCCGTTTGATCCGATGGCAGCCCTGGATATCGCAACCAGCTTCAAACGTGTCGAGTTGACCAACCTGACACCTTACTCGGGCAAGTTCGCAGGCTTCCGTATCCGCAAGGGCCGGCTGAATCTCGACTTGCACTACGTGATCACCAAGGGCCAGTTGAAGGCCGAAAACAAAGTGGTGGTCGAACAGTTGCAACTGGGTGAGAAAGTCGACAGCTCCGATGCGGTGGACTTGCCGATTCGCCTGGCCATCGCCCTGCTCAAGGACAGCGACGGCAAGATCTCGATCGAACTGCCGGTCAGTGGCGACCTGAACAACCCGCAATTCAGCGTAATGCCGATTGTGTGGCAGACCCTGCGTAACCTCGTCGTCCGCGCAGCGACGGCGCCCTTCAAGTTTATTGGCGGGCTGGTGACGGGTGGCGGCTCTGAAGACTTGGGTAATGTTTCGTTCGCCGCGGGCTCCAGTGAGCTGAACAAAGATGCCGAGGGCGCGCTGAACACCCTGGCCAAGGCACTGAAAGAGCGCCCTACCCTGCGCCTGGAAATCGAAGGCACGGCTGCTGCCAGCAGCGACGGGCCGTTCCTGGCGGCACAGCGACTGGAACGTGAATACCAGTACAACTACTACAAGATCCTCCAGCGCCGTGGCGACAAAGTCCCGGCCCAAGCTTCGTTGCTTGAAGTGCCCGAGAAAGAAAAAGCACCGTTGCTGGAAGGTATCTACCGCACCCGTCTTAAACAGCAACCTCCCGCCGAATGGAAAGACCTGGGCAGCGATGAGCGCTCGGCGAAGCTCAAAGAGGGTGTGATCAAGTTCTGGAGCGGCAGTGATGTGCTGCTGCGCCAACTGGGCCAGGAGCGCGCCAGTACCATCAAGGATTACTTGGTGGACAAGGGCCAGTTGGAAGACGACCGGGTGTACTTCATTGATGCGCAGCTGGGGCAGGCGGAGAAAGATGGTCGCGTCATCACCCCAATGCATCTGGATGCTGAGTAACTTCTGAGCAACGCCTATCCTAATGTGGGAGCTGGCTTGCCTGCGATAGCACCACCTCGGTGCAACTGAATGACTGAGGTGCCAGCATCGCTGGCTAGCCAGCTCCCACATTTTGGGGGGGCTGGCAGTTTTTGTTTCAACCCCAAAATAGAACAGGCCCCGACACAAGTGCCGGGGCCTGTAATGACCACATCCGTGTGGTCGGTCGCATGAACTCCAGAGGTGCATCGGGTGGATAACTAGCTCACCCTAAGCCGCCGCTATATCGTTCAGACGAAACCTTGAACGTTACTCTGCTTTCAGGCCGTCGGCCGATACAGCTTTAACGCCTTTGATTTTCTTGGTGATGGCAACCGCAGTTTCTTTCTGCGATGCAGTCACAGCAGTCGGGGACGACAGGGAAACTACACCTTTGTTGGTCTCGACCTTGATATCAGTGCCAGGAATACCTTTTTCGGTAACCAGGTCAGCCTTCACTTTGGTGGTGATCCAAGTGTCGCTGGTGGTTTCTTTGGCATCAGCAGCCGCACCTTTGGTTTTGTCGATGCCGTCAGCTTTGACAGCGCCGCCAGCCAGCAGGCCGTCAGCCGAAACAGCACTCACACCTTTGATTTTCTTGGTGATGGCTACAGCAGTCGCTTTCTGCGAGTCCGAGATAGCTACGTCCGAAGATAGGGAAACGACACCTTTGTTGGTTTCTACCTTGATGTCGGAGCCTGGGATGCCTTTTTCAGTCAGCAGGTCTGCTTTGACTTTGGTGGTGATCCAGGTATCCGAGGTGGACTCTTTAGCCTTGGTCATTTCGCCAGCTGCCAGGGTCATTGGCGCCTGGGTTGGCTGAGCGAAGGCGGCGTTAGCCATGGCCAGGGTCAGAGCGGTAGCAGTTGCGGTAGCGAGAGCGAACTTCTTCATACGAGTAACTCCTGTTTTATTAAAAGTCTGCAGCGTGTGAACCTTGATGCGGCAGCGTTAACAGGGATAGTGCAGGCGGCGTGCCAAGTGGGATAACAGGACAAAATCGTTATAAAACAACAAGTTAAAAAACAGCGCGCTTTTCGAAATCGTGCAAGTTGCATGAAGCAGGTCGTGCCTGCGTGCAAGTTGCGGTTTTTTGCAGGCGACTAAACAACTGATTTTAGGGGAATTTCCTTCTCCCACAAAAAAGGGACTCCGAAGAGTCCCTTTTTTTCAGCTAGAACGCGGGGTGATTAAACGCCCGAAGCCTTGGCTGCTGCTACGTCCTTGATGGACAGCTTGATACGGCCGCGGTTGTCCACGTCCAGTACCAGCACTTCCACTTCCTGGCCTTCTTTGAGAATGTCGGTCACTTTCTCAACACGAGCGTCGCTCAGCATGGAGATGTGAACCAGACCGTCTTTGCCCGGCAGGATGTTGACGAATGCGCCGAAGTCGACGATGCGCTCAACCTTGCCGACGTAGATCTTGCCGATCTCGGCCTCAGCGGTAATGCCCAGGACGCGCTGGCGTGCAGCTTCAGCCGCTTCCTTGGTTTCGCCGAAGATCTTGATCGAGCCGTCGTCTTCGATGTCGATCGAAGCCTTGGTCTCTTCACAGATCGCACGGATGGTCGCGCCGCCTTTACCGATAACATCACGGATTTTGTCGGTGTCGATTTTCATCGCGATCATGGTCGGAGCGTTTTCCGACAGTTCGGTACGCGACTGGCCAATGATCTGGTTCATCTGGCCGAGGATGTTCAGGCGCGCTTCCAGGGCTTGGCCCAGAGCGATTTCCATGATCTCTTCGGTGATGCCCTTGATCTTGATGTCCATCTGCAGCGCGGTTACGCCTTTAGCGGTACCGGCTACTTTGAAGTCCATGTCGCCCAGGTGGTCTTCGTCGCCCAGGATGTCGGTCAGGATGGCGAACTTCTCGCCTTCTTTAACCAGGCCCATGGCGATACCGGCAACCGGCGCCTTCATCGGCACACCAGCGTCCATCAGCGCCAGGGAAGCACCGCAAACGGAAGCCATCGAGCTGGAACCATTGGACTCAGTGATTTCCGATACGACACGGATGGTGTACGGGAACACGTCGGCAGCCGGCAGCATCGCAGCAATCGAACGACGGGCCAGACGGCCGTGACCGATTTCACGACGACCAGCACCACCCATGCGGCCACACTCGCCCACCGAGAACGGAGGGAAGTTGTAGTGCAGCATGAACGGGTCTTTTTTCTCGCCTTCCAGGGTGTCCAGCAGCTGTGCGTCACGGGCAGTACCCAGAGTCGCAACTACCAGGGCCTGGGTTTCACCACGGGTGAACAGCGCCGAACCGTGAGTCTTGGGCAGCACGCCGACTTCGATGTTCAGCGGGCGCACGGTGCGAGTGTCGCGACCGTCGATACGTGGCTTGCCGTTAACGATGTTTTCGCGAACGGTGCGGTATTCGATTTCACCGAATGCAGCCTTGACGTCGCTGGCAGAAGGCTGGCCTTCTTCACCGGACAACTTGGCGACAACCTGGTCCTTCAGCTCGCCCAGGCGAGCGTAACGGTCGGCCTTGACGGTGATGGTGTAGGCGTCGGAGATGGCAGCGCCGAACTCGGAGCGGATAGCGCCCAGCAGGTCGGTAGCTTCCGGAGCAGCAGCCCAGGTCCAGGTTGGCTTGGCAGCTTCGGCAGCCAATTCCTTGACCGCGTTGATTACCACCTGGAACTCGTCGTGAGCAAACAGTACGGCGCCCAGCATCTGGTCTTCGGTCAGCTCTTTGGCTTCCGACTCAACCATCAATACGGCTTCGGAGGTACCGGCAACGACCATGTCCAGGCTCGAAGCTTTCTGCTGCTCGTAGGATGGGTTCAGCAGGTAACCTGTGCTTTCGTGGAAAGCAACGCGAGCGGCGCCGATTGGGCCATCAAACGGAATACCGGAGATAGCCAGCGCAGCCGAAGTACCGATCATCGCAGCGATGTCCGGATCGGTCTTTTTGCTGGTGGAAACGACGGTGCAGACAACCTGCACTTCGTTCATGAAGCCTTCCGGGAACAGCGGACGGATCGGACGGTCGATCAGTCGGGAGGTCAGGGTTTCTTTCTCGGAAGGACGGCCTTCGCGCTTGAAGAACCCGCCAGGGATCTTACCGGCAGCGTAAGTCTTTTCCTGGTAGTGAACGGACAGAGGGAAGAAGCCCTTGCTCGGGTCAGCGGTCTTGGCGCCAACCACGGTCACCAGTACGGTAACGTCGTCGTCAACGGTAACCAGCACTGCGCCAGAGGCTTGACGGGCGATACGGCCTGTCTCGAGGGTAACGGTCGACTGACCGAACTGGAATTTTTTGATAACCGGGTTCACGGTGTCCTACCTTCTTTGTGGCTCTTGGGGGAACTTGTCTTCTTGCGAAATTCTTGGGCAATGTCGGGAATCGGCCCGACCCTCGTCCAGGGTAAAACGTGTATCCAGATAAAACTTGAGGCTGGGAGCCTACCATGGGCCAGCGGGAATCCCACTGGCACACGGCAGACAACCAACCTCTAGCGCAATCGCTGATTAGCGACGCAGACCCAGGCGACCGATCAGAGCCTGATAACGACCCAGATCCTTGCCTTTCAGGTAGTCCAGCAGCTTACGGCGCTGGTTTACCATGCGGATCAGACCACGACGGGAGTGGTGGTCTTTACCGTTGGCCTTGAAGTGACCTTGCAGTTTGTTGATGTTGTGGGTCAGCAGTGCAACTTGCACTTCTGGCGAACCAGTGTCACCAACAGCTTGCTGATAGTCAGCTACGATTTGTGCTTTTTCTTGAACGTCGAGAGCCATGAGGCAATCCTTTTTTCAGGAAACCACCCAAGGGGTGATCTCAATAGGCCGAGGGCATACCCCCGTATCTATAAATGAGAAGTGACCATGCCTATTAACAGCCACCCTCGTTCGGTCATTCTGACCGAATCAGTCGACGCGGCGCGATGCGCCCGTCTTCGCTCACTTCACCGATACCGATAAAGCGACCGTTATGATCCTGTACTCGCACCATGCCGAACTTCGGGGCATCCGGGGCGCGTACCGGCTGGCCGTTGAGCCAGTAGAACGCGCTGTGCTCCGAGAAGTGCAGCAATGGCCAATCCAGCAAACCGCTGTCCGATGGCATCAGGAAGCGATCAACCGCTTCGTTGCCGCCTTCGGCGTGCACCGCTTCCAGCTCTTCCAGCGTGACCGTCTGGGCCAGGGTGAAAGGGCCGGCCTGGGTACGTCGCAGTTCAGCTACATAAGCACCGCAGCCCAGCTTCTCACCAATATCTTCCACGAGGGTACGGATATAGGTGCCTTTGCTGCAGTCCACCGCCAATCGAGCAGTGTCACCTTCACAAGCGAGCAATTCCAGCCGGGCAATAGTAACAGAACGCGGTTCGCGCTCCACCACTTCGCCCGCACGTGCCAGCTTATAAAGAGGTTGCCCATCCCGCTTGAGCGCCGAGTACATCGGCGGTATCTGACTGATTTGCCCACGAAAAGCAGGTAATGCAGCTTCGATATCCGCACGACCAACGGTCACGTCGCGAACCTGCAAAACATCACCTTCGGCGTCTGCCGTGGTGGTTGTCTTGCCCAGTTGCATGAGGGTTTCATAACCCTTGTCTGAATCAAGCAGGTACTGCGAGAACTTGGTGGCCTCACCAAAGCACAACGGCAGAACGCCGGTGGCCAGTGGATCCAGGCTGCCGGTGTGTCCCGCCTTCTCGGCGTTAAGCAGCCAGCGGACCTTCTGCAGCGCTGCATTGGAGGTGAAACCAATGGGCTTGTCGAGCAGAATGATGCCACTGACGTTGCGACGGATACGTTTGACCTGAGCCACCGCTTACTCCTTGGCGTCTTCAGGTGTGGACGGATGCTGGCTGTCTTCAGCCACGGCGCGCTCGATCAAGGCCGAGAGGTGCGCGCCACGCACGACGCTTTCGTCGTAATGGAAGTGCAACTGCGGAACGCTGCGCAGCTTCATTTCGCGGGCCAACTGCATCCGCAGGAAACCTGCGGCGGAGTTGAGCACCTTGATGCTTTGCGCGATTTCTTCGCTGTTGTCCTGCCCCATCACGGTGATGAAGATTTTGGCATGACCCACGTCACGGCTCACTTCAACGGCGGTGATGGTGACCAGGCCAACGCGCGGGTCTTTAACTTCGCGACGGATCAGTTGAGCCAGCTCACGCTGCATCTGATCGCCGATACGCTGGGTACGGCTGTATTCTTTTGCCATGTCTTGTTACCTGTTACTGCCACACGGTGAAACCCGTGGGGTCTGAAAGCGGCAAACGCCCGGCCTGACAAAAGCCAGACCGGGCGTTGCGTTTAGAGTCCGGACACGGCGCGGGGCAAGTACATGCCCACGCGCTGTGTGGCTCCTGAAGTGCGCGAGTTAGAGGCTGCGAGCAACCTGAACCTTCTCGAAGACTTCGATCTTGTCGCCAACCTTGACGTCGTTGTAGCTCTTGACGCCGATACCGCATTCCATGCCGGCACGTACTTCGGCAGCGTCATCCTTGAAGCGGCGCAGGGATTCCAGCTCGCCTTCGAAGATAACGATGTCTTCACGCAGTACACGGATCGGACGGTTACGGTACACGGTGCCTTCGACAACCATGCAACCGGCGATCGCGCCGAATTTCGGCGAGCGGAACACATCACGCACCTCGGCGATACCCAGGATGTTCTCCCGGACGTCGCTGCCAAGCATACCGGTAAGGGCTTTCTTGACGTCTTCGATGATGTCGTAGATGACGTTGTAGTAACGCATGTCCAGGCCTTCCTGCTCGACGATCTTGCGAGCGCCAGCATCGGCACGCACGTTGAAGCCGAACAGTACAGCGTTGGAAGCCAGTGCCAGGTTGGCGTCGGATTCGGTGATACCACCGACACCGCCACCGACAACACGCACTTGCACTTCGTCGTTACCCAGGCCGTTCAAGGCGCCGTTCAACGCTTCGAGGGAACCACGGACGTCGGATTTGAGGACGATGTTAAGCGTCTTCTTCTCTTCCTGGCCCATGTTCTCGAAGATGTTTTCCAGCTTGCCGGCGTGAGCACGGGCCAGCTTGACTTCGCGGAACTTGCCTTGACGGAACAGAGCCACTTCACGGGCTTTCTTCTCGTCGGCAACTACGCTCATCTCGTCGCCAGCGTCCGGCGTACCGTCCAGGCCGAGGATCTCGACCGGGATAGCAGGACCTGCTTCCTTGATTGGCTTGCCGTTCTCGTCGAGCATGGCACGTACACGGCCGTAGTTCGAACCGACCAGCACCATGTCGCCTTGGCGCAGGGTACCGTCTTGAACCAGCACGGTCGCGACCGGGCCACGGCCCTTGTCGAGGCGCGATTCAACCACTACACCACGGCCAGGAGCCGAAGGCGTAGCAGTCAATTCCAGGACTTCAGCTTGCAACAGGACCGCTTCGAGCAGTTCGTCAACGCCGGTACCCATTTTCGCCGAGACCGATACGAATGGCGTCTCGCCACCCCATTCCTCGGATGTCACGCCGTGAACCGACAGTTCGCTACGGATGCGATCGAGATCGGCGCCCGGCTTGTCGATTTTGTTCACGGCTACAACCAGAGGAACACCGGCAGCCTTGGCGTGCTGGACAGCTTCAATGGTCTGCGGCATTACGCCGTCGTCCGCTGCAACCACCAGGATCACGATGTCGGTCGCCTTGGCACCACGGGCACGCATTGCGGTAAACGCGGCGTGACCTGGAGTGTCAAGGAAGGTGACCATGCCGCGTTCGGTTTCAACGTGGTATGCACCGATGTGCTGGGTAATACCACCGGCTTCGCCTGCGGCAACCTTGGCACGACGGATGTAGTCGAGCAGGGAAGTTTTACCGTGGTCAACGTGGCCCATTACGGTCACAACCGGCGCACGGGAAACTGCCTCGCCTTCAAACTTCAGGGACTCGGCCAGGGAATCTTCCAGGGCAGTGTCGCTGACCAGGGTCACTTTGTGGCCCAGCTCTTCAGCAACCAACTGGGCAGTTTCCTGATCCAGTACTTGGTTGATGGTGGCCGGGGTGCCCAGCTTGAACATGAACTTGATGATTTCAGCAGCCTTGACCGACATCTGCTGGGCCAGATCGCCCACAGTGATGGTCTCGCCGATCTTCACTTCACGCACGACAGGGCCGGTTGGGCTCTGGAAACCGTGGGCGTTGCGTTTTTTCAGCTTGGCCTTGCCGCGACCACCACGACGGAAGCCATCGCTTTCTTCGTCGGTAGTACGTGGGGCAACGCGTGGAGCAGGCGCTTTCTCTTTGACCGAGGCACGATGCGGAGCGTTTTTGCGCTCGCCATCGCCACCACCACCGCGACGATTGTTATCGTCGGCACGTGGTTTGTCCGGACGACGAGGTTCGTCGCGCTTGCGGGCGTCGGCTGCAGGAGCAGGCGCAGCAGCAACCGGGGCGGCCTCACGCACAGCTTCAACAGGAGCGGCAACCGCTTCAGTGTTGGCAGGTTGCGCAGCAGCAGGCTGGCGACGCGCTTCTTCTTCGGCGCGACGCTTGGCTTCTTCTTCAGCCTTCTGGCGAGCAGCATTTTCTACTGCGCGACGTTCATCCAGCTCGCGTTTGCGCTCGGCTTCGATTTCTTCCGGGCTGCGCTGTACGAAGACTTTCTTCTTGCGTACTTCTACGCTGATGCTCTTGCTACCCGCAACACGCAGGGTGCTGGTGGTTTTGCGCTGCAATGTAATCTTGCGCGGTTCTTCCACTTTCGCCTTGTGGCTGCTCTTCAAGTGAGTCAGCAAAGACTGCTTCTCACTATCGCTCACACCTTCATCGGCGGCGGTGTGCGGCAGACCTGCCTCACGCATCTGCTGCAACAGGCGCTCTACCGGTGTTTTGACCTCATCGGCCAGTTGTTTCACCGTGACTTGCGTCATGCACTTCTCTCCTCAGGCCGCGCCTAATTACTCGAACCAATGGGCTCGGGCGGCCATGATCAACTTGCCGGCACGATCTTCGTCAATGCCGTCGATGTCGAGCAGATCGTCAATAGACTGCTCGGCCAGGTCTTCGCGGGTAATTACGCCGCGCACCGCCAGTTCCATCGCCAAATCCTTGTCCATACCCTCAAGCGAGAGCAGGTCTTCGGCCGGATGGGCGTCTGCCAGCTTTTCCTCAGTAGCGATGGCTTTAGTCAACAAACGATCCTTGGCCCGAGCGCGAAGCTCGTTGACGGTGTCTTCGTCAAAGCCGTCGATGTTGAGCATTTCTTCCAACGGTACGTAGGCAATCTCTTCCAGGCTGGTGAAGCCTTCATCTACCAGTACCTGTGCCAGGTCTTCATCGACTTCCAACTCTTCGATGAAGTTGCGCAGGATGTCACCGGTTTCAGCTTGCTGCTTAGCCTGGATGTCCGATTCGGTCATCACGTTCAGGGTCCAGCCGGTCAGTTGGCTGGCCAGACGCACGTTCTGACCACCACGACCAATGGCCTGAGCCAGATTGTCTGCGCCAACGGCGATGTCCATTGCATGGGCATCTTCGTCAACGATAATTGCCGCCACTTCAGCCGGCGACATGGCGTTGATCACGAACTGCGCCGGGTTATCGTCCCACAGGACGATATCCACACGCTCACCGCCCAATTCGCCCGACACTGCCTGGACGCGCGAACCGCGCATACCGATGCAAGCGCCTTGCGGGTCGATGCGTTTGTCCTTGGAGCGAACCGCGATCTTGGCACGCGAACCCGGATCGCGGGACGCAGCCATGACTTCGATCAGACCTTCGGCAATTTCCGGCACTTCGATGCGGAACAGCTCGATCAGCATTTCCGGCGCGGTGCGCGACAGGATCAGCTGAGGACCGCGGTTCTCGGTGCGGATTTCCTTGAGCAGCGCACGCAGACGCACGCCGACACGGAAGGTTTCGCGAGAGATGATGTCTTCGCGGGCCAGCAACGCTTCGGCGTTGTTGCCCAGGTCGACGATCACATTGTCGCGGGTAACTTTTTTCACGGTGCCGGAGATGATTTCACCCAGGCGCTCGCGATAAGCGTCAACGACTTGAGCGCGCTCGGCTTCACGAACCTTCTGCACGATGACCTGCTTGGCGGTCTGTGCAGCAATACGGCCGAATTCGATCGATTCGATCTTTTCTTCGACGACATCACCGACCTGGGCGCCCGGGTGCGTTTGCGCAACCTTGCTCGGCCAGGTTTCGATGGCCGGATCATCAAGATCGGCTTCTTCGACGACCGTCCAGCGACGGAAAGTCTCATAGGCACCGGTGTGGCGGTTGATTTCCACACGCAGATCAACTTCGTCTTCAAAACGCTTTTTGGTAGCAGTGGCCAGGGCCAGCTCCAGCGCTTCAAAAATCACGTTTGCCGGTACGCCCTTTTCATTGGATACCGACTCAACAACCAGCAGTACTTCTTTGCTCATCGTACGCCTCGCCTTTCGCAAGCCATTGGATCCGCGGGATCCGCGTCTCAGTCAAAACTGGGAATAATGTTGGCCTTGTCGATCATATCGATCGGCAACAGGAACTCATGGTCTTCTACCTGCACCACGACATCCTGTTCTTCTACACCGCGCAGAAGGCCCTGAAAGTTGCGTCGCCCTTCGAAGGGCGAACGCAGCTTGATCTTCACTTGTTCACCGGCAAATTTTGCAAACTGATCAATAGTGAACAGTGGGCGTTCCATGCCTGGCGAGGAAACTTCAAGGGTGTATTCAACGGAAATCGGATCTTCAACATCCAGCACACCGCTGATCTGACGGCTGACAATGGCACAATCGTCCACCAGCACGCCGCCCTCTTTATCGATATAAACGCGCAACATTGAGTGGCGACCTTGAGCCGAAAACTCAATACCCCAGCATTCATAGCCTAGGGCCACGACCACCGGGGCCAGCAAGGCCTGCAACTCTTCTAGCTTGCTCGACACCTGAACCCCCTCGTGCATGTATGTGCATGCTGTGCAAAATAAAAAAATGGGCGAAACGCCCATCCTTGAAACGCCGTCGAACAGCGGCGTTGAAAGTGTCCAGCTAACAAAAAGCCCCTTAAAAGGGGCTCCGCTAAAACTGGTTGCGGGGGCCGGATTTGAACCGACGACCTTCGGGTTATGAGCCCGACGAGCTACCAGACTGCTCCACCCCGCGACAAAGCTGGGGCGGAAGTATACGACCGATCCCTTACAGGGTCAATGTAACCTTCCACCTACAAGAAAGCCCGCAACAGCGGGCTCTCCTGATAATTGGTACCGAGAAGGGGACTCGAACCCCTACACCCTATGGGCACAACCACCTCAAGGTTGCGTGTCTACCAATTCCACCACCTCGGCAATACAGCGCTTACAACCCTTCTTACTTCTGCTCTTGAGCTGGAGGTACGTCAGTCGCTGGAGTAGCCGACTTTTGCTCTTGAAGCACCGGGACATCATCAGAAGCCGGTTTTGCTTTTGGAACTTCCAACACTGCTGGGTTTGGCAAACCTACCTGAGTCAGCACATGAGCTTTCTCTTTAGCAAAGTAACCTAACCCTAAGCTGGTTATGAAGAAACCTGCGGCAAGTATAGCAGTAAACTTACTAAGAAAGGTAGAGGAACCTTGGCTTCCGAACACAGTATTTGAAGCACCTGCACCGAAAGACGCACCAGCATCCGCACCTTTACCCTGTTGCAACAAAACCAGAGCAACTACGCTCAGGGCAGCCAACAGATGAAAAACGACTACGACTGTTTCCAGCATTTTTTCAGTTTCCCGCGGCGCGACAGATCGCACCGAACTCATCTGCATTCAGGGAGGCTCCACCAATGAGCCCCCCATCGATATCCGGCATGCCGAACAGTTCGACCGCATTGGCCGCCTTCACGCTGCCGCCGTATAGAAGCCGCACACCTTGCGCGACTTCAGAATTCTCTGCCGCCAACTGCGCGCGGATGGCTGCGTGCACATCCTGCGCCTGTTGCGGTGTAGCAGTCAGTCCGGTGCCAATGGCCCAGACCGGCTCGTAAGCAATAACCGCCTTTGCAAACGCCCCAACACCCAGCTCCTCGATGATGCTGCCCAGCTGACGCGAGACAACTTCAAGAGTCTTGCCTGATTCGCGCTGCTCAAGGGTCTCCCCTATGCACAACACCGGAACCAAGCCACAAGCCTGTGCCGCGGCGAACTTGCGGTTGAGCGTCGCATCCCGCTCGCCCATCATCTGACGGCGCTCGGAGTGCCCGACAAGTACATAGGCACACCCTGCATCAACCAACTGACTCGGCGAAATCTCACCGGTCAATGCGCCTTGCATGGGCTCCACCGCAGAATTCTGCGCGCCGACCTGGATCGACTTGCCCTTCAAGCCATCAACCACTTGGTTGATATGCAAGCAAGGCGGGAAAACCGCGACATCAACACCGCTAGGCAAGGCCAAGTGACGAAGGCCATTGATCAGCTCAGCGACACTGGCGCGGGTACCGTGCATCTTCCAGTTACCAGCTACCATAGTGCGACGCATGCTGTACCCCGTCGGTCAAAGTGGGCGCAGATGTTACCCAACCACACCATCACTGGCAAGCCGAATTCAGGCGCAAACTTCAGTTACCAGTTTTGCCAGGTCTTCGGCATGGCCGCGAACCTGGGTTTCGTCCTCGCCTTCGACCATGACACGCACCAGAGGCTCAGTGCCCGACTTGCGCAACAACACACGCCCACGCCCGGCCATTGCCTGGGTAACACGCTCACAAGCCTCTTTGACGGCAGGGTGCTCGATTGGATTTTCACCACCGGCAAAACGCACATTGAGCAGCACCTGCGGACACTTGCGCAGGGCCTGACGCGCCTGCGCCAGGCTCTCGTCACGACGACGCAAGGCCAGAAGCACCTGCAGCGCAGCGATGATGGCGTCGCCCGTAGTCGTATGCTGGAAGCATACGACGTGTCCCGAGTTCTCGCCGCCTACCAGCCAGTTACGCTCCAGAAGCTCGGCGATCACATAACGGTCGCCGACATTGGCGCGGATAAACGGAATACCCAACTCCGCCAATGCCAACTCAAGCCCCAGGTTGCTCATGAGGGTACCCACAACGCCGCCCTGCAGCTTGTTACGCTCATGCAGATCACGGGCAATGATGAACAGCAAATCATCACCATCCACAATCATGCCGGTGTGATCCACCATCAGCACACGATCGCCGTCGCCATCGAACGCGATACCCAGGTCCGCATGTTCGGCCAGAACCGCCGCCTGCAGTTGCTCCATGTGCGTGGAGCCGCAGTTGTCGTTGATGTTCAACCCGTTAGGCTGAGCCGACAGCACGGTGACCTGCGCTCCCAGCTCCTTGAAAACACTTGGCGCTACCTTGTAGGTCGCACCATGGGCGCAATCGACAACGATCTTCAGCCCGGCAAAATTGGTACTGCTCGGCACGCTGCTTTTGCAGAATTCGATATAACGGCCGGACGCATCATTGATTCGCGACACCTTGCCCAACTTGCTGGATTCAACCACCGTCATCGGCGCATCCAGCAGCTCTTCGATCATCAACTCGATCTCGTCAGGCAACTTGGTACCCTGCCCCGAGAAGAACTTGATGCCATTGTCGTCATGCGGGTTGTGCGACGCACTGATCACAATACCGGCTTCAGCGTGAAAGGTACGCGTCAGGTAAGCGATCGCCGGCGTGGGCATGGGCCCCAACAGCATTACGTCGGCGCCGGCAGCAGATAAGCCTGCCTCAAGCGCGGATTCAAACATATAACCCGAAATACGGGTGTCCTTGCCAACCAGGATCCGACACGCCCCCATGCTGCGGAACGCCATGCCTGCCGCCCAACCCAACTTGAGCATGAAATCAGGGGTAATCGGAAACTCGCCAACCCGACCACGGATGCCGTCGGTGCCAAAGTATTTTTTAGTCATAAGTGCTCCATCATTCTTATTCGGCTGATTCTACAGCGGCAATCATGCGCACCACATCCACCGTCTCGGCGACATCATGCACACGCAAAATACGAGCGCCCTTGGTCACGGCAAGCGCTGCAAGGGCGAGGCCGCCGTACAAGCGCTCACCCACCGGGCGATTCAAGGCCAGCCCTATCATGCTCTTGCGCGACACACCGACCAGCAGCGGCCGACCAAGGGCATGCAGCGCCTCCATATGCTTGAACAGGCTTAAATTATGTTGCAGGGTCTTGGCGAAGCCAAACCCCGGATCAAGGATGATCTTTTCGCACGCGATGCCCGCCTCGACACACTGAGCGATCCTGTCTGCCAGGAACCCAGTGACCTCGCCGACCAGGTTGTCGTAGTGAGGACTGTCCTGCATGTTACCGGGCTCACCCAGCATATGCATCAGGCACACCGGCAGGCCGGTCGCTGCAGCGGCATCGAGAGCACCGTCACGCCGCAACGAACGCACATCATTGATAAGCCCCGCCCCCAGACGCGCGGTTTCACGCATTACCGCGGGAGTTGAAGTATCCACAGAAATGATCACATCCAGCTCACGGGCGATACGCTCGACAATGGGCGCTACCCGCTCAAGCTCTTCCAACGGGGACACCACACGAGCCCCAGGCCGAGTGGACTCGCCGCCCACATCAATCAAGGTCGCACCGGCAGCCACCATCGCCTCGGCATGACGCAACGCAGCATCCAGCTGGCTGAAACGGCCACCATCGGAAAAGGAATCGGGAGTTACATTGAGAATACCCATGACATGCGTATGGGCCAAATCAAGAACCCGGTTGCCGCAAGGCAACCGGGTAGAGGACAAAGCAGAAGTCATTTCAAACCTTAGTGGTCAGCTGCCGGGCCGCCGATCGGGGTCTCAGGGCGTTCGTTCTGAACGACGGGTGGGGTACCCGAAGTACCTGAACCACCTTCCCAATCGCGAGGCTCACGCGGTGTACGACCGGCCATGATGTCGTCGATCTGATCGGCATCAATGGTCTCGTACTTCATCAGCGCATCAGCCATGGCATCAAGCTTGTCGCGGTTATCGGTGAGGATCTGCTTGGCCGTGCCGTAACACTGGTCAATGATGCTGCGAACTTCGGAGTCGATCAGCTTGGCAGTCTCACCGGAGAAGCTGGCACTTTGACCGCCACCACCACGACCGAGGAACACCTCACCCTCTTCCTCTGCATACATCAAAGGACCGAGTTTTTCCGACAACCCCCACTTGGTCACCATATTTCGTGCAATCTGGCTGGCACGCATGATGTCATTGGAAGCACCTGTGGTGACGCCGTCGAAGCCCAAGGTCATCTCTTCGGCAATCCGCCCGCCATACAGCGAACAGATCTGGCTGATCAATGCGCGCTTGGAGAGGCTGTAGCGATCCTCTTCCGGCAGGAACATGGTCACACCCAGCGCACGGCCACGAGGAATGATCGACACCTTGTAGACCGGGTCATGCTCAGGCACAACGCGACCAACAATGGCGTGACCGGCTTCGTGATAAGCCGTGTTCTGCTTCTCTTTCTCGGACATGACCATGGATTTGCGCTCAGCGCCCATCATGATCTTGTCTTTTGCCAATTCGAACTCTTTCATTTCAACGATGCGCTTGCCGGTACGGGCAGCAAACAACGAAGCCTCGTTGACCAGGTTGGCCAGGTCGGCACCGGAGAAGCCAGGCGTACCACGAGCAATCACAGCCGGAGCCACGTCGTCACCCATTGGCACCTTGCGCATGTGTACTTTCAAAATCTGTTCACGACCGCGGATATCCGGCAGGCCAACCACGACCTGACGGTCGAAACGGCCCGGGCGCAGCAACGCCGGGTCCAGTACGTCCGGACGGTTGGTCGCGGCGATGACGATAATGCCGTCATTCATCTCGAAACCATCCATCTCTACCAGCAACTGGTTGAGGGTCTGCTCACGCTCATCATGACCACCGCCCATGCCAGCGCCACGATGGCGACCAACGGCATCGATTTCGTCGATGAAGATGATGCACGGCGCATGCTTCTTGGCCTGTTCGAACATATCGCGAACACGGCTGGCGCCCACACCGACGAACATCTCGACGAAGTCAGAACCGGAAATAGTGAAAAAAGGCACCTTGGCTTCGCCGGCAATCGCCTTGGCCAGCAAGGTTTTACCGGTACCTGGTGGACCTACCATCAACACGCCGCGAGGAATACGACCACCCAGGCGCTGGAACTTGCCCGGATCACGCAGGAACTCGACCAGCTCACCCACTTCTTCCTTGGCTTCGTCGCAACCTGCAACGTCAGCCAGGGTAGTCTTGACCTGGTCCTCGGAGAGCAGGCGCGCCTTGCTCTTGCCAAAGCTCATCGGCCCGCCCTTGCCTCCCGCACCACCTTGCATCTGGCGCATGAAGAACATGAACACGGCGATAATCACCAGGATCGGGAAGCTTGCCACCAGGAGCTGAGTCCAGATGCTTTGCTGTTCAGGCTGCTTGCCTTCGACAACCACGTGGTTATCCACCAGGTCACCGATCAGACCGTTGTCCTGGATTGCCGGACGAATGGTCTTGAAGCTGTCGCCGTCGTTGCGCTTACCGGTAATCACGTAGCCATCAACCGCTACGCGCTCGACCTTGCCATCCTTGACTTGCTGGATGAAGTCGGAATAGTTGAGGGTCTGTGGCTCGTTAGGGCTGGAGAAGTTGTTCATCACCGTCACCAGGACAGCCGCGATGATCAACCACAGGATCAGATTCTTTGCCATATCGTTCAATTAACTACCCTCTGAAGCAAGCTCCGCTACTGGCGCGCGCTTCGCATGATATTCACCGGCCTAACTTACTACATTACCTACAACTCTGGCAGGCGCCGTCTGTAACCCTTTGTGAAACTTTGACTACACAATATTCGTAAAGCTTCGTGACGAAAGCGATATAAAAAAACCTATCGCCCTCCTCGAATTTCTCAAAAACGCTCTTCGCTCGCTGCGCCTTCCACACCGCGGTAGCCACGGCACAGCAGATACTGCTCCCTGGACCGGTCACGGGAAGAGTCCGGTTTACGGGTCTGCACCTTGTCGAACAACTTGCGAATGTTCTTGTGGTACTCGTCGAAACCTTCGCCCTGGAAGACCTTCACCAGGAAATCGCCACCCGGACGCAATACCCGACCCGCCAAATCCAGCGCCAGCTCACACAGGAACATGGCACGCGGCATATCAACAGCCGGTAATCCACTCATATTGGGGGCCATGTCGGAAATCACAAGGTCTACCTGCGAATTTCCCACAGCCTCCAGGATCTCGGCCAATACCTTGTCTTCGGTAAAGTCGCCGTGAACAAAGGTCACGTCCGGGATGCTGTCCATCTCGAGGATGTCGGAAGCGATCAATCGGCCTTGCCCACCAATCAGACGACTGGTCACCTGGGACCAGCCACCGGGGGCCGCGCCGAGATCGATAACGCTCATGCCCGGACGGATCAGTTTATCCTTGTCCTGGATCTCCAGCAGCTTGTAGCTGGCCCGGGAACGGTAGCCGTCCTTTTGCGCCTTTTTGACGTAAGGATCATTGAAATGTTCTTGTAGCCACTTAAGGCTGGTTTTGGAACGGGCCACGGGCCACCTCGAAAAATAAAACGGGTCGTGATTAACTGGGCGGTCCCGGACTCGCTCGGGTAAACTGGCCGCCGCTTTTTACAAGATCAGACGCAGGGGTCAGATTATGCCGCTCACTCAAGAGCAGAAGAAACAGTACAAATCCATTGGCCACCATCTGAAACCAGTTCTGATTGTGGCAGACAACGGGTTGACTGAAGGTGTTTTAGCCGAATTTGAACGCGCACTGAACGATCACGAACTGATCAAGATCAAGGTCAATATCCTTGATCGCGAAGCGCGTTTGGCCGCCGTTGCAGAACTGTGCAAGGTGGGCAAAGCGGACCTGGTTCAGGTCATCGGCAAGATGGCGCTGCTGTATCGCAAGAACTTCAGCGTCAACAAGCAACTGTCGAACGTTCATCGTTTCAAATGATGAAAAGGGTCACGGGCGTGCTTCGCGCGCCCTGCCACTCCACCCCGGCGCCGGCTGCATGACCAGCACCAAACCGGAAAACCCTAGCACAAGATAGCTGAATAACTGCCAGCGCAACGCTTGCGGCAGCCAAATATACACCACGCAAAACATCGCGCACGCATACAGCGACATCAACAGCAGTTGCCCGCGAATGTCCCGCCACAAACTCTCAAAGCCCTCAGCCTTGACCAGCACTAACGCCTGGAGCAACACACACGCCGCCGCAAAACCCACCAGCAGCGCGCTCAGCAATTTGTCGATCTCATCGATCAGTAACGGTGCCAGACCAATAAGGCCCAGCACCGGCAATACACCCATATGCAACAGCCACAGACCGCCCACCCAAAGCATCTGAGAGAGCTGCCAAAGCATGGCGCCCGCACGTAGCGGGCGCCGTCTTTCAGATGTGGCGGACTTCGACAATCTCGTACTCAATGACGCCGCTCGGCGTTTTCACGGCAACGACGTCGCCCTCTTCCTTGGCAATCAAGGCGCGAGCGATCGGCGAGCCGACGGAGATCTTGCCTTGCTTGAAATCAGCCTCGTCCTCACCCACGATCTGGTAAGTCACGCTTTCGTCAGTCTCGACGTTGGCGATTTCCACGGTCGTGCCGAAAATCACCTTGCCGGTATGCGGGATGGTCGTGACGTCGATGATCACCGCATTCTGCATACGGCCTTCGATATCACGAATCCGCGCCTCGACCATACCCTGCTGCTCGCGAGCAGCGTGGTATTCGGCGTTTTCCTTCAAGTCACCCAGCTCGCGGGCCGTACCGATGTCCTGGCTCAGCTTCGGACGTACAACCTTGGTCAGATGGGCGTGTTCCTCTTCCAGGGCCTTGGCGCCCTGGACGGTCATTGGGTATTTGATCATGCCTTCAATCCTGCGTGTAGATCCTGCAAGCGACGCACGGTCTTTTCCGGACCGAACTTGAGCGCTTCGCAGATGGCTTCGCCAGCAGCAATGGTGGTGGTGCAGTAGATCTTGTGCTGCAAGGCATTACGACGAATGGAGTAGGAATCCGCGATCGACTGACGACCTTCGGTGGTGTTGATGATCAGCGTGACTTCGTCATTCTTGATCATGTCGACCACATGCGGACGGCCTTCCGTCACCTTGTTCACGCGACGTACTTTCAGGCCCGCAGCCTCGATCAGCTTGGCGGTCCCGGCAGTCGCGACAACTTCAAAGCCCAAGTTGATCAGATCACGGGCCACGCCCGCAACCAGTGGCTTGTCGTCATCACGCACGCTGATAAACGCAGTACCACCGGTTGGCAGCACTTCGCTGGCACCCATCTGGGCCTTGGCGAACGCTTCACCGAAGGTATCGCCCACGCCCATCACTTCACCGGTGGACTTCATCTCTGGGCCCAGGATCGGGTCCACACCAGGGAATTTGGCGAATGGGAACACCGCCTCTTTCACGCTGTAGAAGTTTGGAATGATTTCCTTGGTAAAGCCGATTTCCTTCAAGGTCTTACCGGCCATCACACGGGCAGCGATCATGGCCAGGGACACACCGATGCACTTGGATACAAAAGGCACGGTACGCGAGGCACGCGGGTTGACTTCAATGACGTAGATGTCTTCGCCTTGCAGCGCCAACTGAACGTTCATCAGGCCGACCACACCCAGCTCCAGGGCCATTTTCTTGACCTGTTCGCGCATCTCGTCCTGGATGTGCGCCGGCAGCGAGTACGGCGGCAGCGAGCACGCGGAGTCACCGGAGTGAACGCCGGCCTGCTCGATGTGCTGCATGATCGCGCCGATCACTACGTCAGTACCGTCGCATACCGCATCCACGTCCATTTCGATGGCGCAGTTGAGGAAGTGGTCCAGCAGCACCGGGCTGTCGTTGGACACTTTCACCGCATCACGCAGGTAGCGCTTGAGTTCGTCTTCTTCGTAGACGATTTCCATCGCGCGACCGCCCAGTACGTAGGACGGGCGCACCACCAGCGGGTAGCCGATCTTGCTGGCTGCACGGATGGCTTCGTCTTCGCTGCGCACGGTAGCGTTTGGCGGCTGACGCAGGTTCAGGCGCTCAACCATCTGCTGGAAGCGCTCACGGTCTTCGGCACGGTCGATAGCGTCCGGGCTGGTACCGATGATCGGCACGCCGGCAGCTTCCAGGGCACGCGCCAGTTTCAGCGGGGTCTGGCCGCCGTATTGGACGATCACGCCCTTAGGCTTCTCGACGCGGCAGATTTCCAATACGTCTTCCAGCGTTACCGGCTCGAAGTACAGACGGTCGGAAGTGTCGTAGTCGGTGGAAACGGTTTCCGGGTTGCAGTTGACCATGATGGTCTCGTACCCGTCTTCGCGCAGGGCGAGGGCGGCGTGTACACAGCAGTAGTCGAACTCGATACCCTGGCCGATACGGTTCGGACCGCCGCCCAGAATGATGATCTTGTCGCGATCCGACGGCGCGGCTTCGCACTCTTCCTCATAGGTGGAGTACATGTAGGCAGTGTCGGTGGCGAACTCTGCGGCGCAGGTGTCAACGCGCTTGTAGACCGGAAAGATATCCAGCTTGTGGCGATGAGTACGCAGGTTCTTCTCGGTCACACCCAGCAGCTTGGCCAGACGCTGGTCGGAGAAGCCTTTGCGCTTGAGACGGAACATCAGGTCGCGGTCGATAGACGACAGGCCCAGAGTCTTGACCTTCTCTTCTTCCTTGATCAGATCTTCGATCTGCACCAGGAACCACGGATCGATCATGTTCATGCCGAAGATATCTTCGACGCTCAGGCCGGCACGGAAGGCGTCGGCCACGTACCAGATACGCTCGGCGCCCGGCACGGTCAGCTCGCGCTTGAGGATGCTCATGCTTTCCGGATTGCTCAGGTCGAGCTTCTCGTCCAGGCCGCAAACACCGACTTCCAGGCCGCGCAGGGCTTTCTGCAGGGATTCCTGGAACGTGCGGCCGATCGCCATGACTTCGCCGACCGACTTCATCTGGGTGGTCAGGCGCGCATCAGCCTTGGCGAACTTCTCGAAGGCAAAGCGTGGCAGCTTGGTCACAACGTAGTCGATAGACGGCTCGAAAGACGCCGGCATAGCGCCGCCGGTGATTTCGTTTTGCAGTTCGTCCAAGGTGTAGCCGATAGCCAGCTTGGCAGCGATCCGCGCAATCGGGAAGCCGGTAGCTTTCGAGGCCAGCGCAGAAGAACGCGATACACGTGGGTTCATCTCGATCACGACCATGCGGCCGGTGTCCGGGCAGATGCCGAACTGAACGTTGGAACCGCCGGTTTCAACGCCGATCTCGCGCAATACCGCCAGGGAGGCGTTACGCAGGATCTGGTATTCCTTGTCGGTCAGGGTCTGCGCCGGAGCTACGGTGATCGAGTCACCGGTGTGCACGCCCATCGGATCGAAGTTTTCGATGGAGCAGACGATGATGCAGTTATCCTTCTTATCGCGGACAACCTCCATCTCGTATTCTTTCCAGCCGATCAGCGATTCGTCGATCAGCAGCTCTTTGGTCGGCGACAGGTCCAGGCCACGCGCGCAGATCTCTTCGAACTCTTCACGGTTGTAGGCAATGCCGCCACCGGTGCCGCCCATGGTGAAGGACGGACGGATAATGCAAGGGAAGCCCAGGGTCTCAAGGACCGCATTGGCTTCTTCCATGCTGTGGGCGATACCGGAACGCGGGCACGCCAGGCCGATGGACTTCATGGCCTTGTCGAAACGCGAACGGTCTTCAGCCTTGTCGATGGTGTCGGCATTGGCACCGATCATCTCTACGCCGAACTTTTCCAGGACGCCTTCGCGCTCCAGGTCCAGGGCGCAGTTCAATGCAGTCTGGCCGCCCATGGTTGGCAGCAGCGCGTCCGGACGCTCTTTCTCGATGATCTTGGCAACGGTCTGCCATTTGATCGGTTCGATGTATGTCGCGTCGGCCATGGCCGGGTCGGTCATGATGGTGGCCGGGTTGGAGTTCACCAGGATGACGCGGTAGCCCTCCTCACGCAGGGCTTTACAGGCCTGGGCGCCGGAGTAGTCGAATTCGCAGGCCTGGCCGATCACGATCGGGCCAGCGCCGAGAATCAGGATGCTTTTTATGTCTGTACGTTTTGGCATGGGTTTGTCACTCAAATCCGCAGGTCAGTCGGCAAGCCGTCTAGAACAATCCTTGAAGAGCCTGCGGGGGCCACCGAGGTTCGGGGCCGCCCGCAGAGCACTCAGTCAGCGTCGCTTGGCCATCTCATTGATGAAACGGTCGAACAGCGGCGCTACGTCGTTCGGGCCCGGGCTGGCTTCAGGGTGGCCCTGGAAGCTGAACGCGCTCTTGTCGGTGCGCTCGATGCCCTGCAGGGAACCGTCGAACAGCGACTTGTGAATGGCGCGCACATTACTCGGCAAGCTGGCCTCATCCACCGCAAAACCGTGGTTCTGGCTGGTGATCATCACAACGCCGGTGTCCAGGTCTTGTACCGGGTGGTTGGCACCGTGGTGGCCGTGGCCCATTTTCAGGGTCTTGGCGCCGGAGGCCAAAGCCAGCAGCTGGTGGCCAAGGCAGATACCGAACACCGGAATGTCGGTTTCCAGCACGTCCTTGATGGCCTGGATAGCGTAGTCGCATGGCTCGGGATCACCCGGGCCGTTGGACAGGAACACGCCGTCCGGTTGCATCGCGAGCACATCGCTGGCAGGCGTTTGCGCAGGCACCACGGTCACGCGGCAACCACGCTCGACCAACATGCGCAGGATGTTGTACTTGACGCCGTAGTCGTAGGCGACCACGTGGTAAGGCAGATCGGCAGCTTCGATAGTCGCGTGGCTGTCGGTCTTCAGATCCCACACAGTGGAACGCCACTCGTACTTCTCTTTGACGCTGACGACTTTCGCCAGGTCCATGCCTTTCAGGCCAGGGAAGCCTTGTGCTGCGGCAATCGCCGCCTCGTCGGAAATATTGTCACCGACCATGATGCAGCCATTCTGCGAGCCTTTTTCACGCAGGATGCGCGTGAGGCGGCGCGTATCGATACCGGCGATCGCCACAACATTGTTGGCTTTCAGGTAATCGGACAGCGACATCGTGTTACGCCAGTTGCTCGCAACCAGTGGCAGGTCACGAATCACCAGACCGGCCGACCAGACACGATCAGACTCGACATCTTCCGGCGTAGTGCCGGTGTTGCCGATGTGCGGATAGGTCAGGGTAACGATCTGTTGGGCGTAGGAAGGATCGGTAAGGATTTCCTGATAGCCGGTCATGGCGGTGTTGAACACCACCTCTCCAACGGTTTGACCGTCGGCTCCAATGGCTTCGCCGCGAAAAATGCTGCCATCAGCAAGGGCGAGTATGGCTGGCTTAGTCAAGAAGACCTCCCGTAAATAAAGCCTGAAAGGGCGATCGCAGGTTGTAAAAAAGCGGAGTGACGTATGGACACGTCACCCCGCTTCTTCATCGAATTATTCTGCGCGCTTTTAGTGGACACACTAAAGCTGTAGCTTACAGAAAAAGGCTTTTTGGGTCCACCGCTAATGAGCCTTAAAGGCAGGAGAATGCGACAGGACGTCGCTTAGCGGGTAAAAACGGGGCCTCAGGATAATCCCGAGGCCCCATTTAAGCTACTGATTAGTGCAGATCCAGCACGTCACGCATGTCATACAGGCCCGGCTCGCGGCCTTCCAACCAGAGTGCAGCTCGCACTGCGCCCTTGGCGAACGTCATGCGGCTTGAAGCCTTGTGCGTGATCTCCAGGCGCTCGCCTTCGGTGGCGAACAACACCGTGTGATCGCCAACCACATCACCACCGCGCACGGTTGCAAAGCCGATGGTGTCGCGCGCGCGCTCACCGGTATGGCCTTCACGCCCGTATACCGCCACTTTCGATAGATCGCGGCCCAGCGCATCAGCGATAGCTTCACCCATGCGCAACGCAGTGCCCGATGGCGCATCGATCTTGTGGCGGTGATGAGTCTCGATAATCTCGATATCGGCTTCATCACCCAGCACACGCGCTGCCAGGTCCAACAATTTCAGCGACAGGTTCACGCCAACGCTGAAGTTGGCAGCAAAGACGATCGGAATATCCTTGCCCGCCTCCACCAGCAACTGCTTCTGCTCAGCACTCAAACCAGTCGTACCGATCACCATGGCCTTGCCTGCCTTGCGGCAGAAGGCCAGGTTTTTCAGCATCACGTCAGGCAAGGTGAAATCGATGAGCACGTCGAACTCGTCAGCCACCTGCTCAAGGCTGCCCGTCAACGACACACCGATGCGGCCCAACGACGCCAACTCACCGGCATCCGCCCCGATCAACGTGCTTCCTGGGCGAACAATCGCCGCCGTCAGCCCGGAGGCCGGCGAGCGTTGCTGCACCGCCTCGACCAGCGTCTTGCCCATGCGCCCGGCAGCGCCCATTACGGCTATACGTCGCATATTCACGTCCTTACAGGTCGCCGAAGAAGCGTTTCACGCCATCGAAGAAGCCAGTGGTTTTCGGCGAATGGGAGTCATCGCCTTCCAGGGAGCTGCGGAACTCTTCGAGCAGTTCGCGCTGACGACGGCCCAGATTGACCGGGGTTTCCACCGCCACACGACACATCAGGTCGCCCGCACCGCCACCGCGCACTGGCGCAACGCCTTTGCCACGGATGCGGAACTGCTTGCCAGTCTGTGTCCCCTCGGGAATCTTGAGTTTGACTCGACCATCAAGGGTCGGAATCTCCAACTCACCGCCCAGGGCCGCATCGACAAAGCTGATCGGCACTTCGCAGAACAGGTGTTTGCCATCGCGCTGGAAGATCGAGTGCTCACGCACATTGATCACCACGTACAGGTCGCCAGTCGGACCGCCCTGGGTACCCGCCTCGCCTTCGCCCGACAGGCGGATACGATCACCGGTATCCACACCCGCCGGCACTTTCACCGAGAGGGTCTTGTACTCTTCAACACGACCTTCACCGTGGCAGGAATCGCACGGGTCGGAAATGATCTTGCCCTGGCCATGGCAACGCGGGCAGGTTTGCTGCACCGAGAAGAAGCCCTGTTGCATGCGCACCTGACCAATGCCACCACAGGTCGGGCACGTGATCGGCGAGGAGCCTTTCTTGGCACCCGAACCGTCGCACGGCTTGCAGTTAACCAGCGTCGGCACACGAATATTGACGCTGGTGCCGCGCACGGCTTCTTCCAGATTCAACTCCAGCGTGTAGCGCAAGTCACTGCCACGCTGCGCGCCGCCACGTTGACCGCCACGGCCACCGCCGAAGAAATCGCTGAACACGTCGCCGAAAATATCGGAGAAGTTCTGACCGCCGAAACCGGCGCCGCCGCCACCCATGCTCGGGTCGACGCCGGCATGACCGTACTGGTCGTAGGCCGCACGCTTATTGGGATCACACAGGCATTCGTAGGCCTCATTGGCCTCTTTGAACATCTCTTCGGATTCTTTGTTATCCGGATTACGGTCGGGGTGGTGCTTCATCGCCAGGCGACGGTAGGCCTTCTTCAGGTCCGCCTCGCTGGCCCCGCGCTCCACACCCAATACTTCGTAATAGTCACGCTTTGCCATAAGTCTTTGCACTCTTAAGGACGTTCGGCCTGGCCCTCCTGAACCCTGCCAAACTCGTTGAGCCCCAATACAGGCCCGGACCCAACTCACGTCAATTCAACGATCCTGGTCATTACTGCTTTTAGCCAGGGACCCGGCCAAAAACGCGGTGAATGCCATTCGGAAAGCAGGAGCATTCCCGATCACACCGCCAGCATCCGAGCGTTGTCGCATGCTGTAAAAATTCGCATACCCCAGACACGCCAACGCGGGAGCAAGCTCCCGCGCGGCGACATCCTACCAGTCACCGCTTGTGAGCGGTCAACCGGGCGACCAAGTTACTTCTTCTGGTCTTCTTTGACTTCTTCGAACTCGGCATCGACAACATCGTCGTGCTTGGCTTCTGGCTCTGCCTGCTGCGCAGCACCATCAGCCGGCTGGCCTTGTTCGGCGTACATTTTCTGAGCGACCGGTGCGGAGACTTTCGAAAGCTCCTCGATCTTGGCTTCGATGGCAGCCTTGTCGTCACCTTTGATGGCGGCTTCCAAGGCAACCAAGGCCGCTTCGATTGCGGTTTTCTCTTCTTCGGTCACTTTGTCGCCAGCATCAGCGATCATCTTGCGAGTGGAGTGAACCAGCGCATCACCCTGGTTACGGGCGCCAGCCAGCTCAGCAAACTTGGCATCCGCATCAGCGTTGGCTTCAGCATCACGAATCATCTGTTGAATTTCTTCATCAGACAGACCGGAGTTGGCCTTGATGGTGATCTTCTGCTCTTTGCCGGTTGCCTTGTCTTTCGCGCCGACGTGCAGGATGCCGTTGGCGTCGATGTCGAAGGTCACTTCGATTTGTGGCACGCCACGTGGTGCTGGTGGAATCTCAGCCAGGTCGAACTTGCCCAGGGACTTGTTCTGCGCGGCTTGCTTGCGCTCACCTTGCAGCACGTGAATGGTCACGGCGCCCTGGTTGTCATCGGCAGTCGAGAACACCTGGGATTTCTTGGTAGGAATCGTGGTGTTTTTCTCGATCAGCGCAGTCATCACGCCACCCATGGTTTCGATACCCAGGGTCAGCGGGCTCACGTCCAGCAGCAATACGTCTTTTACGTCACCGGCCAATACCGCACCCTGGATGGCAGCACCCATGGCAACAGCTTCGTCCGGGTTCACGTCTTTACGTGCTTCTTTGCCGAAGAACTCGGTTACCAGCTTCTGAACCAGCGGCATACGGGTCTGACCGCCGACCAGGATCACGTCGTTGATCGAGCCAACGTCGATACCGGAGTCTTTCAGTGCGATACGGCAAGGCTCGATGGTGCGCTGAACCAGGTCTTCAACCAGAGCTTCGAGCTTGGAGCGCGAGATTTTCACGTTCAAGTGCTTAGGACCGGTAGCGTCTGCAGTGATGTACGGCAGGTTGACGTCGGTCGACTGAGCGGAAGACAGCTCGATCTTGGCTTTTTCAGCGGCTTCTTTCAGGCGCTGCATGGCCAGCGGGTCACCCTTGAGGTTCATGCCGCTTTCTTTCTTGAATTCGTCTACCAGGTAGTCGATCAGACGGATGTCAAAGTCTTCACCACCCAGGAAGGTGTCACCGTTGGTGGCCAACACTTCGAACTGGTGCTCGCCGTCAACTTCTGCGATCTCGATCACGGAGACGTCAAAAGTACCGCCACCCAGGTCGTAGACGATCACAGTGTGGTCGCCCTTGGCCTTGTCCATGCCGTAAGCCAGAGCGGCTGCGGTTGGCTCGTTGATGATACGTTTTACGTCCAGACCCGCGATGCGGCCGGCGTCTTTGGTTGCCTGACGCTGACTGTCGTTGAAGTAGGCAGGAACGGTGATCACCGCTTCAGTCACTGCTTCACCGAGGTAGTCTTCGGCAGTCTTCTTCATCTTTTTCAAGATTTCAGCCGAGATTTGCGGCGGCGACATTTTCTGGCCGTTTACTTCAACCCAGGCGTCACCGTTGTCAGCCTTGGCGATTTTGTAAGGGACCATCTTGATGTCTTTCTGTACGACTTCTTCGTCGAACTTACGACCGATCAGACGCTTTACCGCGTACAGGGTGTTGTGCGGGTTGGTCACCGCCTGACGCTTGGCCGATTGACCGACGAGGATTTCACCGTCGTTGGCGTAAGCGATGATCGACGGAGTGGTACGTGCGCCTTCGGCGTTTTCGATAACTTTTGCAACGCCGTTTTCCAGCACGGAGACGCAGGAGTTGGTGGTCCCCAGGTCAATACCGATAATTTTGCCCATGATTTACTCTCCCGAACTTTGAATTTGGTTGCCGCAGCAGTTGTGGCTAACTGCGGTAGCACTTAAACGCTTGACTTATAGATGGGGGCCTTGCGGCGGATTTCAAGCCTGCTCATCAATAGAAGGTGCAGCGGGTGCAGGAGCCTTGCTCACCACCACCATTGCCGGGCGCATCAAGCGACCATTGAGCTGGTAACCCTTCTGGAACACCTTCATCACGCTGTTAGGCTCCAGGTCGTGGCTTTCCTGCATGGCCATGGCCTGGTGATGCTCGGCGTTGAACGGCTCGCCGCCTTGCGGATCGATCGCTTCCAGCTGATAACGCTTCAGGGTGTCCTGGAACATTTTCAGCGTCAGCTCGATGCCTTCACGCATTGGGCGGATGTTTTCGTCGGCCGGGTCAGACAACTCAAGACCACGTTCAAGACTGTCGATGATCGGCAGCAGATCGCCAGCGAATTTTTCCAGCGCGAATTTGTGAGCCTTTTCTACGTCCTGCTCGGCACGGCGGCGGACGTTCTGCAGATCGGCGGCAACACGCAACGATTGATCCTGCGCAGCGGACAATTGCTCTTCGAGCACTTGCACGCGGGTGGCCAGCTCATCACCGGCAGCCGCATTGGCGTCTGGAGTTTGCGTATCCTGCGTCTGTTCGTCAGCCATAGATTTCTCCTTTCAAAATCATGCGCGATCTCGACTCGCGCTTCTGTTCCGGTATATGGGGCCACAATTTCCAGGTTCAAGGGCGCGGGCGTTACCAAAAGTCTTTCGCATGACTCGAATCATTTCCTGCCCCTACATTCCTCATCACGCTAAAAAAAACTATTGATCAAGCAAATCGAGCTAAGCGCCAGGATTGTCAGCCACAAACAAAACACTGTATAAATAACCAGACCTCAAGCCTGGGAGCGGCCGTCATGCTCGTGCACCTGTCTGTACATAACTACGCAATCGTTGAACATCTGGATCTCGAACTGGATCGCGGGATGAGCGTAATCACAGGCGAAACCGGCGCCGGCAAGTCGATCATGCTCGACGCCCTCGGCCTGACCCTCGGCGACCGCGCCGACAGTGGCGTGGTACGCCCAGGCTCCGACAAAGCCGATATCCTGGCCACCTTTGACCTGGCCGACATTCCCGAGGCCGAGGCATGGCTGGTCGAGCGCGACCTGAACAATGAAGGGCCGTGCATCTTGCGCCGGGTAATCACTGCCGAAGGTCGCTCCCGCGGCTATATCAACGGCACGCCGTGCCCACTTGGCGACTTGAAAGCCCTGGGTGAGCTGCTGATCGATATCCACAGCCAGCATGAACACCAGTCCCTGCTCAAAACCGATACTCACCGCCGACTGCTCGACGAATACGCCGGCGCCACCGACCTTGCCCGCCAGGTTCAACTGGCCGCCCAACGCTGGCGCCAGACACGCCAGGAACTGGAACGCCTCTCCAACTCCGGCGATGAACAACGCGCCCGCCACCAACTGCTCAGCTATCAACTCGAAGAGCTTGAAAGCCTGGGCCTGGGCGAGACCGAACTGGAGCAGCTTGAGCAGGAACACAAGAACCTGACCAATGCAGAGACCTTGCTGGGTATCTGCCGCCAGGTCGTCGAGCAATGCAGCGAGAGTGACTCGGGCAATGTGCTCAACGCACTGACAGCCAGCCTCAATCGCCTGTCCAGCGTGAACAATGCTTCCGGTTCGTTGAATGAGGCCACTACCCTGCTCACCAGCGCACAGATCCAGGTTGAAGAAGCTGTCGGCGAACTCAACCGCTTCCTGGACCACTTCGACGCCGATCCGGCACGCCTGCAGGAAATAGAAGAACGCCTGGACACTATCTACACCCTGGCGCGCAAGCATCGAATCCAGCCCACTGAACTGGCTGCCATGCAACAGAAGCTGCTGGATGAAATCGACACACTGAATGCCAACGACGAGTCCATCGAGCGACTCGGCGAGGAACTCGCTTCGTTTGCCCGACATTATCAGGAGAAGGCCCAGGAGCTGAGCGACCTGCGCCAACAGGCCGCCACCAGCCTGGCCAGCGCCGTCGAGCAGGAAATCCAGCGCCTGGGTATGCCGGGCGGGCGCTTCACCATCGAACTGCGCGTCAACGCCAGCCACGAACTGCAGCCCCATGGGCTGGAGCAGGTAGAACTGCTGGTCAGCGCCAATCCCGGTCAGCCACTCAAGGCGCTGGCCAAAGTAGCCTCAGGCGGTGAGTTGTCGCGGATCAGCCTGGCGATCCAGGTGATCACCGCCCAGACCTCGCGAGTACCGACACTGGTATTCGATGAAGTAGACGTTGGCATCGGAGGGCCAACCGCAGAGATTGTTGGCCAGTTGTTGCGCCGCCTGGGGGATCGCGGCCAGGTACTTACGGTGACTCACTTGCCGCAAGTGGCCGCTCAGGGGCATCAACATCTATTTGTGCACAAGGTGCGCGGCAGCGACGCGACGCACACGGCCGTCTCCAAGCTGAACAAGTCCGAACGGGTAGAAGAAGTTGCGCGGATGCTCGGCGGTATCGACCTGACCAAGGAGTCGTTGGCTCACGCGAAAAAAATGGTCGTGGCCGCGAAGGCTTGAACGGGTACTTTTCCTCTTTATAGAAAGCACGAAGGCGACCCTAGGGTCGCCTTCAATCGTTTCGCAGAGCAAAACTGCGTCGATTTTTACTTTTTCTTACGGATGTACAGCACCAGATTATGGTCGACCAAATCGAAACCGTGCTCCTCAGCAATCTTATGCTGCAGCGCTTCGATTTCAGGGCTGGTGAACTCGATAACCTCATTGGTATCCAGGTCAACCATGTGGTCATGGTGACCACCGTCAGCCAGTTCGAATACTGCATGACCGCCGTCGAAATTATGGCGAACCACCAGCCCTGCGGCTTCAAACTGGGTCAGTACACGGTAAACCGTGGCCAGGCCGACGTCCTCGTTAGACTCCATCAGCGCCTTGTAAACATCCTCGGCACTCATGTGGCGTTGCTCAGCAGAATCGAGCATTTGTAGAATCTTGACTCGTGGCAGAGTCACTTTGAGACCGGCTTTGCGTAGTTCGCTATTTTCAACCATGGTTAGCTTTCTCGCGGATGCTGCTTCGCAGCTTCTCTTAATACGGGTATGATCGGCGTTTACGTTGTCCCAGCCAAGATAGTGGAAGTCGCCCACCGATGCAAAACACCAAGCTCTTGCTAACCAGTTTCACCTTTGTGGGACTGCTCGCACTCGCCGGTTGTTCATTCCCCGGGGTTTACAAAATCGACATCCAGCAGGGCAATGTCGTCACGCAGGACATGATAGACCAGTTACGCCCGGGAATGACCCGACGGCAAGTACGGTTTATCATGGGCAACCCCCTGCTGACCGACACATTCCATGCCGATCGCTGGGATTATCTCTACAGCCTGCAGCCTGGTGGCGGTGAACGCCAACAGGAGCGCGTCAGTGTCATCTTCAATGGCAATGACCAGCTCGTGAGCCTGTCCGGTGACTTCATGCCCGGCGTAAGCCGCGATGAAGCCTTGCTGGGCAAGGACAGCGGCACCAACGTGACCGCGCCTGCGCAGGAAGCCGAAAAGCCGAAATCCGAGGTGCCGGCCAAGCCAGGCTCCTTGCTGGACCAGATCCAGAAAGACGTCGACGGTGTCGAAACTGTACCCGTCCCGACGCCACAGCCTCTGGACACCAGCCCGCAATAATTTTGCGGCGCTCGATAAAAAGCCCGGCATGCCGGGCTTTTTGTTGCCTGCCGGTTGGCAAGCTCAGGTGTTTTTTCGCTTGAGCATCGCCGCCTTCGCCGCACGCAGCCTGCGTATTTCCTTGGGGTCTGCCAGTAATGGCCGGTAGATCTCAATCCGATCCCCCGGCTGCACGGCACGCACATCAGCGTCTGCCACCACCTTACCGAAGATACCCAGCGGGCAGTCCGCCAACGCCAACTGCGGAAAATGCTCTGCAATGCCCGACGCCAGCACTGCCGCCCTCAGGCTTGTGCCCACCGGCATCGCCACCGCCAGCAGAACCTGGCGATCCACATCGGCATACACCACTTCAATATCAACCATGCAATTGCTTGGCTCGCTGACAGAAAGCGTCCACCAAGGTATTTGCCGCCTGATTGAACAGTGGCCCCAGCGTCGCCCGCACAATGGGGCCGGCGTAATCAAACGAAAGATCCAGGCTGATCTTGCAGGCCTTATCTGTCAGCGCCTTGAACACCCACACGCCGTGCAGCTGGGTGAACGGCCCTTCCTGCAAATTCATTTCAATGGATTTGCCCGGCACCAGCACATTGCGCGTAACAAAATGCTGGCTGAGGCCACCCTTGGCCACACCAACACTGGCGACCATGTGCTCATCACTGCTCTCCAAAACCTCGGCAGTCGAGCACCAAGGCAGGAATTCCGGGTAACGCGCCACGTCGTTGACCAGGTCATAGAGCGCCTGTGCCGGATAGGGCAGCAGGGCCGAACGTTGAATATGCGTCGTCATGTGAGCGTTACTTCCACTGCTTAAGGCAAACGTCGCGAAAGTACAGCCCGATCCGCGAGAGAAAAAAACCAAAGAACTGCCCGTATTGTCCGGGATTCGTCCAACACGCTCAAGCACGCAGGTTGACCGTAGCCGACACGCTCGCAACTCCCTATAATGCCGCCCCTATGGCTAAACAAAAGAAACACCCCACAGGGACCATCGCGCAAAATAAAAAGGCGCGACACGATTACTTCATCGAACATCGGTTCGAGGCTGGTCTGGTCCTGGCCGGCTGGGAAGTAAAAAGTCTGCGTGCCAGCAAACTGCAGCTGGTCGACAGCTATGTGCTGCTCAAGGATGGCGAGGCGTGGCTGCTCGGCAGTCATATCACCCCGCTGACCACCGCGAGCACCCACGTGATTGCCGACCCGGTGCGCACGCGCAAGCTGTTGCTCAATGCCCGCGAACTCGAAAAGCTCGCCGCGGCCGTGCAGCAAAAAGGCTACGCGTGCGTCTGCCTGTCGTGGTACTGGAGCAAGCACCTGGTCAAGTGCGAAATCGCACTGGGCAAGGGCAAGAAGGAATACGACAAGCGCGACACCGAACGCGAGCGCGACTCCAATCGCGAACTGCATCGCGCCGTGCGCAACAAGGGCAAGGAAGACTAACCCTTGTGATGATGTAGCCGCGGGCAACCCCCGTGGCTACATGCCCTTACGTCGCTCCGCCCGCGCTACCCGCTGAACCTCCTGACGCACTTCCTCCAACACTTCCTGCACGTACAACAGGTGACGTGTTGAAACGTCGCGCGCCTGCTCGGCCCGCCCCTCGATAATCGCCAGGTACAAGTCCCGGTGCTGACTGATCAGCATGTCGCGGGTCTCGGTGCGCTGCTGATACATACCGCCAATATTGGTCACCACGTTGCGCTTGAGCAAGTCGAACAACCCGCGAATGGTGTGCAGCAGCACCGCGTTATGACTGGCCTCGGCGATCGCCAAGTGAAACCTTGCATCCGCAGCGCCCTCCTCCACTCGGCTCACCTCGTCGGCTCGCGCATAGCAGTCCTGCAGCGCTTCGAACGCCGCCGTCAGTCGCTCACGGTCGACCTCGGTAGCACGCAATGCCGCGTAATAAGCACACGAAGCCTCCAGAGTCTGGCGAAACTCCAGAAGGTCGCGCTGCGCCTCGGGATTGTTTTCCAGCAGATGCAGCAGCGGATCACTGAAGGTCGAACCCAGGGAATCCACCACATAGTTGCCGCCGCCCTGTCGACTGACCAGCAACCCCTTGGCCGCCAACTTCTGGATCGCCTCACGCAATGAAGGGCGCGACACACCAAACTGTTCAGCCAAAGCGCGTTCGGCCGGCAAGCGCTCGCCCGACTTCAACGTGCCCTCAAGGATCATGCCCTCAAGCTGCTCGACAATATCGTCAGACAAACGGCGCTGACGCACCTGATCAAACCCCATAACTCACTCTCCACCATCCCGACCACTCGCCGGGGCCCCTATTCTGGCCTATCGCCGCGCCCGCAGCACCTATCAGAACACCTTCGATTTACCCGATCAGAACACTCGACAGCCACTCTCAGACCAAAGTTTGACGAGCGGCAAATTGACACACCCCTGCCAAGGCTCTTAATCTAGCCCACAGCGATTGTAAATTGGTATTACCAATTATCCAAGCTGATCAAACAACAACAATCAGGGGCCACCCCATATGCAAACCTGGCAACAGCTCTACAGCCCTCTCGGCAGCCTCGGCCTGTCCGCACTGGCCGCCGTTATTCCAATCGTGTTCTTCTTCCTGGCCCTGGCCGTATTCCGCCTCAAAGGCCATGTGGCCGGCAGCATCACCCTGGCATTGTCGATCCTGGTCGCCATATTCGCCTTCCAGATGCCGGTCGACATGGCCCTGGCAGCGGCCGGTTACGGTTTTGCCTATGGCTTGTGGCCCATCGCCTGGATCATCGTGGCGGCGGTGTTCCTCTACAAGCTGACGGTCAAGAGCGGGCAGTTCGAGATCATCCGCAGCTCCGTCTTGTCGATCACCGATGACCAACGCTTGCAGGTGCTGCTGATCGGCTTCTGCTTTGGCGCCTTCCTGGAAGGCGCGGCCGGGTTCGGCGCACCCGTGGCAATCACCGCTGCGTTGCTGGTGGGCCTGGGCTTCAATCCGCTGTACGCCGCGGGCTTGTGCCTGATCGCCAACACCGCGCCGGTGGCGTTCGGCGCACTGGGCATTCCGATCATCGTCGCAGGCCAGGTCACCGGCATCGATGCGTTCAAGATCGGCGCCATGACCGGCCGCCAACTGCCGCTGCTGTCGCTGTTTGTGCCCTTCTGGCTGGTGTTCATGATGGACGGCCTGCGCGGCGTGCGTGAAACCTGGCCGGCAGCCTTGGTGGCCGGCTTGAGCTTTGCCGTCACCCAGTACTTCACCTCCAACTTCATTGGCCCGGAACTGCCGGACATCACCTCGGCACTCGCCAGCCTGATCGCCCTCACACTGTTCCTGAAAATCTGGCAACCCAAGCGCACCGCAGGCGCGCAGATTGCCGGTGCCACCTCCAGCGTAGCGGTCACCTCCAGCGCCGGCGGCTTCGGTTTGCCGCGCAGCACAGTGGTTTCACCCTACAGCCTGGGGCAAATCTTCAAGGCCTGGTCGCCGTTCCTGATCCTGACCGTGCTGGTCACCATCTGGACCCTCAAACCCTTCAAGGCCATGTTCGCCGCGGGCGGTTCGATGTACAGCTGGGTGTTCAACTTCGCGATCCCCCACCTGGACCAATTGGTGATCAAAGTCGCACCCATCGTCACCAACCCCACCGCCATCCCCGCCGTCTTCAAGCTGGACCCGATTTCGGCCACCGGCACCGCGATCTTCTTCTCCGCGCTGGTCTCGATGCTGGTGCTGAAAATCGACATCAAAACTGGTCTTACCACTTTAAAAGAAACCTTCTTTGAGCTGCGCTGGCCGATCCTGTCCATCGGCATGGTGCTGGCGTTCGCCTTCGTCACCAACTACTCCGGCATGTCCTCGACCATGGCCCTGGTACTGGCTGGCACCGGCGCCGCCTTCCCATTCTTCTCGCCATTCCTCGGCTGGCTGGGGGTTTTCCTGACCGGCTCGGACACCTCATCCAACGCCCTATTCAGCTCGCTGCAAGCCACCACCGCCCACCAGATTGGCGTCAACGACACCCTGCTGGTAGCGGCGAACACCAGCGGCGGCGTGACCGGCAAAATGATCTCGCCGCAATCGATCGCCGTGGCCTGCGCAGCCACGGGCCTGGTGGGCAAGGAGTCCGATCTGTTCCGCTTTACCCTCAAGCACAGCCTGTTCTTTGCCACCATCGTCGGGTTGATCACCCTGGCGCAGGCGTACTGGTTCACCGGTATGCTGGTGCACTGAGACCTGCACGTAATAGGGTAAGAATCGACGCCGGACAACGATGCCGGCGTCTGCTATTTCTGGAGGACCGATGAGCCTGCCTGCTGCTTTTCTCAGCGACGTCGCACAACTGATCCCGCAAGATCGCCGCTTCGACGATCCACTTTCCACCCTCGCCTTCGGCACCGACGCCAGCTTCTACCGATTGATCCCACAGCTGGTGATCCGCGTGGAGTCAGAAGACGAAGTCGTCGCACTGCTGCAACTGGCCCAGCGCGATCACGTGCCGGTGACCTTCCGGGCAGCGGGCACCAGCCTGTCCGGCCAGGCCATCAGCGACTCGGTGCTGATCGTGCTCGGCGACAATTGGAATCACCGCGAAATTCGTGGGCAAGGCACACAGATCCGCCTGCAACCCGGCGTCATCGGCGCCCAGGCCAACGCCTGGCTCGCGCCGTTCGGGCGCAAGATCGGCCCGGACCCGGCGTCGATCAACGCCTGCAAAATTGGCGGCATCGTTGCCAACAATGCCAGCGGCATGTGCTGCGGTACGGCACAAAACACCTATCACACCCTGGCGGGCATTCGTCTGGTACTGGCCGATGGCAGCCGCCTGGACACCGAAGATGCCGCCAGCGTGCAAGCCTTCCGCCAAACACACAGTGCACTGCTTGAACGCCTGGCCACGTTGGGCCGCGAGACGCGGGCAAACGCTGAACTGGCTGCGAAGATTCGCCACAAATACCGTCTGAAAAACACCACCGGCCTGTCGCTCAACGCTCTGGTGGATTTCGACGACCCGCTGGATATCCTCAGCCACCTACTGGTCGGCTCCGAGGGCACCCTGGGGTTTATCAGTGCGGTCACCTACGACACGGTGATCGATCACCCGAACAAAGCCTCGGCGCTGATCGTGTTCCCGGATGTCGAAACATGCTGCAACGCAGTAACGGTGCTGAAAACCCAGCCGGTTTCCGCCGTTGAGCTGCTGGACCGACGCAGCATGCGCTCGGTACAAGACAAACCGGGTATGCCCGCATTCGTACAACACTTATCGGAAAATGCCTGCGCACTGCTGATCGAATCCCGCGCGGCCTCGCCGTCATTACTGCACGAACAACTAACGCTGATCATGGCCTCTCTGGCGGCGTTTCCCGTAGAAAAACAGGTCGACTTTACCGAAGACCCCGTGGAAAACGCCCGCCTGTGGGCGATCCGCAAAGACACCTTCCCCGCCGTAGGCGCCGTGCGCAAAACCGGCACCACCGTGATCATCGAGGACGTCACCTTCCCCGTCGAACAACTGGCGATCGGCGTAAACCGCCTGATCGAACTGTTCGACAAACATCACTACGACGAAGCCATCCTTTTCGGACACGCCTTGGAAGGCAATCTGCACTTTGTGTTCACCCAGGGCTTCAACAGCAGCGAAGAAGTCGCACGCTATCAAGCGTTCATGGACGACGTCGCGCAACTGGTGGCGGTGGAATTCGGTGGCTCGCTGAAGGCCGAGCACGGCACTGGTCGCAATATGGCGCCGTTCGTTGAACTGGAATGGGGCAGCGACGCCTATCAATTGATGTGGCAACTCAAGCGCCTGCTCGACCCCAACGGCATCCTCAACCCGGATGTGGTGCTCAGCGCAGACCCGCAAATCCACCTCAAACACCTCAAGCCCCTGCCCGCCGCCGATGAGCTTGTGGACAAGTGCATCGAGTGTGGCTTCTGCGAACCCGTGTGCCCCTCAAAAGGCCTGACCCTGAGCCCGCGCCAGCGCATTGTGATCTGGCGCGACATCCAGGCCAAACGCCGCGCAGGCGTAGACACCACCGAACTGGAAGCGGCCTACCACTATCAAGGCATCGACACCTGCGCCGCCACCGGGCTATGCGCCCAACGCTGCCCTGTAGGCATCAATACCGGCGACCTGGTGAAAAAGCTGCGCAGCTGCGATGCCGACCGTACGAAAACCGCAGAATGGCTCGCCAGCCATTTCGCCACCGCACTGCAAGGCGCGCGCTTCACCCTGCACGTCGCCAATGGTGCACGCATGTTATTGGGTGCCCCGCGCCTGACAAAGTGGTCGGCCACCGTGAACAGACTGTCCAAAGGGCAAATCCCGCAGTGGACCAATGCCATGCCACAACCGGAAAAAGCCATTCGCTTCAGCCCGCCGGTAATGGATGAGCGCCCGCGAGTGATCTACCTGGCCGCCTGCGTCTCACGCGCCATGGGCCCGGCTGCCGGCGATAAAGAACAGATGTCGCTGTACGACAAAACCCGCAACCTCCTGGAAAAAGCCGGTTACCAGGTCGTATTCCCCGACAATCAAGACAACCTGTGCTGCGGCCAGCCCTTCGCCTCCAAAGGCTACGCCGAGCAGGCCGAACACAAGCGCCAGGAACTGATCGGCGCCCTGCTCCACGCCAGCCGAGGCGGCCTCGACCCAATCTATTGCGACACCAGCCCCTGCACCCTGCGCCTGGTACAAGACCTCGGCGAAACCCGCCTGGACCTCTACGACCCGGTACGCTTTATCCGCACCCACCTAATGGACCGCCTCGACTTCACGCCGCAGGAAGCCCCCATCGCCGTACACGTCACGTGCAGCACCCAGCACCTAGGCGAAAGCCAGGCCCTGATCGAACTGGCCCGGCGCTGTGCAAAAACCGTCGTCATCCCCGAAGGCATTCACTGCTGTGGCTTTGCCGGCGACAAAGGCTTCACCACCCCGCAACTCAACGCCCACGCCCTGCGCTCACTCAAGGACGCCGTGCAATATTGCAGCGAAGGCATCTCCACCAGCCGCACCTGCGAGATCGGCCTGAGCCAGCATGGCGGCATCGACTACCACGGCCTGGTCTACCTGGTAGACCGCGTCACCCGCGCCCGCGCCCACTGACCCGGCAAAAAAACCGAACCCTGACGCACCGGCGCAGTCATCTGCATAGGCCTCGACCAACGAGGCCCATCAGTGATGTCGCTGGCAGCGGTTACACGCCAGCAGCGTCGAGCCCTTTTGCGCAAGGAGACACCCTATGAAGCGTTCCGCTCTTGCTGGCTTGTTCATGACCGCTGCGATGCTCGCCTCCCCCGCTTTCGCTGCCGGTGACAAAGACCTGTGCCAGATCAACCTGGACAAAATCAACAACGGCAAAGCCCTGCTCGCCACCGACACCAGTGGCAAAAGTGGCGAAATAGACACCGCCGTCTCCCAAGCCAAGGCCGCCCACGCCGCAGGGGATGACAAGAAGTGCATCGAAATCACCTCCAAGGCCCTGCAAGACCTGCAGAACAGCGAGAAAGGCGGTCAGTAAGCGATAGGGCCAACCTTCGGGTTGGCCTTCGCTGAGCTTTTGGCGTACACTGCACAGGCTTGTCACTCACTAAGAAACAACGAGTTACAAGCACGGGGCCGTTTAGGATTCGACGCCGGTCGCGAAACTTTAGGTGCATGCCGAGTTGGTAACAGAACTCGTAAATCCACTGTTGCAACTTCTTATAGTTGCCAATGACGAAAACTACGGCCAGGAATTCGCTCTCGCTGCGTAAGCAGCCTTAGCCCTGAGCTTCTGGTACCTTCGGGTCCAGCAATCACCAGGGGATGTCTGTAAACCCAAAGTGATTGTCATATAGAACAGAATCGCCGTGCAGTACGTTGTGGACGAAGCGGCTAAAACTTACACAACTCGCCCAAAGCACCCTGCCCTTCGGGTCGCTGAGGGTTAACTTAATAGAAACGGCTACGCATGTAGTACCGACAGCGGAGTACTGGCGGACGGGGGTTCAAATCCCCCCGGCTCCACCACTTCAACATCTAAAGACGTCCACGGACGTCTTTTTTTGTGCCTGTAATCCAGCAAATACGGGGCTTTCAGGGCCATCAGCGTCCAAAGACGTCCGATAGAATCTACAACCATTGGTATTCCACATGGTATTCCAAGCCCTTCAGTGGTAATTTTTGGAATACCGAACGATGTCGTGGAATACCTCATGTGCGCCCAAGCCACCCGCCTCTCTGATCGTCAGCTCAAAGCTATCAAGCCGAAAGATAAAGATTACGTCCTCAGCGATGGCGACGGCCTTCAATTGCGAGTGAGAATCAATGGCTCTACGCTATGGAACTTCAACTACCGTCATCCGGTAACGAAGAATCGTATCAACATGGGACTCGGCACCTACCCAGAGCTCTCTCTCGCGCAAGCAAGAAAGAAAACGGTCGAAGCCAGAGAACTGCTTGCACAAGCCATCGACCCGAAAGAGCAACGCAATGCGTTGACGCAAACAAAAAAAGCAGCAACTGAGCACACGTTCGAGAACGTAGCTGCTACTTGGTTTGAGCTAAAGCAGGATGTCGTTACACCGGCCTATGCCGAAGACATATGGCGCTCTCTCATCCTGCACGTATTTCCAAAGCTCGGAACTACACCTCTCTCGCGAATCACTGCGCCAATGGTCATCGAATTGCTCCGCCCCTTGGAAGCGAAAGGCAGCTTGGAGACAGTGAAGCGACTGACTCAAAGGCTCAATGAAATCATGATCTATGGCGTGAACTCGGGGGTGATCTTCGCCAATCCTCTCAGCGGCATCCGGGGCGTTTTCAAGAAACCGAAAAAGCAGAACATGGCGGCTCTTCGACCAGAAGAACTGCCAGAACTGATGATTGCAATCGCCAACGCGAGCATCAAAAGGACAACCCGCTGCTTAATCGAATGGCAGCTTCACACCATGACGCGCCCTGCGGAAGCCGCTACAACTTGCTGGGCTGACATCGACCTCGAAAGGAAGATCTGGACAATCCCTGCCGAACGCATGAAAAAGCGACGCCCACACGCCATACCGCTGACCGAGCACGCACTTGCTCTGCTGGAGACCATCAAACCCTATAGCGGCCATCGAGAGTTTGTATTCCCTGCTGACAGAGACCCGCGCACTCACTGCAACAGCCAGACAGCCAATATGGCGCTGAAGCGGATGGGCTTCGAAGGGCGCTTGGTAAGTCATGGCATGCGTTCAATGGCGAGCACCATCCTCAACGAGCACGGCTTTGAGCCTGAATTGATCGAGGTTGCGCTCGCCCACGTCGATAAAGACGAGGTACGCAGTGCCTACAACCGTGCGGACTACATCGACCGCAGACGCCCAATGATGAACTGGTGGAGCGAACACATTCAAGAAGCCGCCACTGGTAGCCTTTCCGTCTCAGCGGTTCAAGCAAGCCGAGGCTAGAAAGCTGTATCGATACGCTAGTCAATCAATACTTAGTCACTGGCCGCAACTTTACAGACAAAGGGGGCGTTTTAACGGGGGACTTAAGCCCTTACCCAACGCGAGATCACCGCGTATACGCGCCCCTAATAGATCGACTGTTCACTGCTGCGGCAGTGCAATTTTGAAATCTAATTTTCAAGAAAATCGGTCGGAACCGGCCTTTTATGATCGGAGATAATCAGCCAATAGTGGCTATTGGCAAACTAGAAAAAACACTTAAAAAGCCAAAAACAACATGAAATAGCAGTCAAAGCTGGTCCCACCTCCTAAAAACGGAGGTGGTTGATTTAAAGCTAGCTTATGAAAGACGGTGTCGCTGGTAGGCCGATTCCAATATAGTGGCGGACTCCACTTGAAGCTCGAAGTAGTAATGCTCCGAATCTTCAAACCAACCTTCTACTTTGTGAGATCTAGCGACTACATATCCAGCCGGATCGATCCAGATGACTGCGCCGTCGGAAAATAACGGTGAGACTGCGACGTGCTTAACTACAAACTGAATCGCCCCGGGTTCTATAGTGACCTTGCAAGCTTATGGCGAAAACAAAGTACTATTTTTCACAGTGATGATTGGCGATAGGTCTATATACTCTCAGGTTGACGCAGTTCTGTGCTTCAAAACGTTAACCCCCCATGCGAAACGCTTCCACAGGGCCGCTAGAGGCACGCCTTGGTTTGGTGAACCTTGCCATAAACTTCTGTAAAACTTCGTACTCAGGCAAACCACCACTAAAGCAGGCCTCTCCTTTCACTAAGATCGGTATATTGTGGTCATGAGGTGAGCACGCATAAAGGAAGAGATTCCTAATATTGAAGCCTTTGAAGCGGTTCACCTGCGAATGCTCCAGTATCAAAACCGAAAGGGGCGCAATAAGAACGTCAAAATTTTTCAATCCATATCGATTTAACAACAATCCCTCTTCAACGTTTGAGGTTGCAGCAACGCAGTAACACCCCATCATGTTAAGCATTTTCTCAATAAGCTGTGCCTGAGCAAATACCGGCTCGATAATCAGCACTCTGGTATGTTTATCAATCATTTCCCTCATCCTGCCCAACGCAATTTTTAGTTGAGGCTCTAATAAATCAGAGGGCTAGACTGTCAACAAAGCAAAGTAATTAAACTGAGACTTGTCTCAAAAGTCGCACTCAAGGGCTACTTTACTAGGCCGAATGGCTAGGAAATACATTAAGCTTTTTTGACCGTTTGCTTGGTGTATTCAACCATGGCCCATCAAATACTTATCGTTGACGATCATCCCACCGTGCGCATGGCGATCGCTCATCTATTGAAAGCAGAAGGTCTGCACGTTGCCGCTCAGACTGACAACGGGGTCGATGCATTGCGCCTGCTGGCAACGCTACAGCCTTGCACAGTGATCCTTGATATCGGAATCCCCGGAATCGATGTTTACACAGTGATCAACCGCATTTTAGCGCGAAAGTGGATGGTCAAAATCATTGTGCTGACGGGACTGGAACCTGGCCATATCGCATCTCGCTGCCTGCAAATGGGAGCTCACGGCTTCGTTAATAAGCAGAGCGATTTGCGCGAGCTGGTAAACGCGGCAAGGGCCGTTAATGCCAACTACAGTTATTTCCCGAGCCAGACTTGTAGCTCGGCGGGTGGTATAACAGGGGGCGAAGAACAGAAAAAACTCGAGACACTGTCAAACCGTGGACTGAGGATTTTACAGCACTTGGCCCAAGGCATGAGCAATAAGGAAATTGCTGACCGTATGTTATTAAGTGGCGAAACAATCAGCACCTATAAAAGGCGCTTACTTCAAAAACCAAATGCAACGTCCACTGTGAAACTCTTTGTTATCGCCAAGCGCAATAATTTGACGTAACCACCTAAAGAATAAAACCTCTTTCAAATGTATTTGCAACTTGAAAAACTCGGTATCCGTGCGGACCCCGAGCTTTCGAAATGCTGCCTGCTTTTGTCCGCTGATGGTCTTGCAACTGCGCAAACATTTGGTAGCAATCTGAGACACCGACATTCCTTCCAAGCAGCAGCGTAGCACCTCGCTTTCCTTCGGAGAGAGTTCAGGGTGGTCTGCCAGTACCTTGTCCCCATCGAAAGACTGATCAATATCCACAGCCTGCGGAGTTGGCAGTTTATCCAGCTCGGCCGCCATGGCCGGCGCCAGATAAATACGCTCGAGCGCCAACATACGGATAGCCCGCAACAATTCGCCTGTTTCCTGGGATTTGCCCACAAAACCGTTGGCACCAGCGCGAATACTCATGCTCACGGTCGCGGGGCGTTCCGATGAAGAGAAAATCACAATCCTTAGATTGGGATAGTGGGCTCGCACCATTTGAATCAGACGCAAGCCATCAAGTTCATTTCAGTCAGTTGGTAATCGACAAATCAGCTTCCTGACCGCGCAGCCCTTCGATTAACGCCCAACTGGTGCAGTAAACGCCGACCAACATGAAGTCAGATACCAGCGACAGCCGAATTTCAAAGCATCTCTAATCAGCGCGTGATCGTCCAAGAGGACAACCGCGCAAAGTGTACACTACACACCATTTCATAGACGACCGCTCTTTTGGCTGGCGGAAATTCCCCGACAAATCTCACGCAAAAATATCTCACAACTTAGCTCAAACTCTTACCCAAATAGAATGCGGATGTGATCCAACCATCAGTGCCAGCCTGAAGTTCGTCCGGACATAAGAGTTTATCGCGATTACTTACGGTTTGAGACAAGTCTCGTTCTCCCAAGTTGACCCGATTGTCAGAATTATCAGACAGATTTCGGCTGATGCACTTGCCGTGAAGCGTGCCATGACTTCTGCAATCTACTCAGGATCCCATTGATGTCTAACAATAGCACTCCTGTCGAATCAGGGAATGACAGCGCAACTGTGCCCACTCCAAAGCTCCAGATCGAAGACACGCTGCTGCAAAGTGTCTCGTGGTTATGCGATTACTATGGTGTGGGCCGTTCACCTGAAGCGCTCACAGCAGGCCTGCCCAAGGTGGGCTTGCTCTCGCCGTCCCTTGCCTTGGCAAGCATGGCTAATGCTGGCTTGTCTGCCGGGTTGGTGGAGCGCCAGGTACGTGCCCTACCTGAGCAACTGCTGCCGATCATTCTGTTGCGACAAGGTCGGGGCGGCTGTGTGTTGGTAGGTAGACGTCTCGATCCAAATGCAGAAGACAAACGCGCCTGCCTTTACCAAGTGATCCTACCAGAAATTAATACTGAGCCCGTTGAGATTCCTCAGGCCGAAATGGATGAGCTGTACGCAGGTTTCGCGATCCTGGCCAAGCGCACCGCAAAAGTCGACACCCGCGCCGGAGAAGAGACTGCACGCCCAGCGGGGCACTGGTTACTGAGTACCCTGTGGCGCTACCGCCGCTACTACCGCAGTGCGGCTATCGGTGCGGTGCTGATCAACGTGCTGGCCCTGGCAAGCATCTTTTTCACCATGAACGTATACGACCGTGTGGTCCCGAACCAGGCATTTGTCACCCTCTGGTCGCTGGCCATCGGTGTTGTGATTGCAATGGTTTTCGAGGCAGTTGCTCGTTATGTACGGGCACACTTGTTGGACCTCGCTGGTAAAAAAGCCGACCTGGTACTGGGTACCATGCTTTTCAGGCAGGCACTTTCAATTCAGATGGAGCACAAGCCAGCTTCCTCCGGATCGTTCGCCAACCAGTTGCGAGAGTTTGAATCGGTACGAGACTTCGCTACTTCCGCCACCCTCGCGGCCATCTCCGATTTGCCTTTTGTGTTGATGTTCGTCGCGGTGATCTTCTTCGTTGGCGGCCCATTGGGTTGGGTCCCCATGCTACTGATCCCACTGATTGTGTTGATTAGTGTGGGTATCCAGTGGCCGCTTGCCCGCACCATGAAAGAAAACCTGCGCGAGTCTTCCCTCAAGCAAGGCGTACTCATCGAGTCGATCGAAGGCCTAGAAACGCTCAAAGCGGTCGGCGGCGAGGCCTACATGCAGCGGCGTTGGGAAACCTTCAGCGCCTTGGCTTCCAGCACTTCAATGAAGTCGCGCCAATTGTCGAGCGCCGCCAATGGCACGGTGGCTTTCTTCCAGCAAGTCCAGACGGTAATGCTGATTGTAATCGGTGTCTATCTGATCGACGCAGGTGACCTCTCCATGGGTGCCCTGATCGCCACCGTAATGCTCGCAGGTCGTGCCACAGCCCCATTGAGCCAAGTGGTAGGGCTGGCCCTGCGTTTTCAGCAGGCCAAAGCGGCCCTGCAATCGTTGAACAAGCTAATGGCAATGCCTGTGGATCGTGATGCGAGCCTTGAATACATCACCAAACCCGCGCTGACAGGTCAACTGACCCTCAAGAACATCGCTTTTGCATACCCGGCACCGCCGATGCAACCCAATCCGCCGGTTTTGCAGGGTATCAACCTGTCGATAAAACCCGGTGAACGCGTGGCAGTTCTCGGGCGTATTGGCAGCGGTAAGTCGACGCTGTTGCGGGTGATGGCGCGTCTGTATTTACCCGTAGGTGGGCAGATGTTCACATATGGCTTGGATGTGAATCAAATTGACCCTGCTGATTGGCGCAAGGCCGTTGGTTATGTAGGCCAGGATGCACGGCTGTTCTACGGCTCCCTGCGTGAAAACGTCATGCTAGGCCGCCCCGAAGCGAGCGCAGAAGAGTTTTTACGCGTGCTGCGTCTGACCGGCCTTGATGAGGTCGCCGCGCGCCACCCCAAAGGCATCAACTTGCCTATCGGTGAGATGGGCGAAGGATTGTCCGGAGGTCAGCGTCAGTTGGTCTCCCTAGCTCGTAGCCTGTTGGCACGCCCATCACTGCTGCTGCTCGACGAGCCCACCAGCGCCATGGACACCCAGACCGAAGCACTGTTTCTGCAGCACCTGCAACGCGCCACTGAAGGCCAGACCCTGGTGGTGGTGACCCATCGCCCATCGTTGCTCGGTTTGGTGGACCGTATCGTTGTGGTGGACGACGGCAAAGTCGTCGCCGATGGCCCCAAAGACACAATCCTCGCAGCCATGAGCGGTAATACCCGCAGCACCGAAGCTTCGGCTTCTGCCAGCGGCCGTGCGGCGCCATCGATGAATGTGAAGTCGACCAACAAACCCCAAGCCAACATGGAGTCGGCTAAATGATCCGTAGATTATTTAACCGCCGCGACCGTGCACCTCTGAGAGCGGGCGACGCGTCTTATATAAACGATATTCAGGAATCACTACTGACTCAGACCACACCCGGGTCGCGCTTGGTATTGCATCTGATTGCAGCCGTATTGGTAGGTGGTTTGGTTTGGGCGCACTTCGCCCGCGTGGAAGAAATTACCCAGGGCGAAGCAAAGGTTATTTCCAAGAGCCGTGAACAAGTCATACAAAGCCTGGAAGGCGGGATCCTGGCGCAGATGAATGTTCGCGAAGGCGACATAGTCAAGAAGGGCGATGTGTTGCTTAAGATCGACGCGACCCGAGCGCAGGCCAGCTACCGCGAAACCCTGTCCAAAGTCATTGGACTTAAGGGCAGCATCACCCGCTTGCGCGCTGAGGCCTACCAGCAACCGTTGGAGTTCGATGAATTAGTGAAAACCGATCCGGCGGTAGTACAGCAGGAGATTCAGGCTTACAACGCACGCAAAAATGCCCTCAATACCAGCATCGACGGCTTGCAACGCAGCTACGACTTGAGCATGCGAGAGATCCAGCTTGCCGAACCATTGGCCGCTAAAGGGCTGATGTCCGAAGTGGAAATCTTGCGTATGCGCCGCCAGGCAAACGAAATCAAGTCGCAGATTGTTGAACGCACCAACCGCTACCAGGCCGAGGCCAACGCCGAGCTGGCCAAATTCGAACTGGAACTTTCGCAAACCAGTGAAAATCTGGTGGGCCGTGCCGACGTAGTGGAGCGCACCACGATCACCGCCCCGGTGCATGGCACGGTCAAGAACGTACGTGTCAATACCCACGGCGGCGTAATCCAACCAGGCGAGCACATTCTGGAAATCGTGCCACTGGAAGATCAGTTGCTGGTGGAAGGCAAGATTCGCCCCTCTGACGTGGCGTTCCTGCACCCCGGGCTTGCGGCCACGGTAAAGATCACCGCCTACGACTACAGCATTTATGGCGGGCTCAAGGGCACCGTCGAACACATTAGCCCGGACACCCTAAAGGATGACCAGAAAGCCGCCGCCGGCCGTGCTGATGACACTTATTACCGTGTGCTGATCCTTACCGACAGCAGCAGCCTTGAGGCGGGCGGAAAACCCCTTCCAATCATCCCAGGAATGGTCGCCACGGTTGAAATCCGTACCGGCGAAAAAACCATTCTCGATTACTTGCTCAAGCCCGTGCTCAAGGCCCGGGAAGCTTTCCGGGAGCGCTAACCATGACGTTTAAATTTGCGGGTGCACAGTCGACACTGGCCGCCCATTTGGCCTCACTGTGTCTCTTTGGCGCGCTGGGGTTCAGCCCTGTTCAGGCAGATAGCCAACCAGACTTGCTTAATTTTCAACCCGTAAAGGCCGAAAAGGCCAAGCCTACAGCGTCGTCGCGCACCGTCTCGGCACCACAGGTTCACAGCGTATCGGCGTTGGCCTATGCGGCGTTACCGGCACGCATGGCAGCCCGCGCCCAGGGAGCACGAATTATTGCCGGGCCGTCTGAGCTGGAACTGCGTGGCATTTTCCGGCACGCAGTGGAAGCGGCAATTGACCGAAGCCCTCAAGTACTACGTTCAAAGGCGGAACAACAGGCTTCGCAATCTGATGTTGATGAAGCCAAGGGGCAACGCTGGCCGCAGATTGACGTAGGTACACAAACCCAGGCAATGCAATTCGGCAAGGGCAAGGACAACGAGCAGGGCAGTGGTGGTCTCAACCTCGCGGTGTCTACCATGGTATACGACTGGGGGCGCCTGGATAACACGATCGAAAGTCGCAAGAAGCTGACAGTTGCCGCGGATGAAAGTCTAGATGCTGAGAGGGAAAACACCGGGTATGAAGTGGTGACTACGCTGATTGAAATAGGTAAGCAGCAGATCGTCGTTGATCTCAGCCAGCAGTTTGTCGACCGTATGCAGGAGTTGGTGAAGATGCTCGCCGGCATCGTTGCAGTGGATCAGGGTCGGGCTAGTGAATTGACCCAGGCCAAGGCGCGGCTTTTACAGGCCCAGGCGCTTCGTGATGCTGCTGAAGCAAAGGTACGCGATGCAGAAATTACTTTGCGCAAGCTGGTGGGCGAACGGCCAATTCCTATTCCACACAGCAAAGAGTGGAACATCGGTCTGACCCAGCTCGAAACCTTGCTGGATGCTGCCAAAAATCACCCAACGCTTCGCCAGGCCACTGCTCAGGCTGAATCCGCTGACTTGCAAGCCGAGGCCGTGCGCGCTTCCGGGCTGCCCCAACTCAATTGGGTGATCAGCAAGAACACCGCCGAGGATTCAATTGGCCGTGAGCAACCCTGGCAGACTAACCTAAGTGTTACATGGGGCGCGTTCCGTGGTGGCTCCACCCGTGCCGCCGAACGTGCGGCTCTCCAACGCGCCGACGCGAGTCGCCAGGAAACGGAGCAGCAACGGCAGGATCTGGAATTTCGTATTCGCACCGCCGATAACGATGCTCGCGCTCAACTGGAGCGCGCCGAGTTGTACCGTGAACTGTCGGCTGAGTCAGACCGTATTCGCGATGCATTTTTCCAGCAGTGGCACCATCTCGGCAAACGCAGCTTGCTCGATGTGCTCACGGCTGAAAACGACCATTACGGCAACCAGGTGAGTGAAATCAGCAACCGCTTCGATGGCTACCAGTCGATTGTGCGTCAATATGCGAGTGCTGGTACATTGATGCGCTGGTTAAAGGACGAGCGCTGATAAAGAGAAAATTCTTAACGGTGCTAGATGTGTATACCAACATATCAACGGGATGGAAGACTTGGAATCCTTCGATAATTAAAAAATTTTCCTTTTTCCTCAGCCGTTGTTGTTCTCGGCTGTGAGCGTGTTGGCCCTACCTGATCAGCCCCATCGTTGTAGTGACACGTCGGGCCAACCCGATATTCGCAGCCTCGAAGAGCTCAATGGGCTGAAACTCGCGTTGCTCCCCGGTATCACCAAATTGCCCGTTGAAAGCGTGACCGCGGCTTGTAAATGTTAATGGCAGGTAAAGTGGAGGGCAGCGTACAAACCCAGTTCTGTAACAACTCTAATGGAAAAGAACGCATTTCACGGGGTGGAAGCATTCAATTCGACTTCCATGGTCACTTGCTTGTTCGGCGCATAGCACGCCACTTCCTCTTCATTGTTGCCATATCAAGTGTTAACCACAGGCTCACGGTTCCCCGCGCTTTCTGTGCTGATCAGTGTTTATGCGATTCCGGCGTCAACCAGCATTTCACGTACTGTGTCAGCTCGTTGATGGCCAAGCATCTCGTTGCGAGCGGCATTGCCCATGGGGTCGGTGTGGCCGGTGATCACAATATGATATTTGATTTGCGCCTGGCCCCTGCGTAACTCTTAGATTAGCTGGCGGATTGCCTAATGACCCGTTCCGGAGATGTACTGGCGTGAGGTTTGCCTAGGAGCGAACCGCACATTTCCTTTCTGGCTGTAATGCTTAGTCGGGCCGACGTTTTTCAAAAATGCGTGATGACGTCAAGTCTCCACGCTGTCTACCCTAGAAAGGACGTGCACTTGAGCACGGGTGCCTTTCAACTCAGGCGTTGCTTCTTCTCGTCTGACCGGCTGCGGGAAAGTATTACCGTCTTCGCGCACGCGCAGGAAATAGGCCTGCCCAGCCTGAAAATTCGCCTGTTAGAGGTCGTTTTTCTTACCTTGGTATCTGGGCGCGTCTAGCAGGTAAGCGCCAAGCGTGCGCGTACCCGGCGCCAGGCAGAAGCGTGTATAGCCCCCGGGAGCAAGCCAGTGTGAAACTGGCGGTCAATACATACGTGGGCGGCGCTCTGGCGTTGAGCACTCAGCACTGGCCGATAATAGATGACTTGTACTTGGCCAACCGCCACCGGTGCAGCTTCTTGATACGGCGGATAGAAAACCTTGACCGGGCCGCTTTTGGCACTCGCGTCTATTGATTCGCTGGTCCAGAATAGCAGTGAGCCGACTAATGCAACGGTCGTTAAAAATAAATTGAAAGCCATAATGTGCGCCATGGGCGCCGAGTCTGTGGCACCTGAAGAATCGAAGGTTTGATAAACCAGCAGGCCAAATTCCGGTCTACTGCCTGAAATTAATTCTGGATCATCCCCCTAGCGGCCCTATGAGATCCGTCTCATATACCCGTAAAAACTTGCGCTTAGCGTTTTTAAAGGCAAGAAAAACCGGCGTAGATCACTACGCCGGTTTGCTAAGAGTTGAAGTGGATTACGGCAGCAAGTCGACCCTCACAACTACACGACGATCCGGGGCATAACACGCAACTTGCTCTGCATGCGAGCCTTGGCAATCGCTGCTGACAGGTTCGCTTGAGCCTGCGCTGCTGACACTAATGTGGGTGGAGGCAAGCCCACCGTCGACCAACAGACGACGTACGGTCTGTGCACGCTTGAGTCCCAGCGCGTGATTGGCAGCAGGTTTGCCGATGGCATCGGTGTGGCCGATCACTTCCATTTGCGCAAGGTTTGCGTGCTCGCTACGTAGCTGGCTGATCAGGTGTCGAATGGCCTTGCGTCCCGACACAGAGATATCTGCATAGCCAGACTTTCCGAAGGCAAACAACACGTCACCCGAGAGCGAGTAGTCCTTGAATGGTGCCACAGCAGGAACTGGTTGGTAGTCACAGGCAACGACATGGGAAGCGCGGGAAAGTGCATGCAATTGCTGGCGCGTAGCTGCCAACTCCGTCTCGGCCTGGGCACTCGAAACGGCCTGTGGCGCGGTGCTGGCACCCTCGCTGACCTTCAAAAAGTAGGTCATCCCACCGGCCAGTTGAGCACTGTAAACATCGGTGTTCTTGCCTCTGTACTGCGGCGCATCGTTGAGGTAAGCACCAAGCGTATGCTGGCCGGGCTCGACGCAAAATGCGGTATAACCACCCGGCAGCAGCGCGCCTTGAAACTCGCGATCGACGTAAACGTTTGCGGCACCCGCTTGAACATTGGCGGCAGCCGAGCGGTAATACACCACTTGAGCCTGACCACTGGAAACCGGTGCGACGGCGGTGTACTCATTGCCGAACGCTTTAGGGAAAGTGCCTTCGGCCATGGCCGAAGGTACGCTGTACAGGGCCACGCTCAGTAGTGAGATATGAAAAATCATTGTTCGCTTAAACATGCTTATGACTCCACCACGGGCACTTACAGATACCCAGGGTTTTGAAAAGAAGGAGAGAGGGCGGCGCCAACGATGCCGCCCTTCGTTTGGGCTTAAACCAGGTTGGTTTGCACACCTTGTTGAACCAGCAACTCAGCATCCAGCGCGTCATGGCGATACACCTCGTACTCCACGCCACCGACTGTCACCTGACCGGAATTAGCCCAGTTGCCAGGATCAGTCCCGTCAGCCAACAGCTCGTCAAGGTTGACCGTGTCGCCGGCGTTGCCCTTGACCATCATTTGCACGTGGTCGTCCTCGGTGAACAATGAGGTGGTACCTTGCTCCAGCACATCGCTCAACGACAGATTCAAGGTGTTGTTGCCACTACCGGTTAGATCAATAACCTCGATGGAACTGATCTTTTCGCCCAGTTGGGTCAGGTCCAACACCTGATCCTTACCGGTGAGTTTGAGAGTGTCGAGGCCTGAGCCCGCATTGATATGAGTGTTGCCCCCTCCAAGCACCGTCACATCTTGCACGGAGAAAATATTGTCTTCGTCCCCCCCGTTGTAGGCGGCAGATTCGCTAACAACCTGAGATACAGCGGGGTCAACATGCTGGAAGCCAGCTCCGGAGGTCAGTGTGAACTGAATATCGTCCAGCCAGAACCAATCTCCAACTCCCCCCTTAAACTCGATGCGAGCGAATTCCTGCCCTGCTGGCATCGGCACATCGACAGTTTGGATATTGCTGACCCCCTTCGTTGCCACGAGTATGCTGTGGATCAGGTGGTTGTCGGCGTCATAAAAGCTGACAGTCTTGTCCACATGCAAACCACCAATCGAGAAGGAGGCTTGAGTTGCTGTTTCGCCGTTATTCAGGGTGAGGGATGGGTTTGTACTACCTCCTGACCACATTCCTAAACCAGCGGAATGTGCCGTTCCAAGGTCGGACAGGCTGACACCTGATGCGATGATGCCACGAGGCCACCCAGCGGTTTCGTTAGCATAGTTACCCCAGGAAAATGTGAAAGCGCCGAAGTCTCGTACCGCGTTCACTTCGACCCTTTCAGGTGTAGCGCTTTCAAAATCGACTTCTGCTAATTTGAAAATAAGCGACTGAGATACATTGCCCACCTGATCTATAAACGCTGCGGACGTGTTAGTCATTTGGGCACCGGGCGCCAGAATATCCACTGAGCCCGCATCAATCTGAGCCTGAGTCAATGCCTGGTCAAAGTGCTTGTCGCCAACAATTATTTGAAGGGTGTCTCCTGCCTTGAGACTGCTGCCATCAAACTGTACGGTGACGGTGCTACCATTGATCGAGAACGAATCCGGTGCATCCGGGGCTTCTGTGTCGAGCGTGACATCCTGTGTGCTGACAGTGCCAACGTTACCGGCTTTATCAACTACACGAGTCTGTATTTCCCAATCTGCGGTGTGGCTGTTGTCATCCACAAAGCTCCAACTGTTTGAGCCGTTAAGGATTGCATCCTGCCATGTCTTTCCGCCGTCCAGCGAAACCTGGACTCTCTCGTCAGCCGATATAGCAGCGGTCAGAGAACCGCTGATCAGACGTCCCCTTGTACCGTCATTGGTCAGGAAGTCGGTGTGGTTGGCACCGCTGTCCTTGCTCATGCTTTCTGCGATAGCGTTGGCCACAGGAGCAGTGGTGTCGATGTTCACCGGGTACGGGTCAGATTCTTCACTGGCGTTGCCCGCCGGGTCGGTCACAATAATGGTGAAATCGTGATCGCCATCATTCAGTGGCGGGTTCGGGGTGAATTCCCAGCTACCGTCATCTTTGACTGGCGCAGTGCCGATGATGGTGCCATTGTCGATGATGGTCACCGTGTCACCCGGTTGCTGGCCGCCGCCGCTGAGGGTCGGTGTGGTGTCGTCGGTGGAACCACCCTCTGCAATAGGGCCTTGAATAATGCCGACGTCATCGGACACTCATCAATGCCTGGCTTGGCCGGTGCAGTGGTATCGACCTCAGGCCGAACTTGCTGGTCGGAGGACTCTCGCCACCGGCAGCGGTAACCACCGTTGCAGCCAGGCTGTGATTACCCTCGGTCAGAGGCGTGGTGGGAGTAAACGACCATTTGCCAGTGGCATCTGAAGTGCTCGTGCCTATCAATACACCGTTATCGTAGATGTTGACGTTCGAGTTAGGTGTTGCCTGACCTATGATGGTTGGTGTGGTGTCGTCAGTGACGCCGCCATTGGTCAGCGCGCCGGTGACACTACCCTCGTCATCAATGACTTGGGTGATCGTGATTTCGACCTTGCTTGTGTCGATCGTGAAGTGCGTGTCGTCACTTTTCGGGCTCTGGTTGCCAGCAGCATCCTCAACCACAGTGCTGAAGCTATGGTCGCCATCGGCAAGCGGGGTGCTTGGAGTGAAGCTCCAGGTACCGTCATCCTTGACCGGTGCGCGGCCGATCTCGACGCCTTTGTCATAGATGATAACGGTGGTGCCGGGCTCGGCGGTGCCGCTTGCTGTCGGGGTATTGTCGTCAGTGGTGTCGTTATCGTTGATCGTACCGACAATTGGGCCGACGTCATCAGACAGCGTTTCGGCTGACGCAGCGGGTGCAGTGGTATCGACAATAATTGGATAAATGCCAGTTTCCGGGCTGACGTTGCCCGCGCCATTGGTGGTGGTCGCAGTAATGTTGTTGAGACTCTCTTTCAGGTCCTGGGTTAAGTCAACTGACCACTGGCCGTCGGCTTTGACAGTACCTGTGCCCACCAACACGCCGTCGGCGTAGACCTTCACCGTTGTACCCGGCTCGCCGGTGCCGCTGATGGTCGGACGTTTATCATCGGTAACGCCGCCTGGCGATATATTCCCCTGTTTGCTGCCCACATCATCCAGCGCCCCGGTAATGGCAGGCGCAGGCGGTACCCCGCCCGTGATCAGGTTGAAATCGAATGGGTCGCAAGGCCCGCTGATGTTGCCGGCCAGGTCTTCTGATTTGGCCGTCAGCTCATGCGGACCATTGATCAGAGGCAGGGTTGGGGTAAAACTCCAATCGCCATTGGCATCTACCGGCGCACGGCCGATTTCCTTGCCACCGTCGTAGATGATCACGGTGCTGCCAGGCTCGGCAGTGCCCTTGATGTCCGGTTGGGCATCATCGGTGATCGAGCCTTTGGCGATAACGCCGGTCTTGTCACCCTGATCGTCGTATACGCTGGTGATCTCGGGTTTGGCCGGCGCTTGAGTATCAATGATGACTTTATATGGATCGGACTCTTCACTGGCGTTGCCCGCCGGGTCGGTCACAATAATGGTGAAATCGTGATCGCCATCATTCAGTGGCGGGGTCGGGGTGAATTCCCAGCTACCGTCATCTTTGACTGGCGCAGTGCCGATGATGGTGCCATTGTCGATGATGGTCACCGTGTCACCCGGTTGCTGGCCGCCGCCGCTGAGGGTCGGTGTGGTGTCGTCGGTGGAACCACCCTCTGCAATAGGGCCTTGAATAATGCCGACGTCATCGGACACTTCATCAATGCCTGGCTTGGCCGGTGCAGTGGTATCGACCTCCAGGCCGAACTTGCTGGTCGGAGGACTCTCGCCACCGGCAGCGGTAACCACCGTTGCAGCCAGGCTGTGATTACCCTCGGTCAGAGGCGTGGTGGGAGTAAACGACCATTTGCCAGTGGCATCTGAAGTGCTCGTGCCTATCAATACACCGTTATCGTAGATGTTGACGTTCGAGTTAGGTGTTGCCTGACCTATGATGGTTGGTGTGGTGTCGTCAGTGACGCCGCCATTGGTCAGCGCGCCGGTGACACTACCCTCGTCATCAATGACTTGGGTGATCGTGATTTCGACCTTGCTTGTGTCGATCGTGAAGTGCGTGTCGTCACTTTTCGGGCTCTGGTTGCCAGCAGCATCCTCAACCACAGTGCTGAAGCTATGGTCGCCATCGGCAAGCGGGGTGCTTGGAGTGAAGCTCCAGGTACCGTCATCCTTGACCGGTGCGCGGCCGATCTCGACGCCTTTGTCATAGATGATAACGGTGGTGCCGGGCTCGGCGGTGCCGCTTGCTGTCGGGGTATTGTCGTCAGTGGTGTCGTTATCGTTGATCGTACCGACAACTGGGCCGACGTCGTCCGTCAAGGTTTCGGCCGCGGCTGCCGGCGGGGTAGTGTCGAGGATCACCGGATAAATACCGGTTTGCAGGCTGAGATTACCTACCGAGTCGACCGTCTGCGCAGTGAGGTTGTTGAGGTTTTCGTGCAGGTCCGACTTCAACGGAACACTCCACTGGCCGTCGCTGCCAACGGTGCCAGTGCCTACCAGCACACCATCGTTATACACATTGACCGTAGTGCCAGGCTGGCCGGTGCCCGTGATGGTCGGACGCGTGTCATCGGTGACGCCACCCGGTGCAATGTTGCCTTGCATGCTGCCCACGTCGTCGATCACGCCGGTGATTGCCGGTGCGGTTGGAACCCCGCCGGCCAGCAGGTCAAAGTCAAACGGGTCAGACGGCTCGCTGATATTACCGGCCTTGTCTTCAGCTTTTGCAGTAAGGTCGTGCGGGCCGTTGGCCAGCGGCAGTGTGGGCGTGAATGTCCATTGGCCTACGTCGTCCACCGGCGCACGGCCGATTTCAACACCGTTGTCGTAGATAATTACAGTGCTGCCAGGCTCCGCGGTACCGGTGATATCCGGTTGGGCATCGTCCGTCAGAGAACCCTGTGCAAGGTTACCGGTCTGGTCGCCCTGGTCGTCGTACACGCTGGTAATGGCGGGCGCGGCAGGCGCCTGAGTATCTACAACAACCTTGTAAGGATCTGACTCTTCGCTGGCATTGCCGGCAGGGTCGGTAACAATAATGGTGAAATCATGGTCGCCGTCGGACAGTGCCGGATCAGGTGTATACGACCAATTTCCGCCTTCATCAACAATGACTTCGCCGATTTGGTTGCCGTTGTCGATGATGGTCACCTTATCGCCAGGCTCCTGGCCGCCACCGCTGAGGGTCGGCGTCGTGTCGTCGGTGTAGCCACCATTTTCGATCGGACCTTGGATCAAGCCGACGTTATCGTCCACTTCATCGATGCCACCGTTGCCGTCTGCGCCAGGCTTGCCAGGGGCAGTCGTATCGATTTCGAGGTCGAACACCGGTGTGGGTGTGCTCTCGCCGCTGGCGGGTGTCACTACCGTGGCCGTGAAACCATGCTGGCCCTCATTCAGCGGAGTAGCCGGGGTGAAAGTCCACTGACCATTGGCATCTACCGGCGCGGTGCCGAGTAACACGCCGTTGTCATAGATATTAACTTGAGTATTGGGAGTCGCCTGACCACTAAGGGTCGGCGTGGTATCGTCGGTGACACCACCGTTTTGCAGCTCGCCAACAATGCTTCCGGCGTCGTCCGTAACGTGCTCGATCTTGACCAGTTCGCCACGGGTATCAACGACCAGATCGTAAGGTAATGATGGCAGGCCACGGTTGCCAGACGCATCCACGGCAACCGTAGTGAAGCTGTATTTGCCGTCAGCCAGGGCTGGGTCGGGAGTAAATGTCCAATTACCGTCATGATCGACGACGGTAGTGCCGATCTTCTCGCCGTTGGCAAAAACTTCCAGAGTCGAATCCGGCTCTGCGGTGCCTTTTAGCGTTGGCGTGTTGTCATCCGTGACCCCATCTTGCGCAATCACGCCTTGGTGATCACCGACATCGTCCAGCGCCTCCTTGATCATGGACTGGCCGGGGGCGGTGATGTCGATGGTGAAATCGAAACCAGGGGAAGGCGCGCTTTGATTGCCTGCCGGATCTTTTTCGACAATCACAACATTGTGATCGCCTTCTGCGAGGGGCGTTTCCGGTGTGAAGGTCCACTTACCGTCATTATCGACCACGGCCTCACCGATGGCTTTGTCGCCATCCTTGATGATGATGGTGCTGCCAGGTGTACCGGTGCCGCTGAACGTCGGCGTGGTGTCATCGGTGGTGTCGCCTTTTTCGATCTTTCCGGTCTTGTCGCCGACGTTATCTTCGACCTCGTCCAGCACGGGGATTGGCGGGATGAGTGGGTCGTGGTGATGGTCGCCATCTTCGCGATTGTTGGCCCAGATCGCGCCTGCTGCAGCGAGTGCACCCAGCCCCAACAGCGCCGGCCAAAACCAGCCCATCCCGGTGCCGGCCACCAGATCATCGAAGCCGCTCAGTTGCTCGGCACCCAATACTTGTGGTGATGACACACCGTCAATCAGTAAGGCGGCTTCGTGATCCTGCTCGGCATCAGAGTCGATGTACTCGTGATAGGCGCCATCTTCTGCAACGCCAACCAATTGGCCCGTAGCATCGAAGAAGCCTTCGATGATCAATTGCGGCTGGTCAGGGTCAGTCCCTTCCAGCGCAACGTGCAGATCTTTACCTACGCGCTTGATGGTGATGTTTTCCGGGGCGACTCCCTTGTCGCCTTCAGCGAGGATGTACTTGCCATTGGCAACGGCCTTGATCCGTACAGGTTGACCTTGCGGGTTAGAGCGAAGCTCGGTGGCCTCGGTTATCGTTTTGCCTTCAACAACAGCGACATTCACTGCTTTTGTATTCACTCTCATGCCTCATTTGACTGGTGGGACGAGGTGTCGCTGTAATCAGCTGCACCACGAATCAGCCAACGCACGATCTATTGGGATCGCCCGATGGAATGAGGCAATTGTTGAGCGAAGGATTGGCTACATAATATGAGACCTGTCCCAAAGGTGAGGCCGGGCGATGCGATTGAAGCTTTAAAGCTCGCTATATAGTTGTGGGTGAAACAGGCAAGCGCTTCAGCTTTGACGAAGGCTGGTTTGTGGAACCACATATGTAAGCCTCTATGCTCTATGCAGGTGCAAGCAGCTATAGATTGGCCAATGGTCTGGTCAACGCCGCTGGCGGGCGGTCAACTCAACTGAGGGAAGGCGCTCGCACTGGGCGGGAACTAGTACTGAATATTGGAGTGCGGCTGCAACCCAACCTTAAAACCGGCTGGATTCGAGACCTTTCTGCATTAAACACAGTCAAGACCAATAGCATCGGCACTCACCCGGACGGCAGCAGGGGAAGTTGGTATGCCGGCGCGGGGATCAGCGGCGAGTTCAAGCGTAACCATCAAGTGTATGGAGACCTTGCGACCCGCCAAGGCAGTCACAGGAATCGCCCGAGCACCGTAAATGTTGATTATTGTAGTGGTCTAATGAAACCTGACTCTCATTTAGGCGAGAATGCTCGCCAGATCGAGGTGTCAGATGACCAAAAAACGCCGCTCCTTTACTCTTGAACTCAAGCGCGAGGCTGCCGACCTTGTGCTCAAGTAAAACTACAGCTACATCGAAGCCAGCCGTTTACTCGGCATTGGTAAGTCGGCATTGCGCCGCTGGGTTGACCAGATTAAAAAACACAAAGGCGTCACCCCGCAGAGCAAGGCACTGACTCCGGAACAGCAAAAAATTCAGGAACTGGAAGCCCGGATTGCTCGAATTGAGCGAGAGAGATCAATACTAAAAAAGGCTACCGCGCTCTTGATGTCGGAAGATCACGAGCGTTCGGCCTGTTTGACCAGTTGACCGCACATGAGCCGGTTGATTGGTTGTGCAAGGTATTTGACGTCACTCGCCCGTGTTACTACGCCCAGCGCCTGCGGCTCCGCACGCCCGATGTTGAACGGCTTCGATTGCGGAGTTGTGTCAGTGAGCTGTTCTCGCAAAGTCGCAGCTCTGCGAGCAGCCGCAGCATCCTGTCGCTGATACGTGAAGACGGTGAGCAACTCGGTCAATTCAAAGTGCGTAGCTTGATTTAGTCAGCAAACAAACCGGCTCCCCTGCATACAAACGAGCAACAGTAGAAAGACTGGATATCCCGAACACATTGAACCGCGAGTTCGACGTGCCAGCGCCCAATCAAGTTTGGTGCGGCGATATTACCTACATTTGGGCGCAAGGAAAGTGGCATTACCTGGCTGTCGCCCTGGATCTTTGAACGCGTCGGATCGCGGGCTGGGCGCTGTCGGAAAAGCCAGACGCTGAGCTGCTGATCAAAGCGCTGGATATGGCTTACGAGCAGCGTGGCAGCCCTTCGGATCTGCTATTCCACTCAGACCAGGGATCCCAGTATGCAAGCCCACTCTTTCGCCAGCGGTTATGGCGATACCGCATGCCCCAAAGCATGAGTCGACGAGAAAACTGTTGGGATAACGCACCGATGGAACGCGTATTTCGCAGCCTGAAAACAGAATGGATACCGCCCGCGAGCTATCGAACTGCGCAGGAAGCACAGCACGATATCAGCCATTTTTTAATGCATCGCTACAACTGGATTCGGCCTCATCAATCCAACGATGGGTTGGCTCTAGCGCGGGCCGATGAAAAATTTAACGTCGCGTCCGGGATTAGTTGAACACTAAATATCGCTTTAACTGATAGGCGCCACGGGATAACCAATCGGTGGGGTTAGATACCTGCCTAAACAGGCAGGGCTACGTTTCTCAGATGTAAAAATGCGGAGCTGTAGTCCTTAATTACAGAAACGTCATATGTTATCGATACTTAAATACGGCACCTTAAAGAGCTAAGGCAGACTTACAGCCACTCTGATTGAAATCAATTTGGACACCTTACTACCAGGAAAGAGACGGCAACCCTAATAAACTGTACAACATGTATTCACTCCACTTTATCTACCCACTTGAAACAGAGGCTACTTCTGATAATTTCCCATCACATGCTTGAGTCAGTTGAGTATTAATCAACATGACGGCCAATCACTTTATTAACGATTACGAGCTTAGCCCACAAGAAAGTTCGACTGGCAACAATCGGGCCGCCTTCATACTACCCATATATCATAGGAGCGTTAAGGCTCCACGAGATTTTTTAACTTATTGATCGAAACAGTTTGGATTTCTCCAAGCCGATCAGCAAGTTCTCCTACTTCAGCTAAGTTAATAATCGGCGCGCGACACGCGGCTTCAAGATCGTCACAAGCTTGGATCACATTAAGATCGTTGACGATCCGCGCAGCGCCCTTAATGCGGTGCGCTATATCGGCAAGAAAGACAGTCTCGCCACGTGGGATGATCGATTGCAGCTCTAATAAATCTTTTTCACCGCTCGATAATGCTTCCTGCAGCAATTCCCGAAGGATTACGGGATCGTCGCCGGTAAGCTCCTGCAGCCGCTTCAGCAACGACTGCGAATCGTCCTTTTCTGCTAGATCGTCTGACAGGATTTGCTGCTTCTCTCCGGTTTGACGCCAATCCGTTAGTAAGCTTGATAACGTACCTAGACTGATCGGCTTGAACAGGCAGTCGTTCATGCCGGCATTGATACACTTATCCCGCTCTTCCGGCTGCGCGTTTGCGGTAAAACCGAGTATGTGACAGGGCTCACGATTGGATTTGCTTTCATCCTCACGAATTGCACGTGCAAGCTCATAACCGTTCATTACCGGCATATTGCAATCTGTTATAACAATATCAAACGGCTCACTGCGCCACATATCCAGCGCGACCAATCCGTCCGGTGCTTCGCGAACCAACTGGCCAAGAAAACTAAGTTGCTGCCCGAGCAACAAACGGTTAGCGCCTTGGTCGTCAACGACTAGAACCCTCAAAGCGGTATTTAACTGCTGTTGACTAACTAGGGTTTGCACCGGTTTTAACTCGACCGGCATCAATATATTGAAAAACAACGACACATCAAGCGTGGTGCCTTTGCCCAAGACGCTGGAAATTTCCAGGTGGCCGCCCATCAATTCGCAAAGCGACTTCGAAATGGCAAGTCCCAATCCAGTACCGCCTCTGGAGGACGGCCCGTGGTCGGCCTGAGAGAACGGTTGAAACAAGGTGCGCAATTCAACGCTGGAGATTCCTATGCCAGTGTCCTCAACCTTCAAATCAACCTGCAGCCGCTCATCGGCCAGACGCAAGCCGCGTAATGAAACGCGTACCTCGCCTGTATCAGTAAATTTAATCGCATTTCCGACTAGGTTTGAAAGCACCTGCTGAAAGCGCATTGGGTCAACTAAAACGTCGCAACTGACATTTGCGTCGATATCGAGGCGCAAGCTCAAGCCTTTCTGACGGGCGAGACCATCAAAAACCCTCGCTACGGACTCCACCAACTCTCTTAGATTAGCGCGTTTGGGCGACAGGCTGACATGGCCCGACTCAATACGAACCACGTCCAGAATGTCACCTATTAGCTCCAGAAGCCCTTTGGCAGAGTCGTAGGCTACTTCAATAGCAGGACGGTCAAAGTGCCCCTGCTCGGCGCGCTTGAGGGTGAGCTCCAGCATGCCAATAACGGCGCTCATCGGGGTCCGTATCTCATGGCTCATTGTGGCAAGAAACGTCGTTTTGGCTCGGCTTGACTCGTCAGCAAGCTCCTTGGCGGCGCGTAATTTTTCGATCAGTTCACGCCGTTCGCTTATGTCGATCCACCCGCAAATCACGCCTTTGATGTCACCGGCGGAATCATGAAATGGCTGTATCCAGTGATAAATGACCAGCTTTTTAGCACCGACGTGCAAAGTCCGATCTACAGCGTAGGGTATGCCTCGCTCAATCACGCAAAGGTAGTCTTCATGAAACTGTAGAGCCTCCTGTCGATTGCGTTTTCCGCTTTCCAATACGGTTTTACCTACGACATCAGATGTCGTTAAGCCAAAGGTCTCCAAGTAATTATTATTGCAGGTTAGAAGTTTTCCTTCGCGGTCGCGCACATAAATCGGGTGTGGAGTGCCGTTGATCAAGGCACCCATGAATTTGAGCTGATCATTTAGCTGCCGCTCAGTATTACGCCGCTCGCGAATCTGTCGGCGGATATAAATATTCCACGCCAATGAACATAAAATGATCAGAAAGGCAGCAACGCCTATCTGATAGATCAGTGACTTGTAATCGCGCCACGTTAATCCGGAAAACGCGGCGATCGGGCGCCATTGATTTAGGACAGCACCCAACTCATCGGGAGGAATGCTCAACAGAGCCTTGTTGAGGATCGAGATTAGTTCGGTATCGGCACGGCGCGTGGCGAATGACAAGAACCCCTTGCTGCTGCCTACAATATTGGTGATCTGCAAGCGCTCTTGATACAGGTGAGCAATGTAATAGCGCGCGCTATGCAACGTTGTAATCATCGCATCCGCTTTGCCATCGTCAACCATGGCCAGCGCCTCAAGGACAGTTCTGCCATCGACGATTTGAATGTCAGGATAGTTGCGCAATATTTCTCGCTCAGCGGAGCCTACCGGCACGGCAACCCGCTTACCGCGTAGCTCTTGCAAGCTGGCAGGCGGCTGTGAGGTATACGAAGTGACGATGGCTAACGGACTTGAAATGAACGGGTGGGTAAAACGCATGCCCGATTCACGCGCAATTGTCGGTGTTAGCAGTGAAAGATCGGCCTTATTGTGGAGCAGGTCGGTGCTTAACCCTGAGAAAGTGTCAGTGCGCGTAACCTGGATCTTGAGACCAGTACGACGTTGGATGACTTCGAGCAGGTCCGCCGCTATCCCGCTGAAATTGCCATGAATATCAAAAAAAGCAAAGGGTGCCTGGTCGTCATTCACTACGAAACGGGTGACCGGGTGTTGGATCAGCCAACGTTCTTCTTCCGGCGAAAGGTCTATCTTCCGAGAGGTCAATGCGCCACCGCCGCCCGACCATCGCTTAGTAATCTCAGTGTTGTGCGTGTCTACAAGTTCACTCAGAGCCGAATTCACTAAACGGCGCAACTGCTCATTGTTACGGCGAAACGCGAAGCTGAAGCCACCGGTATCAATCTCTACAAATGAATGCAGCCGCACGTAATTGAAATAATTCAGGTTGATCAGATAGCTGCTGGAGAGCGTGTCGCCCAAGTAGAGATCAACTTTTCCAAAGGCCAGTGCAGCCAAAGCCTGTTCGTCTGAATAATAAGGGATGAACTCAGCAGCTGGGTATTTTTTATGGAGCTGGCTCAGGGGTAAATAGTCGTCTGCGACAGCAATTCGTAAGCCCTCCATATTTTGAGGTAAAGGACGCCTATCATCGGCTCGAATGAAAAGCGCTGGATCAGTTTTAAGGTAAGGCACACTCAGCAGCGTCGAGCCATCAGTTTTTTCAAAGTTGTTAGAGCTGCCCAATAGGTCAATCTGGCCACTCTCAAGCCCTGTTAGTGCGCTACGTCGGTCCGGATAGGGCTTAACCGCGATCTCAAGATGCAACGCCTGGCCGACCAGGCAGGCTATATCGGCATTCACACCTTCATATCGTGATCCGCTTGAGGTCATCGCGTAAGGCGGAAAGTCAGGTTGTGCAACACCCAGCACAATTTGCCTTTTCTCGCGTAACCATTCCCAGTCCCTGTCGGATAAAGAAAGATCTATCCCAGCGCAGTCAGACCGGCTGAACAGATGTACCGGTGCGTATGCAGCGGCGACACTAGACGCCATATTCACCATGATTAAAAAAGCAGCGATTAGTAAAGCTCGAAGCATGGGCAACCTGATCTGTAGTACCTGGAAAAGCCGTTAGGCTTGAAAACAAGTTGCGACGCTCACAAACCTAGAATAGAAGGTACGCTTTTAGAGCGAGCTCTGCGGGCTGTGATGCAACTTGAACAGCTCCGCATCGCCGCGAATCCCAAGTTTTCTAAACGCAGACTGCTTCTGCCCGCTGATAGTCTTACGGCTCCGGGAGAACTTTTCAGCGATTTGCGTCACCCCCATACCTTCAAGGCAGCAGCGCAATACCTCCTTTTCCTTTGGAGATAATAGAGGGTTGTTCAGGAACATGAGACCACCAGCAACTTGCGGCTCGGTACCTGAGACTGGAAGCACATCCAATTCAAAAGAGGCCTGAGCGGACAGATAAAGCCGGCCCGAGGCTGTAGTGCGAATAGCGGTGATCAGATCGTCGACGGGCTGTGATTTTCCGAAGAAGCCACCCGCACCTGCACCGATAGCCATATTGATTACCGCCGGCCGCTCTTCGGAAGAAGAAATAAGAATACAGAGCGCAGGATAGTGTTTATGCAGTAGTCGGATGAGGTTGAGACCGTCCAGCTCACCGTCATGCAATTTGTAGTCCAAAATAAGCAGGTCGATTTCGATTTCTCGTAATGCCCCCAGCAACTCTGCACTACCTGCGTATATACCGACGACCGCGAATTCAGCCTCGCGCGCAAGGCGCGACTTTAGCGCCAAGCGTATGAGGGAATGATCATCCAAAATAGCAATTCGCAGGGGATTGACGATCGACCACTTCATAGTGTCCTCCAAGATGAAAACGCTATGCCGTCATAAGCCAGATGCATAAAACTCTCATGACAGTGGCAAGCAGGATTCTTCCTACAACCATTTAATACAATTCTGAACTATTTTATCCGGGGACGGAATAGGGAATTGTCTCAAACCCCTTTTGAGTGACGCGTCTTGCGCGGGCATGCTATGGTTTCGAGCCTTCTAAAGCGCGACGCCACGCAGATTGATCGCCCTCAAACCACCATCCTGCCATGTGCGCCCAGCTCATAGGGCGCGCAAATAAATATCCCTGCCCCCAATGGCAACCCAAATCAATTAAGCAACGCAGTTGCTCGATCGTCTCGATGCCTTCGGCCACTACGCGCATATCCAAATTTTTCGCCAGTGACAGCGCGCTTTGAATCACTGAGTTGTAGCGAGGTTCCTGCATGCGCTGAACGAAACCAGCGTCCAGTTTTATTTCATTAAAAGGCATCTGGCACAAACGCTCCAATGAGGAATAGCCCACACCAAAATCATCGATTGCAAGCCCGAAACCGAGCATCCGCAAGCGCACCATATTTTCCATCCCAATGCTGGGGATTTCCAGTAATCCGGTTTCGGTTAACTCGAAGATTAGCCCGGCAGGTGAAGCTCCGTGTGTGCGCAGCAAAGCTTTTATCCTCTCGACAAACCGGGGGTTTTCAAGTTGCCTGACATCCAGATTAAATGCCAGTTTGAATGGACGACCATGGGACTGCAGCAACCGCTGAAGACTTAACCCCTGCGCGAACAGACTGAAGAACATCTCGTCAACCAACCCGCAACGCTGCAGTGTGGGGATGAACAAAGCTGGAGAAATGAGACCGTGCTTGGGTGATTGCCAGCGTACCAGAACCTCAGCACCATCCACCTCCCCCTTCTGAAGGTGAAATTTTGGCTGGAAATACGCTCTGAATTCTTGACTGAGAATACCCTCGCGCACTTCTTCTTCAGTCGGTACATCAGACTCCAGTTCACAAGAGACTGAAACATGAGGATTTGTATTGCTGTACTTGCGCAGCAGCGGCTCCAACAGTTGTGCTGACATTGGTTTTTCAATGATGCCCAGAAGATTCAAGCCTTGTTGCCCCACCATACGATCGACGGTAATCAATAGCTCACTGGGGAGTGAGCTACAGATGATTACACTGCGTATTAGCGCCATTTCATTAGCGAGCCGGATGAATGCCAGTCCATCCATTCCCGCCATGTCTAGGTCACAAAGCGCAATATCCACCTTACCTGCATCTATGATCAGGTCAATAGCTTCCTGCCCGTCGGACGCTTGCAAGACATCGGTATAACCCAATCGATTTAACGCGCTAACAGCTACCGCGCGCTGGAAAGGGTGGTCTTCAAGCACCAATACTCGGGGATGGCTCATTTTAATAATTCTCATACAGTCTGCGATATTGAACCATGCCGGGAGCATCACTGACAGCACCTTTAAGTTTTGAGGAGGGCTTTGATAATGGTGGCAGATAAAAAAGGCGCATCACTTAAGAATTGTCTGGAATCAATCCAATGCAACTCACGCGTCATTAGGCGCAATATCCATCCTACCGAAAGTAAGGTATGCCGCATTTTAAGACGAGTCTCAAAGACCGTCTAAGCGCGGCACTCTAATATATCCGCGGATAAATATCCTTGCATCCGCATTTGGAGCCTGCAAATGAGAGAGCTGTATCGCATTCAAGACTTACAACTTAATTTGATCGAAACTGCAATGGTTAATGAGAGCTGCGCGGAAAACTTGATGACCCTCGCACACCGAATCACCTGTGAAGATGCTGAGAGTCTTCGTGGAATTATTTCATCCCTCCAGCCCCATAAGGAGTATTTACGCAGAGTTGCGAGAGATATCGTTAGTACGTTTTGACTCAGCGAAATGGTGTGAAGAGCTCCTCAGTTGTCAGAGGTAGAGTTTGAGACCTTACGCAATGAACTAGCAAGATGCCTGGAAAATCTTGGATGACTCACTGATCGGCGGGCGCAGCCACGTTATCTATTTCGGCTTTTTGGAAATGTATTATGGCGACTCCATTATTTGGTTCATTGTCATTCCTGCTTAATCGAGTGAGTCGCCCCAGACACTCTAGATCATCCGATGACAGCTTTTAGCCCTGATTATGTAAAAACGCACTTATGCACTTTCGGTGCGTAGCGCCGAAGGCTGTTAGCTGAGTAATTGCTCGCAACAAGTCTTGCCGATCATTACTAGAACCTGGGAGCCCCCAGCGTCGCTTCTACCGTGGGTGACCAAAATAAAGATCTCTTCAGGCCGACAGTGCCTTCATTAACCGCTTATACCGAGAACTTTCATGAGCCGCTTCAGGTTGTAGGCGAGGACGCTCAAGCTCATCTAGGCAATTACTCCGTTCAGCTTTCGTGTCAGGAAATGCGTGGCGCCCATCCATTGTTTGAGCGTCCCGAAGGGATGCTCAACAGTCCGCTTCGGATTCGCATTATCTCCGGTAACTTGCTCAGCCAGGCCTGCGTTTCCTCCAGTACAGCCTCATGTTCTCAGCGTCGAACCCGCCGTTCCGTGCTCGGTGTGCAGTGCGATTTATTGCGCCCCCCCCTGCATTTCGAATTCCAGTAACGGTGCAGCGTCAGGCCTTTTTCGACGTTGGTATAGCGCCAGATCAGTGCTTCTCCAGCTGGGCAAATATATTCGATATTTTGCCGAGTCATAGATGAAAGCATCGTTATTGAAACGCCTGTCGGCTCTGGCCCCAGAGATCATCGGCTTGGGCACATAAGCAGTGATGCCTGTATCGTGACAAGCAGGATCTCTTCGCTTTTGAAGTAACCTCGATCAGCCACTACCGACAACGTTTCTGACGCGACAGACTAGCGGGCCTGTAAGGCCATAGAGCTGAGTTGATCGCGGTCGGAACCAACGTTAGTGACCTCATGTGCAACGATCAAATGGTGCTGGGTATCGACTGCTGTCTGCACGTTATAGCCGACGATTCCGGTGTCGCGCCTTATTATGGAACGGCTTTCTGGATCGGTCTGTGAGACCTGTTTATCCAGCGAATCGTTGAGCTGGATTTCGAGCGCCTGAAGCTCTTTCATTTGAGTTTGACGATTTTCTCTTCGAGCCCCACGGCGCTGGGCTCAGGCGCTGTTGGTTCTTGCCGATCAGTAGCATCGGGTACAGTCAGGTAACGGTTGATACTCGATTCAATTTCATCCATTCGCCGCTTTAGTTTGGCGCTGGTGAAATTGCAGTCGCGATTGTTGACTGCTTTAAATTTACCGCCATCGATGGCGACCAGATTCTCTCCAAAAAATCCCAACTGCTGGCACAGCATAACGAACTGGCGACAGACGCCTCGGATGGCCTTGCTATTGTCTTTTCGGAAGTTGGCGATGATCTTAAAGTCCGGTATCAAACGCCCGGTCAGCAACATCAATCCGACGTTGCGCTGGGCTTCTCGCTCCAAGCGCCGGCTCGACTGAATTCGGTTGAGATAGCCGTAGATGTAGATCTTCAGCAAGATCGCAGGGTGATAACCAGGTCGGCCTGTCTCAGCAAGAATAGTGCGATCAAACCTCAAATTTACCAAGTCGAGCTCGTCGAAAAATACGTCGACTACGCGAACCGGATTGGTATCACTGATGTAGTCGTCAAAGTTTTCGGGGAGCAGAGTGCTTTGTCCGCGATGGTCACCTTGGATGAAACGTTTCATAGGCAATCCTGCGTTATCACTTTGGGCAATCGTAGCAGCGTTGGAAGTCTCTTGATGTACTCTGGTGCAAGAAAGAAACGCTAGTAAATTCGGAGTTTAAGGACTTGCCCATGGATGTGATTTCAGCGCACCTATTTTCTACAAATCACCGTATGCAAATTGAAGCAAGCGACCACTGTGGCTGTTTTTACTGCTTAGGTGTGTTTTCGCCCTCAGAAATCACTGAGTGGGTTGATCTAGATAACACCGCTCTGTGTCCGAAGTGCGGGATCGACTCGGTCATCGGTTCAGCATCCAGTCTGCCGATTACTCCTGAATTTCTTTTGAAAATGCACGAACACTGGTTCTAGAAGATCCTGTCATTCGACGGCATCCCTTCGGTTTGAGATCCACAGACTAGCTTTACCTCAATACAGCACGCTCCTGCTAAGTATTTACACACTCTGGACGAAAAGCGGACGATCAACTCGGTTCTGGTTTCGCCCAGCTTGCCTCCTCCGCAAGTGCAAGCTAGCTCACTTCTCTACCTCTTGGATACGCCTAGTATGTCAAGTAGGCTAAAGGCCACGCCCCCAATGCGCATTGATTCGGCTGAAGACTGCGCTGAGCCATCTACAACCGTACCGATCAAATCATTCATCAAAAACGGATATTCGATTCGAAAAAAACTCAACTCTACATCACTGCTATGACACCCCCACCATGGAGCTTCAAACCATGTCATTGCAGTGCCCTCGCTGTAACTCACCCAAAATCGCTTCCTTCCACCAAGCCATGAAAATTGCAGCGGCCATCGGTACGGTCGGCGGAGCAGCACGCGGCGTCAGTGCAGCACTTGCTGGCGGTCAGGCAGGTGCCACCGTTGGCGCTATTGCCGGCCCGTTCGGCGTCACTCTCGGAGCCGTATCCGGCGCCATCCTAGGAGGACTTGTTGGCGGCACTGGTGGCTGTGCATTAGGCGCTCAACTCGGCGACAAGCTTGACCGCCATGTACTCGCTCACAACCTCTGCCTGATCTGCGGGCATCGCTTCAACCTCCCTGCTTAATCCGTCTTCTACTCCTTTCTTTCTATTACGTCCGGACATTGCCACGCGATGCGTGGCGTTTATGCCGACCTGTACCCCAAGGAACATTAATCATGGCTCATCAAGTCGAACAAATGGCTTACGTTGGCGCAACCCCGTGGCACGGCCTCGGCCGTCAACTGACACAGAAACAGCCGATTGAAGTCTGGCAGCGTGAAGCCGGTATGGACTGGCAAATTCAGGAAAGTCCGGTTCACTTCAAGGCCGACGCTATAGGCCATATGGGCAGCATTCACTCATTCCCAGAGCAAAAGGTGCTCTACCGCTCCGACACCAAAGCACCGCTGTCGGTGGTTTCCAACCGTTATCAAATTGTCCAACCGCGTGAGGTGATGGAATTCTATCGAGACCTGACTGAAGTGTCCGGCTATGAGCTAGAAACCGCTGGAGTGCTCAAAGGCGGTCGTAAGTTCTGGGCGCTAGCGCGAACCGGGCAGAACGCCAACTTAAAGGGCAATGATCAGGTTAATGGCTATTTGTTGCTGGCGACTTCCTGTGATGGCACGCTCGCCACCACGGCCACGCCGACCACCGTTCGCGTGGTCTGCAACAACACTTTGACCATCGCCCTGGATGGCATCACACGCGCCATTAAGGTACCGCACAGCACCCGGTTCGATGCCCGGTCCGTCAAAAAGCAATTGGGTGTAGCCGTCTCGCAATGGGACGAGTTCATGTATCGCATGCGCGTGCTGGCCGAGCGCAAAGTTCAGTGGCATGAAGCTATGGGATTCTTCATGAACGTGCTGTGTGAAGTAACGCCCAACAGCAAGTTACCTGAAGTCCTGCCCAACGAACGTGCCCTGCGCAAAGTACAAAGCCTGTACGAGGGACGCGGCCGTGGCGCAACGCTTGAGTCGTCACAAGGCACTGCCTGGGGCCTGCTCAACGCCGTGACCGAGTATGTCGATCACGAGCGCAGAGCACGTAGCAGCGAGTACCGCATGGACTCCGCCTGGTTCGGCCAGGGGGCGCAAATCAAGCAACGGGCATTGGAGGCGGCCCTGCAACTCGCGGCCTGAAATGCCCTCTCCCCTTCAACCATAACGCCCGTTCAGCATCCAGCTCAACGGGCGTTTTTATGTCCGCAAGGTATCCCTTATGAAAGCGATTCCTAGAAATGAAAATGCTTACAAGATCCGTCCGGCCCTTCGTTTAATCGGCACAAAGGAGCTCCCCCGTGAAGACTGGCTCGCTGTGCGTAAACAAGGCATCGGCAGCTCGGACGCAGGCGCAGCAGTTGGACTGAATCCTTATAAATCGCAGTTGGAGTTGTGGCTTGAAAAGACGGGACGGGATGCCACGTTAGCGAAAATAGACCCTCATGATGAGGAAAGCCCTGCCTACTGGGGCAATGTGCTGGAGCCCATCGTGGCATGGCACTACAGCAAACGCACCGGTAAGAAGGTGCGACGAATTAACGCCGTGCTACAGCACCCTGATCCAGAACTGCCCTGGATGCTCGCCAATATCGACCGCGAAGTGAACGGTGCCGACGATGTACAAATCCTTGAATGCAAGACTGCCGGCATAAACGGAGCACGCCTCTGGAAAGAAGGCGTGCCCGAGTATGTGCAATTGCAGGTCATGCACCAGCTGGCCGTCACCGGCAAGCAGGCGGCTGATGTTGCAGTTCTACTGGGTGGCCAGCATTTAGAGATCCACCGCATCGAACGGGACGAGCAGATGATTGCCCGCCTGATCGAACTGGAACGCAAGTTCTGGCAATACGTACAAACCGACACCCCGCCTCCGGTCGATGGCAGCGCCTCATCTGAAGCGGCGCTGCGTTGCCTCTATCCTCAGGACAACGGCCAAACCGTGGACTTCAGCGCCCATGCTGGATTGGCCGCGACCTACCTGGAACTAAAAGCTGTTCGCCAGTCCATTGCGGTAAAAGAAAGCCGCGAATCCCAATTGAAACAGATCCTGCTGCAAGCCATGGGTGAAGCCACGCGTGCGCAGTTCAGCAATGGCTTTATCAGTTGGAAGCGTTCCAAAGACAGCACAGTGCTGGATGTCGAGCGCCTGCTGAAGGAGAAGCCCTATCTGCAAGTCCGCTTCAGCAAGCGCAAGGAAGGCAGCCGCCGCGTCCTTATCAACTGATCTTTCTTCCTCTCTGGCCATCCTTACGCGATTCAGTTTTCGGGTGGCCATTTTCACTTCCAAGGAGAACCACCATGCTCAAAGGCCTGGTCATTACACCGCCCGTGCTCGGACGTATTTCCATTGGTAAAATCGTCGAGAAAAACGGTAAGCGCCTACCGGAGAAAGACGATCAATTTACCATCACCTCACAGGTGCAAAGCAGGGATGGCTGGTTACTGCACCCACTTAACGATGAACTGCGCCAGGGTAAGGAGGACAAGCTGCGCAGCATTCCAGTACGTCTATTGTTCAACGAGCCGGAGCTGAATTTCCGGGCCGACTACACCCTGTTCGACCGGCAATCCGGACGCCCGCTGTGTGTCGGTAACGGTGAAACCTGCAAACGCATGACCCAGGACGGCATGCAGTCGCTGCCCTGCCCTTCGCCGGATGCTTGCCTACTGGCCAAAGGAGGTGCCTGCAAGCCTTATGGCCGACTGAATGTGGTCATTGGTGATGAGGATTCGCTGGGTAGCTTTGTGTTCCGCACCACCGGTTTCAATAGCATTCGCACTCTGTCCGCTCGTCTGCATTACTTCCAAGCAATCTCAGGCCGTCGACTGGCCTGCATACCGCTGGAGCTGCGTCTACGCGGCAAGTCCACCCGCCAGAGCCACGGTACGCCGATCTTCTACGTCGACCTCACGGTACGTAGTGGCATGGACATGACCGAAGCACTACAGAAAGCCAGCGAACTTGATACACAGCGCATAGCAGTTGGTTTCGACCAGACGGCTCTGGATGACGCCGCTCGCCGGGGTTTCGGCAATGGCGCCTTCGAAGACAGCGAGGAGGACAGTCACGTCGTAATCGAGGAGTTCTTTGGAAACACGGAGGCCGCTAGCACCAAAAGCCAAGGTGAGTCGCTACCAACGACCAACTCCCTTGCGGACAAGTTGGAATCTCTCGCTTCGCAGGCCAACTAAGTCAAACCTGCCTGTGCTGAGGACATCGACGAGGCAAAAGCTCTGGGCCCCTCATGATGAAGCCAATCAGCCGCGATCAAGTCTAGTGACAAGACGCTCCACCATATCCAAGACAAAGTCGCGGTCATGCGCCCCAAGTCTGGAGAGTAAACCATAAAGCCTGCGCGCCTGGTCCTCTGGGCGAGAACTCCCTTCGGTCAGCAAGTCAGCGGTTTCACAACCAAAAACTGCCGCCAACTCAACCAAGCGCTCGATGTTAGGCATGACAATTCCGCGCTCGATACGAGATACAGCCTCGCTTCCAATTCCAAGCTTTTCCGCAACCTGCTCCTGGTTCAGTTTGCAACGAACGCGCTGGCGGGCAATCGCCTGCCCAACGAGTTCTGCCAGCTGCTTCGATTTGGTTTTTGACATGCCACCCTCCAGTCCAACCTGGATGGTTGACCATCAACCCGTTGACATGAAGGACCTTACAGGCCGAAACTCACCCCGAAAGGTTGATATCCAACCCATCTTTTTGACTACCACCTCTTGCAAGGAGCTCAGAAAAACCATGAATGTCATAAAAGGCCTGAACGAATCGCAGATTGAAGACCTCGTGAGAAGCAAAACGTCCTTCGAGATCCATGGCCTCAGAGGTAACTTCATGCCAGGTATCAAACTTGTCGAAATCAAGATTGAAAGCCAGGGACTGAAGTGTCGAATCAAAAGCGACGTGAAAAGCGCTATCGCTCAAGGCGGTATATTGGGCGCTGTAATTGGAGCTGCATCTCTGCCTGTTGGGGTCGTCTTAGCCGCTGCGGCTACCGTCGCCAGTACTGGCCATACTCTAGCCACCTACAACCCCGACTACGAAATCATAAAAGACTACGTTAATAAAAAACTGAAAGTCATCTACAAAAAATAGCAATCAACACAGTCAGCCCGCGCTCGCACTCACGCTCAAAAAGCCTATGAATACCGACCGCAACAAGTAAGAATTAAAATATTGGACATTCCAATGGTAAATATCAGCCTACCAAAAATAATACTAAGCACTGGTTTTATAAGCGCAACATTTTTTGCTTACGAAGCTTTTACAAGAAACACCCTAGAAAATTTAGACTCACATAAAAAACTAATCGACTCTGGACTTTCTGAACACTGGAAAAGTGGGAACGTTATTTTATTAATAAGGCACGAAGAGCGCTGTGATCGCTCAAATAACTCCTGCTTAGGCCCAGAGGAAGGAATCACAATTCTAGGAGGCGAGAGAGCAAAAGAAACAGGCATTAACTTAAAAGCACACTTTGATTTTGACGATGCTGATATTTTCACCAGCCCGATGACTAGAACAGTTCAAACATCCGACTTCATGCTAGGCAAAGCGAGCCCGCTATCCGATAGAGAGGCCATTTGCGGAAACGACATAGTGGACAAGCTACTCGAACAAAAGAACTCTGGCAGAAATCTTATAGTGATGACCCACAACACCTGCATGAAAGATTTAATAAGATCCAGCGGACACAGGCATTCATGGAGCCCCGAATACGGCAGCCTCTTATTTGCAAAAATAACAAGCAAAAATGAAATACAGATCGTCGGCACGATAAATGCTGACGACATCCCTAAACACCCATCGCCGAGTTAATACCAAAAGCCATTCACAAAGAAACTTACAAAAGAATCCAACCGTTTCCTTCCTCCCACCCTGAGTTTAAGACAGTGAATATAAAATCAGTTGCACTCAAAGCAGCAGGCTGCTTGGCGCTTGCACTTTCATTGAACGTACAAGCCGAAGTTGACTACGGGTACATGTATCCGCCCATGCTACCAAATGAACAAAATATGAACGATTTACCTTATGCCATTCCGTGCGCAGAGGCCAAAAACCAGTATGGGGCAAAATTCTACCGTTGCACTTGGTACACGCTGCCTAGGAACATTACTCAGTGGAATGCACAACAGCAGCGCAACGTCACCTTCAGCAACCACATCAGCGGAAAATGCGTGCGAGGCACTTGCCGTGCATCCAATGGGTCAGGTATCTATGGAGTGTACGGCCAGGACCTCAGTTTTAGTCTGTCCATTTACTACTACATCTATGAAAGTGAGGATGGTTATCCGATTGCCTATCGCATGGATGGTGGGCCAAATAAAAAGGGGAAAGAGGTTACCTACGCTCAATCGCGACAAATACTTCAGGACTTTTTGCTAGATCACGGCATCAGCAAAACGAGCGCAAAAGACGCTATTGCTGCCTACTCGTTGGATGCGAATGTAACGAGTGGTGAGTCAGTCGATGACGAGCCACAGATCGAAAAAACGCCCATGACAAAACCCACACAAACAATCGATGTAAAAGAAGCTTGGTGCAATCCGCGCGCAGACGATGAATGCACCATCAATGGCAAAAAAGTGCCCAAGGTGGAGCTTAAGCAATACCTGCCGGCTGTCTACGAACTAGAAGTGCTCAATGCAGGCGGGCACTGCGAGTATCCGATTTGCTATGATAAAAATGATAAGCCTGTCGGAATCAATTAAAAATTAAGGCACGGCTCTCATCCGTGCCTTTTTTTTGTTGGCAAATATTACGTTCTTAAAAAACCGATGCCAATCCGTGCGCATGCAATACTGCTATCTTTATAATCCATATTCTCCTGAGTAATATTGCCTAATGTCGCTACAGGTTTTTCGAACAGCCCCTCATCTACAAGTTGCTGATTGCTGATTGTTAAACTCTGCATCACTAATTACCGTGTAGCCCCCAGCAAATCCGCCCCTGAATCCCTCTTCAGCAGCTCATACACCACGGTCAAGAACACGTCGCGCGTCGACTCATCGCTCAGCAATTTTGTCGCCATACTAGTGTGGCTACTCATGGCACCGGCAATGGCTTGGATTGCGCGCGAGGGCAGATCAGCCTTCATCGCCTGCTCCATGGTGTTGTGCTGTACCTGAGCCATGAGTACATTGTCGACGCGAAGCTTCTCAGAAACATGCACGACCAGTGCTACTTGGTCAGTATCCGAGAAGGCGGTACCCAAGGCGTTGTTGAGCTTCTCGATTAACTCAGCGAGGTATTTCTTTTCCCGGTCTTGAGCGTCGCGTAGGCCGTTGTCGGTGATGCCGTAAAGCTGCGGAGTTTCGCCAGTTGGCAGTAGGCCATCCAGGTTGTCGCCTTTCTTAATTTTGTAATGGGTGAGCTTGAGGTCATCTAAATCCACCTGATCGGGTGTAATACCCTTGAGGCGTTTGCGCAGCAGGCGCGCATAGCTGGCAAAGGCTTCTAGGCTCGGGTCACCAAACTCAACCAACTGAGCGATATACTCGTAGTTGCGCACGAATTTGCTCAGGCATTCACTGAACACCATGAGCGCGTCCCGCGCCTTGGAGTATTCCGAACGCTGCACGTCGGCGTACTCCATATCTTTTTCATTGCCTTCGTCGTGGGCTTTTTCCCAGGCTTTTTCCCACTGATCGATGGCATCGTTGAGCGTCTTAAGTTTACCGTTGAAACGATCGGTAGCAGCCTGGGTGAGCGAGTACAGCTTCTGGTGCGTCACGTTGAGATCGACGATGGCGTTGCCGAAGGTTTCTACTTCAACCTGCTCATAGATGAACATGCCATCCAGTCGCTGCTTAATGTCGTAAACGATGTTCGGGTCCTGAATGTCTGCTAGCTGAGCTTCGCGGTAGAAAGTCTTGAACGCGGCCAGAATTTCCTTTGCTTCGTTGGCGAAGTCGATAACGAAAGTCTTGTCCTTACCTGGGAAGGTGCGATTCAGGCGCGAGAGTGTCTGCACCGCCTCCACACCGGATATTTTTTTGTCCAGGTACATGGCCACTAGCTTAGGCTGGTCGAAGCCGGTCTGATACTTATTGGCGACGATCATCACCCGGTAATCCGGGGTATCGAACACTTTACGCATGTCGCGACCATTGAGACCAGGGTTCAGGTTGAGCTCATTGAAATGGTGATCCGCCGGCAAGCTAGCTTCTTTCACATCGGTATTAGGTACATCGCCGGAGAACGCGACAATCGCCTGCACATTCTCGTAGCCGTTGCGTTTGCAGTAATCCCCTAGCGCCAGGTGGTACTTGACCGCTGCCGCACGGGAGCTAGTCACCACCATGGCCTTGGCCTGGCCGCCGAGAAGGTGCGCGACGTTCTTGCGGAAGTGCTCGACGATCAGTTCGACCTTCTGCCCCACGTTGACCGGGTTCAGCGACAACCATTTAGCCAACTTACGCCGGGCACTCTTCTCGTCCACACGCTTGTCTTCCACCAACTCGCTGCCAATGCGCAACGCCACGTCATAGCTGGTGTAGTTCTTCAGCACATCGAGAATAAACCCTTCTTCGATGGCCTGCTGCATGGTGTAGAGGTGAAAAGGTGCCGGTGGGTTTTCAACGCTCGCCGCTTGCTCCGGATTACATGGACGACCAAACAGGCTTACGGTTGAATGTTTGGGCGTAGCGGTAAAGGCAAAATAGCTGGCATTACCGGGACGGTTGCGCGAACTCTGCCACACAGACAGTCGATCATCCTTGGACAACTTCTCCCACTCCGCTTCGCTTTGCCCCGTCAGCACATAACGCAAGTCATCGGCGGTGCTGCCACCGGTTGAACTGTGCGCCTCGTCGATGATGATGGCGAAACGGCGATCACGCAGACTCTGCTCGCCGAGGATGATTTTCTGCGCATAGGGGAAGGTTTGCAGGGTGCAGACAATGATAGGCACGCCATCCAGCATGGCCTTAGCCAGTTGCTGACTTTTAGGGAGGCTAGACTGCTGGCGGTCGATGGCGCACACCACACCAGCCTGATGCTCGATCTGCTGGATTGCATCTTGCAACTGCTGGTCCAGCACCTGGCGGTCGGTGACCACGATCACGCTATGGAAGAACGGCTCGCCATCTGGACGACGCACGCGAATCAGCGAATGCGCAGTCCAGGCGATGGTATTGGTCTTGCCCGAGCCTGTGGCTCATCGCTTTGTCCTTTAGTTTCCCGGCCATCCTTGTGAACGGCACTACTCAATTCTGTTTAGCTTTAGCCTGTGTAAGGGACGATACAGCTGCCATACATCAATTCGCCGTCGTCGCAATTTCCACCACTCAGATCGGTCCGCTCATGGCACCAGCCGCATGCTCCCCTAAGCGGCTCATAGGTGAAGCTGTGGCTCTTCTTCTCACGATACAGTGATGGCTGCGACGGCATTCGCGCTGGGTCCGGCGGGCTCGAAAAATAGCAACAATCACCGCACGCTGACCGCCAAGGTGTTCCACGCAAGTCGCTTTACGCAATATTTACGTATCAATTTTCTTACCTGCGCCATAGCTACCAGGAAGACGCGCCCAAGAGTCGAGCATAACGATTCTCTTCGGCTGCAGTTTTTCTTCTCGGCCTTTTGCACATCTGATTGGCGACGCTTCAAGCCATATTTCAGAAACTCCGCCACGCCCGCCTTAAACTGCAAATCGCGAGTTGCAGGTTGACCCGATGGGTTGAAACGAACGCTCCCTTTATCCATTGAGCACTTCATCCCTAGGCGTTCACTGAACCAATAGGCAAGAAAAAGCTGATAATCGCGTTCATCAAATACCTCCACCAAGGTTCCCAGCAGGGTCGAGTCCCGGTGCAGCTCGCAATGAGAGACTGCGTAATTAACTGCTTGATACAGCAGATCCGATGAAAGCAACCTCCTTTGATCAAGCAGCGCGCGTAGTGCGTTCCGCTTGATCGAAACGCACTGGCTATAGCACTTTTTCTGATACTCGAGCTCAACAGCCTTACTGAACAATGGCTCGCCCATAACGCCTCCTGCGCAAATGCTGTTGGTATCACTCGGTCAAGGATGAACTACTGGAATCCGGCACCAGATTATTCAGCTGCAATTCCTGCCAAGCTGCGTACGTCTGACCTGTGCCTTCTACCAACCACGAAGTTCGGCCATTGGCGGAACGGCCGCTGACCACGGCAGCAGCGGCGCTGGGGCTGCTAAAGGCGCAGTCGTCGCTAAAACGCATATGCTCGCCATCAGCAACCAGCATACCTTCATCAACCAACTGCTTGAACAAGCCTTGGTAGCCGCGTTCGGTGCCAACCCATTCGGCGCGGGCCTTGGAGCCTTTGAGCACGAAGAATTCGCCGTCGATTTCCTGGCCCTGGGCGCTGATGCGGTAGCGCGGCAGCTCCAGGGCAAAACGGGGTGAGCGGCTCACTGGCGCAGCAGCGATGCTTGAAGTGGGCGCTGACGGTTTGGTCAGCTCACGAAGAAAGTCGAAGCCAAGCACCGGCAAGACGATACGGATCTGCTCAAGAAAAAACGCCATATCGGCGCGGTCGGATTCGGGCAGGTTGTTGTAGCTGTGGGCGGTGCCGTTACCCACCACGCAGCGGCCGGTTTGCGTGGCAATCTGGATCAGTTGGCTTTCCAGATACTTGGCGTGAGCCTTGGTCAGGTTTTGATCCTTGCTGGTGATCAGGCACACCCTTTCCCAGAAGTCCTTACCGCCCTGTTCTTCCGGACGGTTATGTTGTTTCAGGCGCTGGGCCACATCGTCGGATTCGCCGATATAAACCCGCGTGCGTAGGCTGTCGTCGGGGTCGGGGCCAACCAGAAAATACACACCAGTACGCGCGCACTCAGGGCGCTGCACCAACTCGGCTAGCTTGCTACGCGGTCCGGTCAGCACATGACCAGTCCAATTCATAATCTCGGCAGTGAGCAAGCCATTGGGTGTGCCGTCGACCAGAAACAGACGAATGCTGCGGCCTTGGCTCATACGGCCTCCCGCATGTCGATTTGGCCCGTAACGGCTGCGGTGATTAGGGCCGAACGGCGTTCTTTCAGAAGGTCGATGCTGCACTCAGTTTTGATGAGTAGCAGGTCAAGACGAGCTGTCGCTTTACTAATCATACCCTCTATATCTGCCTGCTCTTTGCGTGGGGGAACAGGAACAAGCAATTCCTTGACCGTTGCTATTGAGACCTCATTAAATGTTGAGCCTTGTTTGGCAAGCTGCCAGTAACCATCAACGGCCAAGCTCCGGAGGTACGCTACAAGAAACGCGCTCGACAACTCAGAAGAACAGTCGATCCTTGCAACACCTCTGGAGAGGTTCACTCCAGTTAGATGCGTTGGCACAACGAAAGCAGCCCCAATCGATGCTCGAATCCCTAAGATGACCTCTCCCCCCGTCAATCGCGACCGAGGAAAACCAGCTGCGATTTCCGGAGTAGTTTTTTGCAGATTTTCGATCACGAAATCGCCCGAAGACATATTGGTGGTCTGAACAAAAGGCACCCCCTCATCCAGAGGCTCCCCGGGCTGCACAATGCCGTAGGAAATCGTCGAACTCTCGTTGACGAGCAGCTTCAACGGTTTTACGCCCCAATGCTCCGGCACTTCCCCCAACCACTCCACACCGGAGTCTTTCATTTTTACGTTCGGATCTGCGCGACGTGGTTAGGCGCGGTGAGCTTGCTGTTAGCACCGCACAAAACCGGCTATCCAGCGTTAACAGGACCATGGCAGCGCTTCGCGGTGATCAGTGCGTGAATTGCCCAGTCCGAGCAAGGCGTTGGGTATGCAGCGCAGCCTAGTTCGCCAATCGGTGCCGCAGGGGCAAGATCGCGAGCAGGTGAAGCAGATCATTGATGCGCTTTGTAGTAGTGGCCAGTTTCGGGCGGCAGCTATAGTTCTGTTGGCGCGGACTACGGGCATGAGATTGCGTGAGGCGATTTTGGCTGATCTGCCAAGGTTATGCCGTGAGGCGAGCAAGCTCGGCAGGATCAATATTCAGGACAGCACCAAGGGCGGCCGGGCTGGGGGGCGGCGCCACTTTGGATTGGAGTGGATGAGCAGGTCCTGGATGCATTGGCGTTCGCAACGCAAGCATCGCCGGCAGATAGTTGCAACATGATTGCGCCGAAACAAAACTATAAGAGTGTCCTGCAAAAAACTGCGCGACCCGCTCGGAAGAGCTTGCACGCTCATCGCATCAAAGGGTTCCATGAACTGCGTGCGGCGTACGCGTGTGAACGCTACAAGCAAATCACTCGAAATATGGCACCAATTAACGGTGGAACTTTTCATCGGCCAGCTCGTTATTCAGACGCTAAAGCCAGAATACAAATCGCCCATGAGCTGGGACATGGTCGAATTAATATTATCTCTGCGTATATCGGGGGCCAGGGATGAGTAAATCATTCAATATGGAGCTTTTCATAGCTGGCGTGTTGAGTGGATCGTATGCAACGCGGCAACGCCATGTACGTCAGGCTAAGTTTATTCAATTCGCCATCGAAGATCGGTGGGGGCGGGATACCCCCTGGAAATGGCAGAGGAAGTATTTGTCCTGGTTTCTACGCCATCGCCTCAATCACCATAGTCATGCAACTCGCTATTACTACCGCCTGACGGTTCAGCTCTTAACCGTGAGGTTGGGCAAAGGCTAGGTTTTCGAGGACTGAACCGCGTCTTTTTCCGTTGACACGTCGACCACTGACACTGGCTGCGATCATTTTACACGGATAACGGTGATCCAGCACTATGGGCAGCGCTTTACGTTTTGTGGACGCCCTAGCTCTCACGCGAGAATGTGAGCTTGCAGATAGGCTGCTTGCACAAGCACTCGCGGTTTAGGCATTGAAAATCCTCACCTGATGATGGCACACTGACAGAGCACTATGGACTCGCTATCAGCTGTACCGATTCGGCTAAATAGCGATGTATTTCCATAATTTCTTAAAGCTAGCGGCTGTGAGATTTGGATTAGGACATGACAATAGGGAAATTTTCAAAAAAATACATCCCCAACACCCGAAGATACGCTCCAAGATCGATTCTATTAGCTGCCGCTCTCATATTACTCACCATATTTGTTTTTGTTCGTCCAGCCAGTGCTTCAACCCCTGAAACCTCAAGCAAATACGTAGTTAAAAAGATATCAAGCACGACAACAGCTAGCGATTCAGAAACAGGAATGATAGTACGAACTGCAGTCGCAGAAAATGCGTTAATGACGACAAAAGAAATTAGCAAGTTGGCTGTAAAAATCAGCACTCAACAAGAAGAAATAAAAGCGCTTCGCAAACAGATAGAAGATTTCGAAAAGCCTAGCGATATTAACACTATAACTATTGTGCTCACATGCGTATCTGTATTAATAACCATACTTGGAGTGGTATTCGCGATACTATCTATTTTTGGATATACAAATATACGCGAAGAAGCTGCCAGAAGCGCAAAGATAGCTGCAAAAGACACTGTCGAGAAAATAACAAAAGAAGAGCTGCCCGCTGAAACAGAAAAAAACATCATAGCGCTGATGGAAAATAAGCGCTTTGATAAAATCATTCAAGATGCCGTTGAAAATGTTATATATAGGGGCATTTCCATTGCAGATGAAGCCTCAGAAAATGGAGACACCAATTGAAATATTCTTTTGAATGGAACTCTCTGAACGATTTTCAACGTCAGATCATTCTCCAGCACCAAGCCTCCTTCCCTGTGGCAGTAGGTGCAATTGCGAAAGACTTCGGAATAACTGTAATGAAGTCAACAATGCCCGGCTCAATTTCGGGTGAGATAAGAGAGGCAGAAGGGAAAGTAACAATAAAAGTCAATAGGCATGATGTGAAGGAGCGGCAGCGTTTCACAATCGCTCATGAAATTGCTCACTTTTTATTGCATCGTGACCGATTAGCTAACGGAATTACCGACGACGTCCTTTATCGTTCGGGATTAACAGATGATCTGGAAAGACAAGCTAATCGATTAGCTGCAGACATAATAATGCCGTACAACCTCATACAAATCGCACTAGCGAATTTAAGCTCCTTAAAAGCAGAAGAGAAACTCAAAAACATATCAGAACTTGCGCAAGTCTCCTTGGCAGCGGTTAGAATCAGGCTTGGGAAGTAACTGTCATGCATAAAAACTTTGCCGATCGGAAATACATCCCTTTACTGGCCATTAGCATTGCGGAAATAACTGCGATGGAACAGCTTCCAGATAAAGACAGAGATATGATACTTCCACTTTTCCCCCTTAAAGGATGGGCAAGCGCCCACAAACTTTCGAGCTCTATCAAAAAAATCAGGGAAGCTACTGGCTCCAGGCCTTGGATTGCTGACATCGACACTAAATTTCTTTCTTCCAATAAAACCTTCTTATTTACTGGCTCTTTTCCTGAGCGTCCGGTTTTCCATGAGCTACAGAAGCTTCTCGATCCTCACGACGCTTTTAATAATTGGTATGAATTCATTAAAGGCCATGAAGAAGCTATTCCCTGTCTCCGACTCGAAAACTTAGAAAATCTAGAGGAGCTACGCGAGCAGGCAATCAAGTTATGTGCATTAGCCCGCGGACTGGTCATTAGAATAAATCCAACGTCCGAAAACTACGAAAGGCAAGAGCTAATACTTAGAGCACTGGGCGCAGAAGTTCTAGAAAAAACTCTTATGATATATGACCTGGGACAAATAGATGCAAAATTTGGCGAAAGAATCAATACGTTAGTTTCGTTCATAACTTCAGCTCGGGCTCATGCCAGCAGCCTAGAAATAGCTGTAAGCGCATCATCTTTTCCTTATGGTTTTGCGGGGCAAAAACAAGGAGAAAACTCAATATATGAACGAATGCTTTATAACCAAATATCCGAGCGCGCCGACTTAAAGCCAATTATATATTCGGACAGAGGAAGCGCTAGAGCCGACAAACAAGATGGTGGTGCAGGAACCCCACCTCCAAGAATTGATTACCCGTTAAAAAAGGACTGGAAATTTGTTCGGCGAGAGGTAGATGATGACGCACCGAATGCCCAAGAGAGACGTCGCGCAGCTTATATAGAGATAGCCAAGGAAATAACCACCAATACTTACTGGATTCCTGAGCTCAGACTATGGGGAACTCAACAGATCGAAATAACTGCGGAAGGAAGTGAATTTGGAATAAGTAGCCCAATGCGTTCAACTGCTGTCAGAATAAACATCCACCTATTCAACCAACTTCACTACGATACTGAAACTTCAGAGATTGATACTGACGAAGAATGGACAGATTGAGATCCTAAGTCCCCAACTAGACAATTACTTTGTAAGGACTTAACAGGTCTACGTCTGACGGGGACACTCTTCCTTCCAAGAAGGTTTTCTTCATAAAACGCTCGGACGCCATCATAAACCTCTTATGTAGCCCGTCAGCTAAAACAGACTTGATATCCGACTTCGACAGCCGTGAAATATGCCCCCTAACAGTAACTTTCAGGTCGTAGATCCCTAATTCATCTGGTACGACACCAACCTTCTTAGCTAATATTGAAAGTTCACGCCGCGTCATGAGATCAAGATAGTTTTCTTTACAGGCTCCTTTTATTGTCTTTCCCTTTCTCACCACCCTCAAACTATCCTTCGAAACCTCCCACACCCCTACGCTTTTATCCACCAACAGCTCCTCCACTTTCTTTACAAACTTCGGAGCGACCGCAACGACAACCTTGTCAAAATATTTACAGTACTCATCAACCTGACCAATCAAACGAGCCAAAGTATCCTTTTCGCTTTTGATTTCTACTGCAATCATTTTCCCTTTGCATACATATCCAAGATCTAGTCGTCTAACCTTTTTCGCCAGACCCATCTCACTAAAAACTAGCCCATCCCTGGTTAAACTTCCGCTAGAAATCAAATGACTAAGTACCAGCGATTTTATTTCCTTCTCCCCCACCAATACCCCCAAAAAAACAGTAAAGTCTCTGCATTAAACAATTTTAAAACCGCAAAATATTTTATATCACACCTAAGAAAATCTCAAGCATTTAAATCCCCCCCCAAAACCACAACCAACTGAATGAAAAAACTTCAAACCCGCTTTATGAAGTCCATATAGCACTATAGAAAAGGTATACATAAAATAGAAAAATCAAAATTTACGACAGACAAGATTTTACGAAATTACTCATCTACCCAAGGACACGCATACATTTTAAAAACATGAAAACCACCCCAGCAAGTTAGCAAACGAAGCCCATACGCTAAAAGTCAAATTGATGGCCCGACCTCACATTCACCGGCTAAAGACCATGAAAAACACAAGTAATTCTAGTTTTTCATACCAATAACTAACATCCCTTATCTGCGATAACGCGCCCGCGTGCATGAGCCCAGAATATAAGCTGATAAAAAACTTAGTGCAGACCAGAAATTCGATCAGCAAATGGTATTTTGTAAAACGAAGCCCGCTCAGCCATGAAAAGTCTTACAATCCAAGGTGCGAATTCCTAGGGGCCATGTGTCCTTCACTGATAACCAAGAGATAACCCCGTGAGTGACCCAGATTGCCCAGTCGCGCCGCTGGTCGACACAACGCAGCTAGCCGCCGCCCTTCAACGTTTCACAGATGATCGCGACTGGCAGCAATTCCACTCCCCCAAGAATCTCATCCTAGCCCTCACGGGAGAGGTAGGTGAGTTGTGCGAGATTTTCCAATGGATGAGCGATGCCGACTCAATCTCCGCCGCAACAGATCCCGAAATCGGCCAAGCCGTAAAGGATGAACTGGCGGACGTACTGATGTATCTGGTTCGCCTGAGCAGCGTGCTCGGCATCGACCTCAACGAAGCGGTGACACGGAAACTCGCCTCGAACGGCCAGAAGTACCCCGCGGATAAAGCCAAAAGCAGCAGCAAAAAATACGACCGACTCTGATCAACCCGAATCTAAGGACAAGCCGTGATCGTTTACGCTGCGACCAAACAGCAATTTCTAAAAGACAACGATAACGATGACATCGAGGACGTGATCCTCAGGCATTACAAGGACGCCACGGGCAAGACCGTTGGCAGGTCGGAAATCAGGTCGTGGCAAGGATCGCTAACGTACATGGCCAAGGTCCTTCGCGATGAAGGCCTGCCGAGCGATGCGGGTCTGGCCATTGAGCTGCACATTCCGCAGTCGTCGAAGCGAATCGATTTTCTGCTCACCGGTCGCGACGAAAATCAGGCAAAAAAAGCCGTCTTGATCGAATTGAAGCAATGGAGCAAGGCCAGCGCCACTACCAAGGATGCCATCGTCAAAACGGCATTGGGTGGCGGCCTCGTTGAGACCATTCACCCTTCCTATCAAGTATGGTCATACGCCGCGCTGCTGGAGGGCTTCAACGAGGCAGTGTATGACAAAAGCATCGAGATCCGTCCGTGTGCCTACCTTCATAACTACGTCAGCGACGGCATCATCGACTCAGCTCACTACGAGCCCCACATCAGCAAAGCCCCACTGTTCCTGAAAGGGCCGGATGAGCTCACCAAACTCAGAAACTTCCTGAAAAAGCATATTGCTCACGGCGATAACAAAGAGGTTCTCTACGAACTGTCCGATGGGAAAATCCGTCCGTCCAAAGCGCTAGCCGAAGCCCTCGAAGGGCTGATGACAGGCAAGCCAGAGTTCGTATTGATTGACGATCAAAAAGCAATTTTTGAATCAGCGCTTGCGGCAGCAAGCGAAGCCTCGGACCAGGCACCAAAGGTGCTGATCATTGAGGGGGGGCCGGGCACCGGGAAAACTGTTCTGGCTATCAATTTACTGGTGAGGCTCACAGAATTGAGGCTGTTAAGCAAATATGTCTCGAAAAATGCCGCCCCACGCAAGGTCTACGAAAGCAAACTGGTTGGCACCATAAAACGCAGCCATTTCTCGAATTTCTTTTCAGGCTCTGGGGCGTTCATCGACACTGAGCCCAACACATTCGATGCGCTTATCGTGGACGAAGCTCACCGGCTGAATGAGAAGAGCGGGCTTTATGGGAACCTTGGCGAAAACCAGATCAAGGAGCTGATTGAATCAGCGAAATGCTCAATTTTCTTCATCGATGAAGACCAGCGTGTGACCCTGAGCGACATAGGCAGCAAGCAGGCAATACGCGCCTTTGCCAAAGCCAAGGGTGCTGTGGTCGAGGAATATGTGCTGTCTTCACAGTTTCGCTGCAGTGGTTCTGACGGTTACATGGCATGGCTGGATGACGTGCTTGGCATTCGCTCGACAGCAAATCCGACGCTCAACACCTCGGAGTACGAGTTCAAGGTATTCGACTCACCTCGGGCGCTGCATGACGCCATTGACGAGAAAAACCATGGAAACAAGGCTCGTGTGGTCGCTGGCTATTGCTGGCCTTGGTTGAGCAAGAAAGCCCCCACCGCAACTGATATCGTCATTGGTGACTACAAACGCCAATGGAACCTGGATCAGGATGGCAGCCTATGGATCATCGCTGAGAACTCCATCGAGCAGGTTGGCTGCATTCATACCTGCCAGGGTTTGGAAGTCGACTACATCGGGGTGATCATCGGACCAGACCTAGTCGTACGTGACGGTAAGGTAGTGACATCCCCGGATGAGCGCGACAAGCACGATAAATCGATTCGCGGCTGGAAAAAAATGATGAAAGAGCAACCTACCCTCGCGAAAAATGAAACAGACGTGATCATCAAAAATACATACCGAACCCTGATGACACGCGGGATGAAGGGTTGCTACCTGTACTGCACCGACAAAGAGACCGCGCAATACTTCGAGAGTCGGCTTAACCAGCACAGCAATCATTGACGCTATCGTTTTCTAGGAGCCCCTGTACGTGCGGCGAGTGGGGACATCGTACGCGCAGGGACATCAATCAACAGCGCGACCATTTGCTTGATAGATTCGATCCCGATTCGTTTATGGGGCGGAGCTCAAAAAGCACCGTCCATCGAAATCCAGACCACACTGCGTTCCAACAGGTATTCCAAGCAAGTTGACCAATAAATTATTAACCAGAAAAACAGATAGATACCGATTTGTTTAAAATCACTCTGGCCAAACAAACGAAAAAAGACGTCTATTGACGTCTTTTTTTGTGCCTGAAGTCCGGTAAACACGGAGAAAAATAAATCCGTCTCCTTCCTCCAGCCCCATTTTCAATGGAATAAAAAGCGGCTACCTATACTGTACCGATCAGGAGACCGCGCAATACCTTGAGAGCCAACTTGCCCGGTAAAGTAACGGCTAATGGGCCCACCGGTAGGATGTCACTATCCAGGGTTCAGCCTCACAAAAAAACCGTAGGCTGAACACAGTAGAAAACTAACGCTCGATTACCCATCGCCCACGCAACATGCCTTTCAGCTCATCAACGCTCAGCGTCATATCCCGCTTGCGATGGACCACGGCGTGACAGTTAGCGCACAACGTAACGAGGTCAGTCTCAGGATTCACGGTTTTCTCACCACCAAAGTCCGAAATCGGCACTATATGGTGAACGTGAATGAAGCCCTTCGCGTGCTCGCCGTACGCCTTTTCGAAATTAAAGCCACATGCCTTGCAGTCAAGCCCGTGGATAGCAATGGCCTTCACCCTCAGATCTTTCCGGCGTTCGTAACGGGTTCCAAAGTAACTTGATTTGCTGCCTTCATTGGCCGACTCAAAGGTCAATGGATCGCCTTGGATATTTGGTGTGCCCTGGTCAGCCTGGGAAGATAGGAGCTTCGCATGACTTAGGATTGCATCGTAATCCAGTTGGGAAATGGACCGCACCCCGTCACGCCAATAGTTGTTCACGCGAGCGGCGGGGATCGTCTCCAGGTACGCTCCGTTGATTTTCGAGAGGATAGCGCCTTCAAACCGAGTGAAGTTTTCGATCAAAGCAAAAAGGTCGCCCTTATCACTCTTCCGGTCTGCGTAGACCTTACCGATGCGTGCCATACCAAAATAATGCGGATCGGCGCTGAGGCGGACAGAAGCAAAGGTTTTGTCCTTGATGCGTCCTTTGTAATAGATCACTTCGGTTCCTTCAGCAAGCCAGGCTTGGTACCGCTTGGGGAAGTGATAGACAGCACCGGTCTCGTCTTGCCATTGCGATGTGTCGTTTTCAACGATGACTGCGGGCATTCCATTTCCTCTCGGCTGATGGCAAAAGCCTACCAAAAATGAGGAAACTTCTTACAAAATATTCCAGCCCAACTTTTTAAGATTCTTATTCTTCATATAAATTAATAAGCTGAGAAAGCTTTTCAGCTTCCCCCAGCATCAACAAAAAAGACGCCCAACGACGTCTTTTTTGTACTTGGCATCCCATCAATCACAATGCTAGTGTCAGCCCATGACTGCCCATTGCCTCACCTCGACAACCACCACCACGACCGCATCAAGCGGAGCGTGCGAGGTGTCGTGAGCCAATAACCAACGAACTTCAAAGGCCCGCCAGCGATGGACAGGGCCTTTTTTATGCCTTGTGTCGCTGGTTCACACGCAAGGAGATGCACCCATGTACGCCCTGTTGATACTGGATATCCAAGTCGGACTCATCCACGGCCCGGAAAAACCCTGGCGCTGCGACGAACTGTTGGAGACGCTGAATACCCTGATGGACAAGGCTCGCAGCGCAGGCGCGCCGATTTTTCTCGCTCGCCACATCGGCCCCGTTGGCTCGCCAATCGAACCAGGCAGCCCGCTTACGCTGATTGCAGAGGAACTGAAGTTGCAGGGTGAAGAAGTGGTGTTCGAAAAGCGCCGGCCTAACGCTTTTGCAATGACTGACCTGGCTGACAATCTGCGCTCTAGCGGCGCCACTGGCGTGGTAGTGACTGGGATGAAAACGCAATACTGCGTCGACAGCACCTGCCGTGCCGCACGTGACCTCGGCTTCGATACGGTGCTTATCGCCGACGGTCATACCTGCTCTGACACGCCCTTGATGAAAGCCGAGGCCATCGTGGCTCATCATAATGCCACGCTCAATGGGCCGTTCTGCCAGTTGGTTCAGGCTGATGACTGGAGCTTTTAACAGAGCCTGACGACGGGGAGGTCAACAGGGCCGGGCTTCGGAATTTTCCCGCAAGATACCGCGCTGTTGATGAACTAGCGCCCTCCAACCAACAAGCCTAGCCTTCCCCTGTCGCTGCAAAATCAGCGACCGGGTTTAGCAGCTCGGTTAATATCAAGGCCTGCAAAGCCACCATCCGTTCGAGCGATGCTTTCAGCATCCGCTGGTTCGTATCATGGCGGCTGTGCGTGGGGCACTTTCGGGTGCGCCGGGTTCCTTGATTCCTGGTCTGCTAACCCGCGTACGGTCGCCACCCTTTTCGTTTAGCAGCGATGTCTGGCGACTCCATCAATCAAGGAGTTTCAGCCATGAAAAAAATCACCCCCAATCCCCCAACCACCCTCTTCATCCTCGCCGAAAACATCCACCCCGAAACCCTGCTAATCCAAGCCAGCGAAACCCTCGCCTCTCTCAACGCCATGACCACCGACCTGGCCTTCGAACTTGAAGGCGCACACCGCCACAAGTTGCTGGCCGCTCAACAATTGATCGTTCTAGGTGAGCTACTAGTAGAACGGGTCTTGAACACCCAGCCATTCACTACCCATCCGCCACAACCCTAAAACACGAAAACGGGCGAGCTGCCTCACCGCATCTCGCCCACTGGCATCCCCTCACACTTCCCATTACCCTGACGGCCTTTATCAGACAACCGGAAGTCAGATACCCGTGTTCAAGCCCTTCGCCGTTATCGCCCTCGCCTTCATCCCTTCATTCGCCACCGCTGCCGAGCTGGCCGGGGTTTGGCAGGGTACTTTGGGCAAGTCCGCTATCACCGTCTGTTTCAACGGCGCCGACGGGGAGCATGGCAGTTATTACTACCAGCGCATCCGTACACCGATTCAACTGACCCAGGCCAACGACAACGCCCCTTGGGTGGAGGAAGGCAACACCGGTTTCTGGGCCCTGCAAAAACCTCAGGGCGATACCCTTTCGGGTGCCTGGAGCAAAACCGATGGCGGTATGCCGCTGCCACTGGCCCTGCGCCGCATCGGCGCGGACGGCTGCGGCAGCGATGCCTATAACGCGCCCATGGAAGCCGCGCCGCTGCCGATCAAGACCGAGAAGAAGACTTTCCACAACCATCTCTACCAGCTCAAGACCCAAGGCCCCCGCGTCACGCTCAAGCTGGAGGGTGACAGCCCGGCGGTGCAGAAGATCAACCAGCAACTCGCCGCTCTGGCCGTCAATGACGAAGATCTAACCGACTATTTTTATGAGCGGCGTGAATACCTGGGTCGAAACGGCTCAGCCTATACCAGTGAGATCGAGGTTGAGCCCGCCTATTGGTCATCGCAATTTCTCACCGTGCGGTTCTACCGCTGGGCCGCAGGCCAAGGCGCCATGGGCATCAGTTGGGGCCTGCACTCCTGGAACCTGCAAACCGGTGAATCGGTTGACCCATGGACCTGGCTCGGCGGCCATCAGCAATGGTATGACGCCTATTCCGGCCACTTGAAGCTGCCGGCCGCCTTCAGCACTTGGCTGGCCAAGCAAACCACCACCGACGAGGGCTGCCCCGCGATCACCGATTACTCCAACTTTCACCTCAGCTTCAACACCCAGGGCCTGCAACTCTCGACACCGGCCAATGGTGACGGTTGCGACAACAACTTGAGCTTTACCTGGGAGCAGTTGGAGCCGGTGCTGACCGCACAAGGCAAAGCAGCAGTGCCCAGCTTGAAAATGCCCTGACGCGCCCGAGAAAAACCCCACGGCCGTTCACCAAAGGTTAAGAATCGCGCTCGTATACTCCCTGACTACCCATGACCGGTCGCCCGATCGGTCTCATGCCCCGGTAGCCAGATTCCATGACGCGCCCCGCTCCCCTGCTGCTCCTGCTTGCTGGTCTGTTGTTCTTCTTCGCCCTTGGCAACCACGAGCTGCAAGGCTCCACCGAGGCTCGGGTGTCCGGGATCGCCATGGCGATGCATCTGGACAATGACTGGGTGGTGCCGCGCCTGTTTCGTGAACCCTTCCTGGAAAAACCGCCCCTGAGCCTGTGGCTGGACGCCGGGGCGATTCGCTTGTTCGGCGCCAGCACCGGGGCGGTGCGCCTGGCGTCGGCGTTTGCCGGGTTGTTCAGCGTGATGCTGCTGTACGGGATGCTGCGTCGCTTCGGGCGGCCGCAGACACTGGCGTTCAGCGCTGCGCTGATCCTGGCGACCATGGCCAGTTACTGGGGCAATGTGCGCGGGGTGGGTGAGGATTCGTTGCTCAGCCTCGGCGTAACCACGGCCTTACTGGCGTTTTACCAGGCTGTGCGGCCCGAGCGCGATGGCTCCAGTGTGTGGGCGTGGGCGTTGTTTACCGCGGGCATGGTCATCGCCACGCTGAGCAAGGGTGTGTTGGGCCTGGCGCTGCCGGGGATCGTGATCTTTGTGTACCTGCTCAGTACCAGTCTGATGGATAAACGCCTGCGCATCGGCGACTGGCTCAAGCCGGCGCTGTTCACGCTGCTGGCCTTGGTGCCGTTGCTGATCTGGCTGGGGTTTCTGTTTCAGCGCGGCGGGATGCAGGCGGTGGGCGAGGTGTTGTGGACCAATAGCGTCGGGCGCTTCAGCGGATCGTTTGTCGAAGCAGGGCATTACGAACCTTTCTACTATTACCTCGCGAAACTGCCCGAGGCCTTCCTGCCCTGGAATATCCTGGTGTACCTGGGCCTGTGGCATTTCCGCAAAAGCCTGGTGCGCAACCGTTATCGCCTGTTTTTCAGCGTGTGGCTGGTGGCGCAGTTCACCCTGCTGACCCTGGCTTCCAGCAAACGCACGGTGTATTTGATGGCGCTGACGCCAGCCGCGGCGGTACTGGCCGCCGAATATGCGCGGGTGCTGTTGGAGTGGGCCAAAGACCGCAAGCCGGCGCTGTACCGCTACCACCGCCAGATCATCGGCGGGGTTTTCACCCTGGCCATCGCCTGCTACCTGAGCGCAGCGTTCTGGTTTGCACCAAAAGCCGATGTGCGCCACTCCTTCGTGCCGGTGATCAGCCAGGTCCAGACCCTGCAAGACGAAGGCCGAACGGTGGCGATGTTTCAGCCCAACGAACGAATCGCCGGCGCCAGCGTGTTCTATCTGCAGGCCTACTTGCCGATCCTGCAGACCGAAGCCGAACTGCGCGCCTTCCTCAGCGCCAAGCCCGGCAACGTTGCGTTGACGGACCACACCGACCGGCTCAACGAGAAGGTCACGGTGATCAAACAAATGGCGATCAACCGCCAGCCTTACTACTTCGTCGAGCAGTAAGGCCGGCGCGCGGCATCAGTGCTTGGTGAGCTTGTCCAGGTAGCCCATGGCGAACGCCGAGACCACGAACGTCATGTGGATGATCACGTACCACATCAGGTGCTGCGGATCGACGTTCTTGGCGTCCATGAAGATGCGCAGCAGGTGGATGGAGGAAATCGCCACGATGGAGGCCGCCACTTTCATCTTCAGCGACGAAGAGTCCATGGTGCCCAGCCAGTTGAGCTTTTCCTTGTTTTCATCGATATCCAGCTGCGAGACGAAGTTCTCGTAGCCGGAAATCATCACCATCACCAGCAAGCCGCCAACCAGGGCCATGTCGATCAACGACAGCAGCAACAGGATCACTTCCGCTTCCAACATGGTGAAGATGTTGGGAATCACGTGAATGATTTCCTGGAAGAACTTCAGCGCCAGGATCAGCAAGCCCAGGGACAGCCCTAGGTAGATCGGCGCCAGCAGCCAACGCGAGGCGTACATCGTGTTTTCGATAAAGCGTTCCATTGAATCTCACACAGCTTGGCTAAAAATGGCGCCGAGTATACCAGCCGCCACCCGGCCCCTGTCACCGCGAGAAAACTGACCCAAGTGGCATCTGTAAGAGAATTTTTCTGCTAGTGTCGAGGCCATTAACTCGGCTCGATGATGTCGGACAGGAAAACTCAGATGATGGATGTGCGATCCCCTTTGGCCACTCTCGGCCTGTGTGCGGCGTTGCTGATGGCCAGCGGCTGCTCCCCCAAAGAAGAGCAGAAGCAGGCGACCCTCGAAGAGAAAACCGCGAAGTTCGAACAGTCCCTGGACACCATCCAGGACCCCAAGCTGCGCGATGCCATCGCGGATCTGGGCGGCTCGCTGCTGTTGCTGGAACGGGCGCGCCTCAAGCTCGCCACCAAGCCCATCGAGGCCGAGTACGGCGAAGACACCCTGGCCTTGCTCAAGCACTACCCCACGCCCCAGGCCCTGGTGGATACCTATATCAACGGCCTGTTCGTGCTGCGCAAAAGCTCTCATTCGGACTATCTGACGGATTTGCAGCCGGTCTTCCCGTTCAATTTCAACGCCCCTGACCAGTTCCCCTTCCCCCATGGCCTGGAATGGCAGTCGGTAACCCTGAGCAACAACAAAGTCATTCCCTTTCAGCCGGAATGGTCGGAAACCGACCCGGGCATCCAACTGAGCCCCAGCAGCTCCAACCTCACCAACCCCGATGACCTGACGGTGACCTACCCGTTTATCGAAGGCATCGAGACGGAAAACAAAAGCCAGCCGCAGCCCGTCAGCCTCAAGGGCGCGGTTGAAGTGATCACGCCGGGCAAAGTGCTGACCTTCGACCTGAGCAAAAAGGATGTGGGCCATAAACGCACCGAGGGCAACATCACCCTCAATCTGCTGTTGCTGGAAAAGAACTACGCCGAGATCGAACTGACCAACAGCGCCCCCCTGGCCGCAGACGTGGGCGACGAATCACCGAACCCTTTGCTGGTGCAGGCGCGGGACACTACCGGGCAATTTCTGACCCGTTCGGGCTCGATCAACGAAGGTGCCGCGCAAGTGGCGTTCTACGAGAAGCAACTGGCTGAAATGCACAAGCAGAACGCCTGGTCAGACGCCTTCGAGAAACAGCTCACCGATGAGCAAAAAGCCTTCGAACACAAGCAAACCAGCCATTACGCCAAGGTGTATTTCAACGGGCTGATCGACAACCTGCAGGTCAATGTGCTGGATTTCTCCCAGGCCACGGTTACCCACAAAGACCTGGATCTGCCGGTATTACGCTTCGACAGGAACAGCCTGCAAACCACGGTGCAGGCCCTGCCGATGCCGGTCACGGTGTATGACGACGGCGCCGCCAGCTGGCTCAAAGATGCCTCGATGACCGAGGACCAACTCAAAAGCAGCGTGACCATCAGCCAATCGACCGAAGACGCCAGCGCCGCGAAAATCATGTTTGACCACCCTTTCACCTTCAACGACGACCTGGTCGGCGCCGAGCGCAACAACAGTGATGCGCCTATCACCTTCTTCACCGCCGACGACAAGGGCGAGCGCGGCGAGCCCATCGAGCTGCCAACCGAGGCTTTCGAGCTGAACGCAGTAAACGGCACACTGACTTACGACCTCAACCTGTTCCCGGAAACCCCGGCGTTTGTGGTGGGCTCGGTGCCGCTGTTCCTGGCGACTATCGAGAAAGCCGTGATTGATGTCGCCAAGCTGCCCAAGGGCCTGTCGCTCAAGGACAACGCGCTGATCGTCGATCAAAAGGACTTCCCCTCCGACAGCTGGCGCTTCTACGCCAAGGACGCCAGCGGCAATTACCTCAAGGAAATCCTCAATGTCAGCCACCGCGCCGAGGAGTACGGCACCGCGCTGTTCGACGTGCATTACTTCTACGGCCGGCCGACTACGCTGGAGAGTTACCAGCGCACCGACCTGAGCACCGTGCAGTACGGCTTCGAGGTCAAGCTGGACAAACCAGAGAGCAAATAGCCGGCGCTAAAGGGCCAACTGCTCCTGGCCGCCATTGAGTTGGCGCAGATGGGCTTGCAGGTGCAGGCACCAGATCTGCGGCTCGTCCATTTGCTCGTAGCCATGCAAGGTCAGGCTATCAACGATGGTGCCCAGCATTCTTTCGGCCACGAAGGGCCCATGGAACGGGCCCTGGGATTTGATGGTGGAAGGCTGCTCGCCCGACATTCCGGCGGCAAACAATAGCGTCCACATGCCGTTATCCCCGGCGAGGGGGCGAATGGAGCATTCGATACGGGTGACCAGGCCCAGGCACTGGCGGGTAAGGCAAAGGTTGCGCGACATGGCGGCGCCCCTCGGTAGATCGGTGTTCAGCCCCAGCGCAAGGCGAGGCTGTTTCTATCCTGCGACTCCTGTGGATATCCCTGACTCTGAGAATAGAAGAAAAACACCACAAACCAAGGTTGTAGGGACCAACGGGCGTTGGTCCCCGAGAATGGAGTCAATTTTGTGGCACGCTAAACGTCCCTAAAGACATCACGGACCACTGTGGGAGCTGGCTTGCCTGCGATGACGGACTCATAGCCAACCTCCCAGTTGGCTGATACACCGCTATCGCAGGCAAGCCAGCTCCCACCTTAACCGAGTGATGACAGCAATCAGCTTGGCTTGGCTTCTGCCAACGCCTGCTGCGCCAGCTCTTTCTCCGCCTCCTTCAGATCTTCCTCGCTGATCATCTCGGCAATCGCGCGCAAACGCTCCACCACCCGCGCATTCACGGTGCCTTCCGGAAATTGCCCCTCGGCGTCCGGCTCACCGGCATCCTCGCCCACCAACAGGCTCAACGCCTCATCGGCCTGGCGTACCGCATAGATGTGGAATTGCTCGGCGCGCACGGCCTGCAGCACCTTCTCGTCGAGCATCAACGTGGCAACGTTGGCCTGAGGGATGATCGCCCCTTGCTCACCGGTCAGCCCGCGTGCTTCGCAGAGGCGGAAGAAGCCTTCGATCTTCTCGTTGACCCCGCCCACCGCCTGCACTTCACCAAACTGGTTGATCGAGCCGGTGATGGCAAAGCACTGCTTGAGTGGCGTCTTCGACAAGGCCGAAATCAAGGTGCACGCCTCGCCCAGGGACGCACTGTCGCCGTCCACATAACCGTAGGACTGCTCCAGGGCGATACTCGCGGAGATCGCCAGCGGGAATTCCTGGGCATAACGGCTGCCCAGGTAACCAGTGAGGATCATCACGCCCTTGGAGTGAATCGGCTGGCCGAGGTTGACTTCACGCTCGATGTCGACAATGCCGCTGCCGCCCGGGTACACCGTGGCGGAAATCCGCGCCGGTACGCCGAATGCCGAGTCGCCGACCTCCAGCACCGTCAGGCCGTTGCACTTGCCCACGGCCGCACCCGCGGTGTCGATCAGGATGACTCCGGCGAGCATGTCGTCGAGAATCCGCGCCGACACGCGGCCTGTACGCGTGGCCTTGGCCTTGAGGGCGCGCTCGATATGCCCGGCATCGGTCATTTCGTCGCCGGCCAGGTGGCGAATGAAGTCCGCCTCGCTGACCAACTGGAACAGGTCGCCAATACGCGCCGACAAGCGGCCCTGATGTTCCGCCAGGCGTGCGCTGTAAGTCGCCAGGCGCGCGACCGCATCCGAGGTCAGCGGCGCCATGCCTTCTTCCGACGTGCGGGTTTTGAGCAACTGGGCGAACTGCTCCAGGCTCTCGTCGACCATCGGGATGTCTTCGTCGAAGTCCACCAGCACCCGGAACATTTCCTGGAAGTCCGGATCGGCGTCTTGCAGCGCGTAATACAACTGGCGCGAGCCGATGATGATCACCTTCACCTGCAAGGGGATCATCTGCGGGTTGAGGGTCACGGTGGCCAGGCGGCCCAGTTCGCCCAAGGGCGACTCCATCTTCAGCTTGCGCGATTGCAGGGAACGCTTGAGTGCATCCCATACAAACGGCTCGCTGAGCATTTTTTCGGCTTCCAGAATCAGAAAGCCGCCATTGGCGCGGTGCAAGGCGCCCGGACGCAGCTGGCGATAGGTGGTGTAAAGCGCGCCCTGGTCGGTGCTGTATTCGATACGGCCGAACAGGTTGTCGTAGGTCGGGTGCGGTTCAAACACCACTGGCGCACCACCGTTGACCGGGTGACCCACCACCAGGCTCGGGCAGTACTGCTCTTCAAGCAGCTTGCGCGCCTGGGCGTCAGTCTTGGCGTCGTCCACCAGTTGCTCGACCACGGTTTTAAGCAGGTACACCTGCATCGCTTGCAGGTAGCCGCACACGCCGGCGTTTTCTGCATACTTTTCCGACAACGGTGCCAGCAACGGCTGCAGGGCCAGGGTGATGGTTTCTTCGTTGAACTGGCGCAGCTGGTTGTTGGACTCGCGCTTCCACTGCGGCAGGCTGGCCAACTCTTCGTTGAGGCGCTCTTCCAGCGCGGAAATATCGTTGTGGAAACGCTCGCGATCGGCTTCCGGCAGTTGCGAAAACTCGGCTTCGTCCAGCGCCTTGCCGTCGAGCATCGGCGTAAAGGCGATGTTGGAGCTGTCGCGGTACAGCGCCACGTCTTTTTCCAGGGCCAGTCGTTCGATCACATCCAGCGCCTTGTCGTAGCGCTGGTTGAAGGCCCGGTCGATGGCGCTTTTGCGCTGTTGATAAGTGGGGTGTTCAAACACTGCCGGAAAGGTGGCTACGAGGTTGTCGACCAACCCGTTGATATCGGCGATAAACGCCGCGGCGCCGCCCCCTGGCAATTCCAGGGCGCGGGGCTCGCGTGGCTCATCGAAATTATTCACATAGACCCAGTCCGCCGGGGTCTGCAGGCGTTTGCCTTCGGCTTTGAGGTAGCGTTTGACGAACGAAAAGCGGCCGGTGCCGGGCTCGCCCATCACAAACACGTTGTAACCGGGGCGTGGCATGGCCACGCCGAACTGCAAGGCTTCAACCGCACGTTCCTGGCCAAGCACACCGCGAAAGGGCTCCAAATCATTGGTGGTCGAGAAGCTGAACTGTTCAGCGGAGAAAGGGCGAGTCAGCGCTTCGGGCGCTAGACGCAAGCTGGCAGCAACAGGATCAGGCATCGGGCTTCCTTACATCAGGCGGGGCAGATGGGGGCATTCTGGCTCCGGGTTGAGCGCTCTGGCAAGGCGCGCTTTCGGGAAAGCATAGCCACCGCACGCGCCCTACAAAAAAATCGCCAGCGATTGAATGTTTATAAAAAAACACGGAACCCTAGGAACGTGCCTAAACTCCAAACTGCGCGGGTTGGACTAATAACTGGCCCCTAGGGTGCTGAGAAGCACCTGAACCCTTGTCCATTGGTTTGCACACAAAGAGAACAAAGCTATGAAACGGATCCTTCTTGGTACTCTCTTCACCGTCGTCTCCCTCAATGCAATGGCAGAAGCACCAGGTGGCCCGAACTGCGGTTGGGGCAACATGTTGTTCGAAGGCCAGCGCGGTACTCCGGCTCACTTCCTCGCTTCCACCACCAACGGCACCTCGGGTAATGCCACCTTCGGCATGACCTCGGGCACCAACGGTTGCAGCACCAACAGCGCCCTGACCTACGGCGGCAAGTCCTGGATTGCCATGAATGGCATGATGAACGAGCTGTCCGAAGACATGGCCAAAGGCAACGGCGAAGCACTGACCACCTATGCCGTGGTACTGGGTGTTGCCCCGGAAGATCGCGATCACTTCGCGGCCGTGACCCACGAGCACTTCCAGCAGATCTTCAGCAAGGCTGACGTGACCGCTGACGACGTGCACAACAACACCATTGCTGTACTGAAAAGCGATGCCCGTCTGGCGAAATACGCTACCCAGGCTTAAGCTCGACCCGCCCGCGTCTTTCGAGGCGCGGGTTTTATTTTTTCGACCTGCCCCCCTTGGGTCTTTTTTTCAGTCCGACTTAAGTAGCCCCCATGCTCAAACGCCTCGCTTGCCTGGCTCTCTTCGCCTGCGCCCCGCTGCATGCGGCACCGCACCTCGACGATCAACGTTTGCAGCAACTGGCCAATGACCCGTTCTGGCTTTCGCTGGGGCATTACGAAGCCGGCAAGATCAGTGGCTGGCGCAGCTATGTCAGCGACAAGAAATTCTTCCTCGCCGCCGACGGCGCCCATCACCCGGACGCCGAACTCAAGGCCACCGTGCAAGCGCTGTATGCACCGGCCAGCCTGGGTGAGAAGCACGCCCAGTGTGTGTACCCCGCACGTACCCGCTGGCTCAAGGATCAGTTGCAGCTGACTGACCTGCCTGCCCTGGACTGCAAAGAATTCACCCAATGGTTCAAGGACGTCGCGCCCCATAGCGCGGTGATGATCTTCCCCGCTGCCTATCTCAACAGCCCGTCGTCGATGTTCGGTCACACTTTGCTGCGCATCGACCAGGCCGACGTGCAAAGCAACAACACCGCTCTGCTCAGCTATGCGATCAACTTCGGCGCCTATATCGAAGGCTCCGACAACAGCATCCTGTATGCCTGGAAGGGCCTGATGGGCGGCTACCCCGGCCTGTTCGCCCTGGTGCCCTATCAGGAGAAACTCTCCGAATACCGCAGCCTGGAAAACCGCGACCTGTGGGAATACCGCCTGAACCTCACCGAGGTCGAGACCAAGCGCATGGTCGAGCACGTGTGGGAGCTCAAGCAGATCCAGTTCGACTATTTCTTTTTCGACGAAAACTGCTCCTATCGCCTGCTGGAACTGCTGCAAGTGGCCCGCCCCGGCCTGCGCCTGACCGAGCAATTCCCGCTCACCGCGATCCCGACCGATACCGTCAAGGCGGTAAAGGACGCAGGCCTGGTGGAAAAGATCGACTATCGCCCCTCGCGTGAACGCGAACTGCTCGAACGCGCCAAGCCGCTGGATAGCGATGAGCAACAGTGGGTGTTGAAAGTCAGCGATGACCAGAAGCAACTGCAAGAGCCCGCATTCAAGGCCCTGCCTCGCGAGCGCCAGGCGCTGATCATCGACGCCGCCTACCGCCTGGGCCGCTACCGCGCCAATGGGCTGGAACGCGACACCGAACGCTCCCAACGCAGCTTCGAACTGCTGCGGGCGATCAACCAGAACCCTGCGCCAGACCTCAAGATCACGCCGCCTGGTTTGCCGGAAAACGGCCACCAGTCACGCACCTGGCAAGCCGGCATCGGTACCCGTGGCGACAAAGCCTTTGGTGAATATGGCCTGCGCATGGCCTATCACGACCTTAACGACAACGCCGAAGGCTTCCCCCTCGGCGCCCAGATCGAAATCCTGCAAATGAAACTGCGCCAGTACGAAGGCAATCACTGGCAACTGCAGCAACTGGACCTGGCCACCATCCGCTCGCTGACGCCGCGTAACGCGCTGCTGCAACCCTGGTCATGGCAAGTCACCGGCGGCCTGGAGCGGGTACCGGGCAAGCACGACGACGAAACCCTGGTGGCCCACGTCAACGGCGGTGCCGGCGGCACCTGGCAGCTCTCCGACGACATGCTCGGCTTCGCCCTCGGCACCGTGCGTGTGGAGCACAACAATGACTTCAGCGAAGCCATCTCCCCCGCCGCCGGCTTCAACACTGGCGTACTGTGGAAGAACCCACTGGGCAACCTGAGCCTGGAAGCCAAGGGCGATTTCTTCACCAACGGCGAAGTGCGGCGCAGCATCAGCCTCAACCAGCAATGGGAACTGTCACGCAACCTGGGCCTGCGCTTGAGCGCCCAGCGTGAGTTCAGCCACCTGTCCACGCCGGTGAATGAAGTGATGCTTGAATTGAAGTGGTATCACTACTGACTCAAGCCTGATGAAAATCAAAATGTGGGAGGGGCGGTGCGACGATTCGACTTGCTCCCGATTGCGGTGTGTCAGTCCAGTATTCAGTGACTGCCAGTTTGTCATCGGGGCATAGGTATCTACACACCTTCGGTACGACGCTAAACCTGTGGCGAGGGAGCTTGCTCCCGTGACGACGGACAGCCGACGCTTATCTACCTGACACCCCACGATCAAACTGTGGCTGGCTTGTCGGGTCGCCGCATCGCTGCGATGGCGGCCTGACAGCCGACACCGTTATACCGAGTACATATCCATTCTTGCGGTAACGGCTACTTAAGGTTCCGCCCTGACGGCGGCTCACTTTGCAAAAGCGGCAAAGTAGGCAAAACGCTCTTGCCCCACCACTCGGCACCTCGCTTAGGCTCGGTGTGCCCGTAATCCGCCATGGATTTGGGGGGCCGCCGCCACGCGCCATCCATGGCGCGGGGCGGCTAAACCGGCATCCCTGCCGGTTTACCCCCCAAATCCCTGTCGAATTCCGGCCAGCGTGGTTTAACGGGGCGCCTAAGATCAAAAGCAGATCCAAAGCGACTCGCTCCGCATCGTAGTTACCGTCGGCTGCTAAAACCTACAAAATTGTGTAGGTACCCATAGTCATCGGGGGCAAGACCCTCCCACACTTTGTTAGCATTTCTCGCCTAATCAGGAGCCCACTTAATATGGCCGTTTACTGCAATACCCTTGAAGAAGTCCGCACTAACATCGACCTCCTTGACCAGAAAATCGTCACTCTGATCGCCGAACGCGGGCACTACGTATCCCAAGCCGCACGCTTCAAAAAAGACACCGATGGCGTCAAGGCGCCGCAACGGGTTGAACAGGTGATTGCGAAAGTGCGGGATCTATCCCTGGCGGCGGGGGCTAATCCTGAGGTCACTGAGCAGGTATATCGCGCGATGATTGCGGCGTTTATCCGACAGGAATTGGTTGAATATGCTGTGCTAGACAAAGTCGGCAAGCCACAAGCCTGATCCATCCATATTATCTGCTCAGGATTACCAGTCTTTCGCCGCCAGGCACAAATTATTGGCGCTCTTGCAACCCATTGAAAAATAGGCAGGAAATTTCGGACGTCTTTTTAGCTTTTTTCAGTCGAAACAAACCGCCTCTTACCTCATTCTCTTTGTGAGGTTTTGTGTCTAGTATCGAGTGGCAATCAATTTGCCACCACTTCTATACACGGATCCGAATAGGGTAAGAGGCTTATATGGAATTTCTTGAAAAACTCACCAGCCTGGCAGCAAAAGTCCGTCTGCAAGGCCCCGCCATCCAAACAGAAGAAGCTACAAAAAATGCTTTTGTAATGCCTTTTATCAACACCGTGTTGGGTTATGACGTGTTTGACCCGCAAGAGGTGACGCCCGAATTTATCTGCGACGTCGGAACGAAAAAAGGTGAAAAAATCGACTACGCAATCATGAAAGATGGCGAGGTTCAGATACTCATTGAATGCAAAAAGATTGGCGAGTCATTGAGCATTAACCACGCGTCGCAGCTCTTTCGGTACTTTCACGTTACAAGCGCAAGAATCTCAATTCTTACCAACGGCCAGGTCTACAGATTTTTTACCGATCTGGACGCCCCTAACAAAATGGACGAAAAGCCATTTTTAGAGCTGGATCTGCTGGACATTGATGAATACTCCGTACCAGAGCTGATAAAACTTACCAAATCAGCCTTCGATGTGGACTCGATCATAAGCGCAGCGGGAGAGCTGAAATACGTCAGCCAACTCAAGAAGCTCATTGGCGCACAAGTCAGTAAACCAGAAGACGACTTCGTGAAATTTTTCGCATCCCGAGTTTACGAAGGAGTGATCACGCAGAAAGTGCGGGAGCAATTTTTCGAACTAACACGCAAAGCGTTAGCTCAATTTTTGAATGACCAAATTAATGAGCGACTGAAGTCTGCCATGAGTGGTGCAATTCAGCCGGCGATAACGTCATTGACTGTCGCGAACAGTACAAATGTAGACATGCAGGATCGAGACGAGGCAGAAGATAAAATCCTGACAACCCTTGAGGAAATGGAGGGTTACCACATCGTCCGCGCTGTCGTCCGGTCTGTTGTCGATGCCAAACGAATCGTTCAACGTGATACCCAAAGCTATTTTGGGATATTACTGGATGACAACAATCGTAAGCCCATCTGCCGACTCCACTTCAATCGTAGCCAAAAGTACCTCGGGGTATTCGACGAGGAAAAGAATGAGACCCGACACGCTATTTCATCCATTGATGAAATTTACGAATACGCCGATCAGCTAAAAAAGACAGTGGGTTACTACGAATAAAGGCTGCACCGGGAGACCGGAGTTATGGATAAAACTGTGGGAGGGGCGGTGCGACGATTCGACTTGCTCCCGATTGCGGTGTGTCAGGTCCAGCATTCAGTGACTGACACTCTGTCATCGGGAGCAAGTCGAATCGTCGCACCGCCCCTCCCACATTTGATTTTGTGCTTGGCCAAAAGTCCTGCACATCCCTCTGACACCTCTTTCACATACAGCTGACAAATCCCCTTCTAGACTCTCCATATCAGCCGTGAATCGGCCAGGGAGTACGCCATGTGGCGGTATGCGCTAATGCTGTGTGCAGTGGTGTGGCTGGCGGGGTGCCAAACAACCCATCAGGATTTACTGGCCAAGGGTTACCCACCCGCGTTTGCCGATGGCTTTGACGACGGTTGCAGCAGCGGTCGCCAGGCTGCGGGGGTAATCACCGGAGAGTTTCGCAAGAACGTGCCGCGCTATCTGAAAGAAAAGCACTATGCCGAAGGCTGGGAGGATGGTTTCCGCCAATGCAAGGCCATGCGCGAGAGCGAAGAGCTGCGCGACTACCAGGACAACCGCAACAACGACCGCGAGCACGAGTGGCAGCAGGAAAAAGACCGCGATGCGGCCAAGGCGTATCGCTCGCAATAGGTCGTTTGCAGACATCCATCGAAACTAAAGCACGGCGAACATGGCCCAAATGCCATAGAGGGAGAACACCATGAGCCGAGCTTTTGTAAATGAAGACAACGCCGCCGCCCAGGCCGATCAGCCGGTGGAGCGTCAGGTCAGCGCGCAACCTAACCGCCTGACCGCGCAAGGGTTGGCGCAGTTGCAAGCCAAGGTGGCGCAATTGCAGCTTGAGTACAGCGCCGAGTCCGCCAAGGGTGAGCATGCCGATAAGCAGCGCCAGGCGGATCTTGAGCGGGACCTGCGTTACTTCAACCAGCGGGTGCAGAGCGCTCAGGTGGTCGCGCCGGCGAGAGCCACCGACAAGGTGCAGATCGGCAGCTGGGTCACGTTCGCCAATGAGCAGGACGAGCAGCAGCGCATTCAATTGGTAGGTGAGGATCAAGCCGACGCCAACGCCGGTTTGATCAACTGGGGCTCGCCTCTGGGCCGCGCCTTGTTGGGGGCCCAGGTGGGCGACGAGGTGCTGTGGAAGCGCCCCGTCGGCGATCAGTTGATCGAAGTGCTGAGCATCGAGCCCGAGGTTTAGACGATACCCTGGGCCAGCATCGCGTCAGCCACTTTCACGAAGCCTGCGATGTTGGCGCCCTTGACGTAGTTGACCCGGCCGTTTTCCTCACCGTAATGCACGCAGGCATGGTGGATCGACTGCATGATGTTGTGCAGTTTGCTGTCCACTTCCCCGGCGGTCCACAGCAGGCGCATGGCGTTCTGCGACATTTCCAGGCCGCTCACCGCCACACCGCCGGCGTTGGACGCCTTGCCGGGCGCAAACAGGATGCCCGCGTCGATGAAGATATCCACAGCCTCCAGGGTGGTCGGCATGTTGGCGCCTTCGGCCACGCAGATGCAGCCGTTGCGCAACAGCGTGCGTGCGGCTTGGGCGTCGAGTTCGTTCTGGGTGGCGCATGGCAGCGCGATATCGCACGCCAGCTCCCAGGGGGTTTGGCCTTTGCGGAATTCCAGGCCGAAACGTTCAGCCAATTCACTGATGCGCCCACGTTGTACGTTTTTCAGCTCCAGCAGGGCCGACCATTGTTCTTCGGTCAAACCACTTTCGGCGTACAGGGTGCCTTCGGAGTCCGACAGGGAAACCACCTTGCCGCCCAGGTCCATGACCTTGCGCGCCGCGTATTGCGCCACGTTGCCGGAGCCGGACAGCGCCACCCGCTTGCCTTCGACCCGCTGACCTTGGCGCTTGAGCATTTCCTCGGCGAAATACACACAGCCGAAACCGGTGGCTTCCGGACGAATCAGGCTGCCGCCATAGGTCATGCCTTTGCCGGTCAGCACTGAAGTGAATTGATTGCTCAGGCGCTTGTACTGGCCGAACAGAAAGCCGATTTCCCGTGCGCCCACACCGATATCGCCGGCCGGTACGTCGACGTCCGCACCGATGTGGCGGTACAGCTCGCTCATGAACGCCTGGCAGAAGCGCATCACTTCGGCATCGCTCTTGCCCTTGGGGTCGAAGTCCGAGCCGCCTTTGCCGCCGCCCATGGGCAGCGAGGTCAGGGAGTTTTTGAAGGTCTGCTCGAAGGCGAGGAATTTCAGCACGCCCAGGTTGACCGAAGGGTGAAAGCGCAAGCCACCTTTGTACGGGCCGATGGCGCTGTTCATCTGGATACGGAAACCGCGATTGACCTGAACCTTGCCGTGATCATCCACCCACGACACCCGGAAGGTGATGGTGCGTTCCGGTTCGCAAATGCGTTCCAGAATGCCCGAGGTCAGGTAGTGGGAGTTGGCTTCAAGAAAGGGCCACAGGCTGCGCAGGACTTCTTCTACAGCCTGGTGGAATTCCGGCTGGTCGGGGTCGCGTTTCTTGAGGCGGGCCAGGAAGGATTCGACGGATTCGATCATGAAAAGTCTCGGCAAATTGATTGTTGTTAAACAGAGAATGAGCCGGACTTTATCAATTCATTTCGCACCGTGACAGGGCAAAATGTCGCTTTTGTGAATTTAAATGGTGCATTGGATATAAATAATCAGGGTTTTTGCCCTCTAACAGGGATTTCAACGCGAGATATGCACCAATAGTTAAACCGCTATCGCAGGCAAGCCAGCTCCCACATTGGACCGTGTCGTAGCAGAGGTACTCGATCTAATGTGGGAGCTGGCTTGCCTGCGATGAAGTCGCCTCGGTCCACCTGAACAGCGCCCAAAAAAAAGCGAAGTCCGAAGGCTTCGCTTTTTTCAAACCAGCCCGAATCAGGCCAGTTTTTTGTGACGCACACGGTGCGGCTGGGCAGCTGCTTCGCCCAAGCGCTTTTTACGGTCTGCTTCGTACTCGGTGTAGTTACCTTCGAAGAACACCGCCTGGGAGTCATCTTCGTACGCCAGGATGTGGGTCGCGACGCGGTCAAGGAACCACCGATCGTGAGAGATCACAATGGCGGCGCCCGGGAAGTCCAGCAGGGCTTCTTCCAGGGAACGCAGGGTTTCAACGTCGAGGTCGTTGGACGGTTCGTCGAGCAGCAACACGTTGCCGCCCTCTTTCAAGGTCAGGGCCAAGTGCAAGCGACCACGCTCACCACCGGACAGGTCCTTGACGAACTTCTGCTGATCGCCGCCCTTGAAGTTGAAACGGCCGACATAGGTGCGCGACGGGATTTCATAGTTGCCGATGCGGATCTGGTCGGAGCCGTCGGAGATCTGCTGGAATACGGTCTTGCTGCCGTCGAGGTCGTCGCGGCTCTGGTCCACACAGGCCAGTTGCACGGTGTCGCCGATCTCGATGCTGCCGGAGTCCGGAGTTTCCTTGCCCATCAACATGCGGAACAGCGTGGACTTACCCGCACCGTTACCACCAATGACGCCAACGATCGCGCCTTTTGGCATGGAGAACGACAGGTTGTCGATCAGCACGCGGTCGCCATAGCCCTTGGATACGTTCTTGAACTCGATGACCTTGTCACCCAGGCGCGGACCGGCCGGGATGTAGATCTCGTTGGTTTCGCTGCGCTTCTGGAATTCCTGCGACTGCATTTCTTCAAAGCGTTGCAGACGGGCCTTGGATTTGGACTGGCGGGCCTTGGCGCCTTTGCGCACCCACTCCAGCTCTTCCTTCATGGCTTTTTCGTGAGCCGATTGCTGCTTGGATTCGGCGGCCAGACGGTCGGACTTGGCTTCCAGCCAACCAGAATAGTTGCCCTCGTAAGGGATACCGGCGCCGCGGTCGAGCTCGAGGATCCAGCCGGCAACGTTGTCCAGGAAATACCGGTCGTGCGTGATCGCAACCACGGTGCCCGGGAAGTCGTGCAGGAAGTGCTCCAGCCAGGCGACGGAATCGGCGTCCAGGTGGTTGGTCGGTTCGTCGAGCAGCAGCATGTCGGGAGCCGACAGCAGCAGGCGGCACAGGGCCACACGACGTTTTTCACCACCAGACAGGTGCTCGACCTTGGCGTCCCACGCCGGCAGGCGCAGCGCATCGGCGGCGACTTCCAGTTGGCGCTCCAGGTTGTGACCGTCGCCGGCCTGCAGGATGGCTTCGAGCTTGGCCTGTTCGGCGGCCAGCTTGTCGAAGTCGGCATCCGGTTCGGCGTAGGCGGCATAGACCTCGTCGAGGCGCGCCTGGGCGTCCTTGATCACGCTGACGGCCTCTTCAACCACTTCGCGCACGGTCTTGGTCGGATCCAGGATCGGCTCTTGCGGCAGGTAACCGATGTTCAGGTCCGGCATCGGGCGGGCTTCGCCTTCGAACTCGGTGTCGACGCCGGCCATGATTTTCAGCAGCGTGGACTTACCCGAGCCGTTGAGGCCGAGCACGCCGATCTTGGCGCCTGGGAAGAAGGACAACGAAATGTTTTTCAGGATTTCCCGCTTCGGCGGAACAACTTTTCCCAGCCGATGCATGGTGAAGACGTATTGAGCCATGGTGAACCTAGCGTCAGTGACTGATGAATTAAGCGGACGAAGCCCGTGCCAGGCCATGCGCCGCGCGGGCCTTTGACTATCATCAATGCCTGCGTGGGGAAAAAGCCTGAATGTCTGGGGCTGGAACGCCCCCGCGTAACCGGCAAAGCTACCTGAATGCGCTGGGGCAGTCCAGCCAGGGAAGACTGGCACTTTGCCACAACTCAAGGCATGCTAGCCGCCCTCCGGGCGTCCGGCTTATAGTGCACGTCGCGCGCCAGTCCAGCCAACCGCAGGATCACAGCTTGTCCAAAGTCACGCCGCCCACTCCCTTGCGCGCCGCTCATATTGCGCCGGGAGCGCCCCTGCACGGTACCTTGAAGGGCGCATTGGCGACGCTTGTGCTGATGTTGCTCGCGTTATTGTTCTGGCAACTGCTTGACCAGTTGCAGCAAAACCAGAAAAACCAGCAGCAATACACCATCGACTACAGTGCAGACCTCGCCGAGCAGATCAGCCAGAGCATGGCCCTGAGCGCGCAGATCGCCCTGAACCTGCTGCCCATTGTCGAGCCGCCGCGCAATGCCGAGCAGCAGCAGGCCTTGATGCGCACATTGCAGCGCTCGTTGCCGGACCTGCGCAGCTTCGCCCTGCTCGCCCCCAGCGGCGCGCTGATCAGCGACACTGCCGAAGGCAGCCAAGACAGTGCCCTGCTCGAAGACCTGGTCAAGCGCAGTCACGCCCAGTCTTATTACCTGAGCAACGACAATGACGGCACGGTCATCTATCTGTTGCTGCACCAACCCAGCGGTGGCTCCAAGGTGTACTGGGCCTTGCGCCTGGCCCCCAACTACCTGGCCAACCTGACACGGCAGGACATTCAGGGCCAGCGCCCGATGTGGGCGATCGAGAACAGCCTCAACCATCGTGTGGTCAGCCGTGACAGCGGGATGCCGGCGCAGTGGTCCAGCGCCCTGACGCCGGAAGAATTGAACCGCAGTGTGCTGGTCACGCCCTTGAGCAAAAGCGACTGGCAACTGCGCGGCCTGTTTGACCGCAGCGCGGTGCTGGAACAACTGCTGCCGGCCTTTATCGGCAAGTGCCTGCTGGGTCTGGCGTTTTCGCTGGTCCCGGTGATCGTGCTGCTCAACATGCGCCGCCGCCAACGCCAGGTGAATGAAGGCCGGCGACGCTATCAGGACATCTTCGAAGGCACAGGCGTGGCCTTGTGCGTGCTTGACCTGGCGGGGCTCAAGGCGTTTTGCAACAAGACCCAGGTACAAAGCCGCGAACAGTTGCACGCCTGGTTGCAGGCCAACCCTGCCGAGCGCAAGCAACTGCTCAAGGAGTTGCGCGTTACCGAGGTCAACCAGATGGCCGTGCGCCTGCTCAACGTTGCGTCCTGCGAGCAGGCATGGGAACGCCTGATCGATGATTGCCCGAGCAATGCCACGTCCATCGGCTATCAGGTGCTGGAAGCCGTACTGACCCGGCAAAAACAGCTGGAACTGGAAATCCAGCTCAACGACGTGGCCGGCAACGAACAGTACCTGTGGCTGGTGATGCGTTTGCCGGAGCAGCAGGATGACGTCAAGGCCGTGATCCTCAGCATCAGCGACATCACCAGCCGCAAGCTGATCGAGTTGTCGCTGGTGGAGCGCGAGAGCTTCTGGTCGGATGTGGTGCGCACGGTGCCCGATCACCTGTATGTGCAGGACGTGATCAGCCAGCGCATGATTTTCAGCAACCATCATCTGGGCCACACCCTGGGCTACAACAAAGCCGAACTGCAGCAAATGGGTGAGTACTTCTGGGAAATCCTGCTGCACCCCGAAGACGCCGAGCACTACCATGACTCGCGTGAACAGCAACGCCAGGTCGGCTATACGACCCAGTTGCACTGCCAACTGCGCTTTCGCCACCGCAATAACCAGTGGCGCCGCTTCGATATTCGCGAACAGGCCCTGGCCCGGGACACGTCCACGGTGGTCACTCGGATCATCGGTGTGGCCAAGGACATTACCGACCAGATCGAAGCCAGCGAATCCCTGCGCGACAGCGAACAGCGCTACCGGATGTTGGCTGAAAGCATCAGCGATGTGATCTGCTCTACCGACAGCCAACTGGCTCTGAATTACATCAGCCCATCGGTCAACACCGTACTGGGCTATGACGTGGATTGGGTGTTCAAGCATGGCTGGCAGTCAATCGTTGCCAACCCGCAACAGTTGACCGGCATTTATAGCCTGATGGAACAGGTCAGTCGCGCCCTCGGCAACCCCGAGGCGTTGAACACCTTGCGCGATGACGTCCAGACCCAACTGTTCCTGTTCGACTGCCTGCGCGCCGACGGGCGCAAAGTACCGATCGAACTGCGCCTGGTGCTGGTGTGGGATGAACATGGCGCGTTTGAGGGCATCCTCGGCGTGGGCCGCGATATCAGCCAGCAACGCCGCGCCGAAAAAGACCTGCGCATGGCGGCCACGGTCTTCGAGCACTCCACCTCGGCGATCCTGATCACCGATCCGGCCGGTTATATCGTGCAAGCCAACGAGGCGTTCAGCCGGGTCAGCGGGTATGAAGTGGCGGACGTGCTCGACCAATTGCCGAACATGCTCACCGTCGACGAGCAGCAGGAAGCCCACCTGCGTTATGTGCTCAAGCAACTGCACCAGCACAGTACCTGGGAAGGCGAAGTGTGGCTCAAGCGCCGCAACGGCGAGCATTACCCGGCCTGGGTCGGCATTACGGCGGTGTTCGACGACGAAGGCGACCTGGCCAGCTACGTCTGCTTCTTCAGCGATATCAGCGAGCGCAAGGCCAGCGAACAGCGCATCCACCGCCTGGCCTACTACGACGCCCTGACCCACCTGCCCAACCGCACGCTGTTCCAGGACCGTCTGCACACGGCGTTGCAATCGGCAGAACGGCAGAAGTCGTGGGTGGTGTTGATGTTCCTCGACCTCGACCGCTTCAAGCCGATCAATGACTCCCTCGGCCACGCTGCCGGCGACCGTATGCTCAAGGAAATGGCGACGCGCCTGCTCGGTTGCGTGGCCGAAGACGACACCGTGGCGCGCATGGGCGGCGACGAGTTCACCCTGCTGTTGCAACCACGGGTCAGCCGCGAAATGGCGCTGAACCGCGCGATTCATGTGGCCGAACAGATCCTGGCCAGCCTGGTGAAGCCATTCGTGCTCGAAGGCCGCGAGTTTTTCGTGACCGCCAGTATCGGCATCGCCCTCAGCCCCCAAGACGGCAACGAGCTGAGCCAACTGATGAAAAACGCGGATACGGCGATGTATCACGCCAAAGAGCGCGGCAAGAACAACTTCCAGTTCTACCAGGCCGACATGAACGCCAGCGCCCTGGAGCGTCTGGAACTGGAGAGCGACCTGCGCCACGCCCTGGACCAGAACGAATTCGTGCTGTATTACCAACCGCAATTCAGCGGCGACGGCAAACGCCTGACCGGTGCCGAGGCCCTGCTGCGCTGGCGCCACCCGCGTCGCGGGCTGGTGCCACCGGGGGATTTCATTCCGGTATTGGAAGAACTCGGGCTGGTGGTGGACGTGGGCGATTGGGTGATCAGCGAAGCCTGTCGCCAACTCAAGACCTGGCACCAGAACAAGGTGCGGGTGCCCAAAGTCTCGGTGAACATCTCGGCGCGGCAGTTTTCCGACGGCCAGCTGGGCACGCGCATCGCCACCATCCTCAAGGACACTGGCCTGCCGCCAGCGTGCCTGGAGCTGGAACTGACCGAAAGTATCCTGATGCGCGAAGTCAACGAAGCGCTGCAAATCCTCGCCAGCTTGAAGAACCTGGGCCTGAGCATCGCGGTAGACGACTTTGGCACTGGCTATTCATCGCTCAACTACCTCAAGCAATTCCCCATCGACGTGCTGAAGATCGACCGCACCTTCGTCGATGGCCTGCCCTCCGGTGAGCAGGACGCACAGATCGCCCGGGCGATCATTGCCATGGCCCACAGCCTGAACCTGGCGGTGATCGCCGAAGGTGTGGAAACCCACGAGCAATTGGACTTTTTGCGCGAGCATGGCTGTGATGAGGTACAGGGTTACCTGTTCGGGCGGCCGATGCCGGCGAATCGGTTCGAGGCGCAGTTCAGTAATGATGCTCTCTTCATGTTCGACTGAAGTGCTGCAGTGGAGCTTATGGCCTCATCGCAGGCAAGCCAGCCCCCACATTTGATCGGGTCCACACAGTCAAATGTGGGAGCTGGCTTGCCTGCGATGGGGGCCAGTACTGACACCACTCATCTCCAGATGAGCCCCACTTGTCCGCGACATGATGTCCTTTCATATGCCATCCAAAACCCATTGGGTTAGAATGCCCTCCTTTTCTGCCCCCGATCCTTGAGGACCGCCATGTTCAGCCGTGATTTGACTATTGCCAAGTACGACGCCGATCTCTTCGCCGCCATGGAGCAAGAAGCCGTGCGCCAGGAAGAGCACATTGAGCTGATCGCTTCGGAAAACTACACCAGCCCTGCGGTGATGGAGGCTCAAGGTTCGGTTTTGACCAACAAGTACGCCGAAGGCTACCCGGGCAAGCGCTACTACGGTGGTTGCGAGTACGTCGACGTGGTTGAGCAGTTGGCCATCGACCGTGCCAAGGAGCTGTTCGGCGCCGATTACGCCAACGTCCAGCCACACGCCGGTTCCCAGGCCAACAGCGCCGTGTACCTGGCCCTGCTGCAAGGCGGCGACACTATCCTGGGCATGAGCCTGGCCCACGGCGGTCACCTGACCCACGGCGCCAGCGTTTCTTCCTCCGGCAAGCTGTACAACGCCGTCCAGTACGGTATCGATGCCAACGGCCTGATCGACTACGACGAAGTCGAGCGCCTGGCGGTCGAGCACAAGCCAAAAATGATCGTGGCTGGGTTCTCTGCCTACTCGCAGATCCTGGATTTCCCACGCTTCCGTGAAATCGCCGACAAGGTCGGTGCCTACCTGTTCGTCGACATGGCCCACGTGGCCGGTCTGGTGGCAGCGGGCGTGTACCCGAACCCAGTGCCTTACGCTGACGTGGTGACCACCACTACCCACAAGACCCTGCGCGGTCCACGCGGCGGCCTGATCCTGGCTCGCGCCAACGCCGAGATCGAGAAGAAGCTCAACTCCGCGGTATTCCCGGGCGCCCAGGGTGGCCCGCTGGAGCACGTGATTGCCGCCAAGGCGATCTGCTTCAAGGAAGCACTGCAGCCTGAGTTCAAGACCTACCAGCAACAAGTGGTGAAGAACGCCCAGGCCATGGCAGCTGTGTTCATCGAGCGCGGTTTTGACGTGGTGTCCGGCGGTACTGAAAACCACCTGTTCCTGCTGTCGCTGATCAAGCAGGACATTTCCGGTAAAGATGCTGACGCTGCCCTGGGCAAAGCCTTCATCACCGTAAACAAGAACTCCGTGCCGAACGACCCACGTTCGCCGTTCGTCACCTCCGGCCTGCGCTTCGGCACCCCGGCTGTGACCACCCGTGGCTTCAAGGAAGCAGAGTGCAAGGAACTGGCCGGCTGGATCTGCGACATCCTGGCTGACCTGAACAACGAAGCCGTGATCGACGCGGTACGTGAGAAGGTCAAGGCCATCTGCAAGAAGCTGCCGGTATACGGCGCTTGATTGCAGTTGCTTGAATGAAAAGCCCGGCTCTTGAGCCGGGCTTTTTTATTTCAATTTGAAATGCATTCAATTGTGGGAGGGGGCTTGCTCCCGATAGCAGTGTGTCAGTCACTTATATGTTTACTGACCCACCGCAATCGGGAGCAAGCCCCCTCCCACAGTTGATCGCATTTCAAGTCAGGATTGGTAGACGCGCTGGAAGCCTTCACGGATCTTGTCCTCCGGCAACTCATCGGCAATAAACACAATCACACTCTCCCGCGCTTCACCCTCGGCCCATTCGGTGTCCCAGTCAAAACCATAGAGTTTCAGCACGCCCTGGAACACCATGCGTCGATCCTCCCCGGCAATATTCAGCACGCCCTTGTAGCGCAGCAGCTGCTTGCCGTGGTCTTCCAGCAGTTCGTTCATGAACTCACTGAGGCGGTCGATATCCAGCGGCTGGTCGGTGCGCAGCACCAGGCTGGAAATACGGTCGACCGATGGCGCAGCGCTGACCGGTCGCAGGCTCATGCCGGCATTGAGGTTGAAGCCGCGCACATCCAGCAACTCAGCCAAGTCGATCTTGCCGTGATCCACCACACGGATCGGCGCACGCCGGTTGATACGGGTCAGGCGCTGGCTGAGGGCGTCGAAGGTGGCGTCGTCCACCAGGTCGCGCTTGCTCACCAGCAGGCGGTCGGCAAAGCCGATCTGGGCCTGGGCGATGGTCTGGGTCAGGTGATGCTCGGCGTGGGCGGCGTCCACCAGGGTAATGATGCCGTCGAGGATGTAGCGCTCGCGCAGTTCTTCGTCGATGAAAAAAGTCTGGGCCACCGGCGCAGGATCCGCCAGGCCGGTGCATTCGATCACCAGCCGGTCAAAGGCGATCTCGCTGCTGTCCAGGCGCTCAAGCAGCAGGTAAAGCGCCTTGGTCAGGTCGGTGTGGATGGTGCAGCACACGCAGCCGTTGGACAGGGTCATGACTTGCACCGGCTCGTCGCCCAAGAGCTGGGTGTCGATGCCGGCGTCACTGAATTCGTTTTCGATCACGGCGATTTTCAAGCCGTGCTCGGCCTTGAGCAGATGGCGCAGCAAGGTGGTCTTGCCGGCACCGAGGAAGCCGCTGAGGATGGTGACGGGGATGGGAGAGGACAAAACTATTCTCCTGATAACTGAATAAACACAAAACAAAAGTGGGAGCAAAGGCCCCTGTGGGAGCTGGCTTGCCTGCGATGCAGACAACTCGGTGCTTCAGTCAGACCGAGGTGATGCTATCGCAGGCAAGCCAGCTCCCACAGAAAGCCCTGCTCCCACAGGGGTATCGCATTGGCCCGCGTTACCGGGTCAACAGCACTTGGGCCCACCCTTGCCGCCGTAACGGGCCTCCTGGCGTTCGCGGAAGAACGCCTTGTAGTCCATCACCGGCTTGTCCGGGTGTTTGGTTTGCATATGCTCGACGTAGGTGTCGTAGTCGGGCATGCCGACCATCAGGCGCGCAGCCTGACCGAGGTATTTACCGAGGCGACTGATGTCATTGAACATAGTGGCAATCCTCGCTTATGCGTCCGGTACGGCCTGGAATGGCGCTTCTTTATCCGTACGCTCTTTGTTGCCCCAGGCGGCTACGCCGACTTTGAGCGCATAGAACAGGATGCTGAATACCACGAACAGGAACAGCGCCGTCAGCGTTGCGTTGGTGTAGGCGTTCCAGATCACATGCTGCATCTGGTCGATGCTCTTGGCCGGGGCGAGGATCTGACCGTTGGCCAGGGCATCGCTGTATTTCTTGGCCAGCGACAGGAAGCCGATCGCCGGGTTGGCGTCGAACAGCTTGATGAAGCCTGCGGTGGTGGTGCAGATCAGCAGCCAGACGGCCGGCAACATGGTCACCCAGATGTAGCGCTGGCGCTTCATTTTGATCAGCACAACGGTCGCCAGCATCAGCGCGATACCCGCCAGCATCTGGTTGGAGATACCGAACAGCGGCCACAAGGTGTTGATGCCACCCAGTGGGTCGATCACGCCCTGGTACAGCAGGTAACCCCACATGGCCACGCAACCGGCCGTCGCGATCAGGTTGGCGGTCCAGGACTCGGTGCGTTTGAGCGCAGGCACGAACGAACCGAGCAGGTCTTGCAGCATGAAACGACCGGCACGGGTACCGGCATCCACTGCGGTGAGGATGAACAGCGCTTCGAACAGGATCGCAAAGTGGTACCAGAACGCCATGGTGTTTTCACCCGGCAGCACACTGTGCAGGATCTGTGCGATACCGACCGCCAGCGTCGGCGCACCGCCGGCACGCGCCAGAATGGTGGTTTCACCGATATCGTGGGCAACGGCCGACAGCGCTTCAGGGGTAATTGCAAAGCCCCAACTGCTGACGGTTTGCGCCACGGTGACCACGTCAGTACCGACAATCGCCGCCGGGCTGTTCATGGCGAAGTACACGCCAGGCTCGATCACCGAAGCGGCAACCATCGCCATGATGGCCACGAACGACTCCATCAACATGCCGCCGTATCCGATGTAACGGGCGTGGCTTTCACTGGCGAGCAACTTGGGCGTGGTACCCGAAGAGATCAGCGCGTGGAAGCCCGAGACCGCGCCACAGGCAATGGTGATGAACAGGAACGGGAACAGGCCGCCCTTCCACACCGGGCCAGTGCCGTCGATGAACTGGGTCAGTGCTGGCATTTTCAGGTCAGGCATGGTGACCAGGATGCCGATCGCCAGAGCGATGATGGTGCCGATTTTCAGGAACGTCGACAGGTAGTCACGCGGCGCCAGGATCAGCCAAACCGGCAGAACAGCGGCAACGAAGCCGTAGCCGATCAGCATCCAGGTGATCTGGATCCCGGTGAAGGTGAAGGCTTTGGCCCAGACCGGGTCAGCGGCAATCTGCCCGCCCAGCCAGATCGAACCCAGCAGCAACAGCACGCCGATGATCGAAATTTCACCGATGCGGCCCGGGCGGATGTAGCGCATGTAGATGCCCATGAACATCGCAATCGGGATGGTCGCCATCACCGTAAAGATGCCCCATGGGCTCTCGGCCAGGGCCTTGACCACGATCAGCGCCAGCACCGCGAGGATGATGATCATGATCAGGAAGCAGCCAAACAGGGCGATGGTCCCGGGAATGCGGCCCATCTCTTCGCGAACCATGTCACCCAGGGAACGCCCGTTGCGACGAGTGGACAGGAACAGGATCATGAAGTCCTGCACCGCACCCGCCAGCACCACACCGGCAATCAGCCACAGAGTGCCGGGCAGGTAACCCATCTGCGCCGCCAGCACCGGACCGACCAACGGGCCTGCACCGGCAATCGCCGCAAAGTGGTGACCGAAAAGGATATGTTTGTTGGTCGGCACATAGTCCAAACCGTCGTTATTGACCACTGCGGGGGTGGCCCGCCGAGGGTCGAGTTGCATCACGTTATTGGCGATGAACAGACTGTAGTAACGGTACGCAACCAGATAGATGGCCACAGCAGCGACCACAATCCACAAGGCGTTGATCGCCTCGCCGCGGCGCAAGGCCACTACGCCAAGGGCGCACGCTCCTACGATTGCCAGCACCAGCCAGGGTAGGTGGCGTAGCAGGCTATTATTATTTTTCATTTTTGTATTCCAGCCAGGGTGGACAGAAAGGACAGCCAGCCCGAGTTTAGCGCTGTTGGCCTCAAAGACCAGCCCCCTACGTTGGTCTAGAGCCTTCTATGCGGCAAAAAAACGAAATAAATGCCAAATGATGGCGCAAGGCTACAATCCTCCTATCCACCGAGGACTTCACCATGACTGAGCAACCGTCTGATCGCCGCCGTTTTCGCCGGATTGCTTTTGATGCCAAAACCGAAATTCGGCAAAACGGATGGGATTTTCCGGTGAAACTGGTGGATCTCTCGCTAAAGGGTCTACTGGTCGAGCGCCCCGAAGATTGGAAGGGGAACAAGGCGCTGCCGTTCGACGTAGACATACGCCTGGATCCGAAAGCGCATATAAAGATGCAAGTGAAGCTGAGCCACGAGGATAAGGGGCAGTTGGGCTTCGTGTGCCAACATATCGATCTGGATTCGATCAGCCATTTGCGGCGACTGATTGAGTTGAACCTGGGGGATGAGGAAGAGCTACACAGAGAGCTGGCGGCATTGCTGGAAATCTAGAAGCCAACACAACTCAAATGTGGGAGGGGGCTTGCTCCCTCCCACATTGGTTTCGCGGTGTCGCTGGCTACTCGAACAGTGCATCCAACGCCTGCTCCAGGCGCGTCACCCCAATCACCTGCAAACCTGCCGGCATTTCCTTCGGCGCATTGCCCTTGGGCACGATCGCCCGCTTGAACCCATGCTTGGCCGCCTCCTTCAACCGCTCCTGCCCACTGGGCACCGGGCGGACTTCGCCCGACAGGCCGACCTCACCAAACACCAGCAGATCATGGGGCAGCGGCCGATTGCGCAGGCTGGACATCACCGCCGCCATCAGCGCCAGGTCGGAGGCGGTCTCCAGCACCTTGACCCCGCCCACTACGTTAAGGAAAACATCCTGGTCATGGGTCGGAATGCCGCCGTGACGGTGCAATACCGCCAGCAACATCGCCAGACGGTTCTGGTCCAGGCCCAGCGTGACCCGCCGCGGGTTGGCCAAATGGCTGTCATCCACCAGCGCCTGGACTTCCACCAGCATGGGCCGGGTACCCTCCCACGTCGCCATCACCACACTGCCCGGGACTTCTTCCTGGGCCCGAGTGAGAAAAATCGCCGAGGGGTTGGAGACTTCTTTCAGTCCACGGTCAGTCATGGCGAACACACCCAGCTCGTTCACGGCGCCAAAGCGGTTTTTTACCGCCCGCAGCAAACGCAGGCGGCCATCGGACTCACCTTCGAAATACAGCACGGTATCCACCATGTGCTCCAACACCCGTGGCCCGGCCAGCGCGCCTTCCTTGGTCACATGGCCGACCAGGAAGATCGCCGTGCCGCTCTGCTTGGCGTAGCGCACCAACAGCGCCGCACTCTCGCGCACCTGGGACACGCCGCCCGGTGCCGATTGCAGTTGCTCGGTGAAAATCGTCTGGATCGAGTCAATTACCATGACCTTGGGCTTTTCGATCCGCGCCGTGGCGATGATGCTTTCGATGCAGGTTTCGGTCATGACCCGCAACTGGTCCTGGGGCAGGCCCAAACGGCGGGCGCGCATGGCCACTTGCTGTTGGGATTCTTCGCCGGTGACGTACAGCGCCGGCATACGGCTGGCGATGCTGCACAGGGTTTGCAAGAGGATGGTCGACTTGCCGATGCCCGGGTCACCGCCGATCAGCACCACCGAACCATCGACCAGGCCACCGCCAAGTACGCGGTCCAGTTCGCCGGACGCGGTGGAGAAACGCGGGATCTCTTCGACGCTGACCTCGGCCAGGGTCTTGATCTGTGCCTGTTGCCCGGTCCAGCCGGCGCGGCCGGTAGGAGCTGCGGCACCACCGCTTTCAATCATGGTTTCAGTCAGGGTGTTCCACGCACCGCATTCGGAGCACTGGCCCGCCCATTTGGGAAAGGTCGCGCCGCACTCCGTGCAGCCGTACATGCGCTTGGCCTTTGCCATGTGAGAACCTCCAACCGAAAAACCGCGATGATAGCTCAGCGCGACGCCGGGGTCCGGATTTCGCCACTGGCCAAACGTGAAGCACTGTTACCGACGGGATCCTCGGCGTTCAGGTCTGCGCCTTTGGCTTGCAGTTCACCCAGCAACTCGACGCGTTTGAACAGCCCGGCGTACATGGCGGCAGTCTGTCCCGCGCCATTGCGTTGGTCCGGGTTGCAGTCGGTGGCCAGCAGGCGCTGGGCGATTTTCAGCTCACCCTTGAAGATTGCGCCCATCAGCGCCGTGTTGCCGCGTTTGTCCTGTACGCAGGCGTTGGCACCCGCGTCGAGCAGACGCTCCACGTACGAGCCCTGGCCGTGATAAGCGGCGAGAATCAGTGCGGTGTAGCCTTTGTCATCCTGGGTGTTGAGGCTGTAGCCGGAGTCGATAAAGGTGTTGAGCATGTCGAGGTCGCCACGGCGAGCGGCGTCGAAGTAGTAATCCTGCAACTGGGCTTTGAGCGCCACCGGGTCGGGAGACTCCGCATGGGCGACAAAGGCCAGCATGGCCATCAGTAAACCGATAGAGATACGCATAGGGGCTTCTCCTGCCAAAGGTCGACGCCCGTAGAGGCGCCGACCGCAACCAACGAATCAGTCAGTCAGTTTTTCCGCCAGCGCCTTCACGCGAGCCAGATCACCTTTGGCCACCTTGGTCACGCCGGTGCCGTATTCCGGATCAGCCTTGTAAAGGAACGACAGGATGATGTGCTTGCTCTCGTCATCGGTGGTGGCCAGCGAGCCGCCGAAATTGTCGATCAAGTCCTGACGCTCTTTCTTGGTGTAGGAGCGGTACAGGTCACCGGCCTGTTTGAAGTTCTGCTCGCGCTGGATCTTCGCCTGCTGGGTGCTGCCCGACAGCGGCGACTGGCTGTAGCGCGCGGTTTGCGGCTCTTCGCGTGGCAACAGCCGGCTTGGCTGGTAGTTCACGCCGGTGGTGGTTTTGCCGAAGTTCATCGCACCGTCCTGGTTACCGTTGTTGACGGTGACCCGTGGAGCGTTGATCGGCAGTTGCAGGGCGTTCGCACCCAAGCGGTACATTTGCGTATCGGCATAGGAGAACACCCGGCCTTGCAGCAGGCGGTCTTCCGACGGCTCGATGCCCGGCACCAGGTTGGCAGGCGCCATCGCGACTTGCTCGGTTTCCTGGAAGACATTGGCCGGGTTGCGATTGAGCACCATCTGCCCGACTTTACGCTCAGGTACATCCGGCCAGATCTTGGTGGCATCCAGGGGGTCGAAATCAAACTTGGCCAAGTCCTCGGGCTTGAGCACTTGCACATACAAGTCCCACTTGGGGAAGTCGCCCTTGTTGATATGGGTGACCAAATCGTTGGTCATATGACTGTAGTCACGACCCTGTACTTCGGTGACTTGCTTGGGATCCAGGTTCTTGATGCCTTGCAGGCTCTTCCAGTGGAACTTGACGTAGTGCACTTCGCCCTTGGCGTTGATCAACTTGTAGGCATGTACGCCATTACCGTCCATCTCGCGGTAACTGGCCGGTGTACCGGAGTCCGAGTACAACTCGGTCAAAGTACGCGTGGCTTCGGGAACATGGGAGAAGAAGTCGAAACGGCGCGAGTCGTCATCCAGGTTGGTGCGTGGGTCGGGTTTGAAGGCATGGACCATATCCGGGAACTTGATGGCATCGCGGATAAAGAAGGTCGGAAAGTTATTGCCGACCAGGTCCCAGTTACCTTCGGCGGTGTAGAACTTGGTAGCAAAGCCCCGTGGGTCACGCAGGGTTTCAGGGGAATGGTTGCCGTGGACGACCGCCGAAAAGCGTACGAACACTGGCGTGGTTTCACCGGCGGCGAACACCTTGGCCTTGGTCAGGTCGCTGAGGTTGTCGGTCACCGTGAAGGTGCCATGGGCGCCCGTACCGCGGGCATGTACCACACGCTCGGGGATGCGTTCGCGGTCAAAGCGCTGCAACTTCTGGATCAGCTGAACGTCCTGCAACAATACCGGGCCGTTCGCTCCGGCCGTTTGCGAGTTCTGGTTATCACCGACGTTGGCCCCGTTATCGCGGGTCAGGTTGGCGGCTTGCACGGAGAGGGACAGCAGGCTTGCGGTCACCAGTGCCAGCGCGTGACGCGCGGACACGGGCCTGCGGCGGATTGGAGTGTTCATCGAGGTTTCCTCTGGTTTTTTTAGCGCACATTCTGTTGTGCTTGTCAGAGGCTAGTGACCTGCGACTCAGAAGATAAATAGAAAAACACCACAGGCCCGATTAAGAAAATAATCTGGTAACTGGCCGAAATGACGGGTAATTCGCGCGCGATTGGTGGCACTTTGCAAACTATTTGCGTTTTAATGTGTCGATAAAAATCGACAGTGTTAACAGTTGTGTCGAGCAAGCCTTGTACGACTGAATTACACTGACCTCCACCCTTCTCAACTGTAACAAGGAATAACCTATGGGCGTGATCAGTGAGTTCAAGGCCTTCGCGGTCAAAGGTAATGTGGTCGACATGGCCGTCGGTATCATCATCGGCGCCGCCTTCGGCAAGATTGTTTCCTCGTTTGTAGGCGACGTGATAATGCCGCCTATTGGTCTGCTGATCGGGGGGGTGGACTTTGCCGACCTGGCGATAACACTCAAGGCCGCGCAGGGTGACGTACCGGCGGTGGTGTTGGCTTATGGCAAGTTTATCCAGAGCATCATCGACTTCGTGATCGTCGCTTTTGCGATCTTCATGGGTGTGAAGGCCATCAACCGCCTGAAGCGAGAAGAAGCCGTAGCCCCTAGCTTGCCACCGACGCCGACCAAGGAAGAAGTGCTGCTGGGCGAGATCCGCGATCTGCTCAAGGCTCAAAATAACAACAAACCGCTTTAATCAGCGATTGCAAAAAGGCGCCTCGTGAGGCGCCTTTTTTCTACCAGTAATTTTCTACTGCAACCTGACCAGGGCGTCGACTCAGGCTCAGTTGCATGTCCCGTTGCTTGAGTAGCTGACGAGTGTCATCGACCATCTGCGGGTTGCCGCAAATCAGTACGCGGGAATGTTCGGGTGTTAACTTAAGGCCGGCCGTGCGCTCCAGTTTGCCATTCTTGATCAACGTGGTAATGCGCCCGTTGAGCGCACCCGGATGTTGCTCGCGGGTGACGATGGGGATGTAGGTGAGTTTATGCGCGTACTCGGCCAGGTGTTCGCGCTCCCCCAGTTCTTTGATCAGCGCCTGGTAGGCCAGCTCTTTCGCTTCCCGGGCGCTGTATACCAGGATGACGTGTTCGAATTTTTCCCATACCTCAAAGTCCTGCAGGATCGACAGGAACGGCGCAACGCCAGTCCCTGTCCCCAACAGCCACAGGTCGCGCCCGTCAACGAAGCGATTAAGGGTCAGGAAGCCGGTGGCCTGGCGCTCTACCAGCAGGGTATCGCCGACCCGCAGCCGGCTGAGTTCGCTGGTGAACTCCCCGCCGGGAACAACGATGGAAAAAAAGTCGAGATGCTCATCAAAAGGCGATGACACCACAGAGTAGGCACGCCACACGGTGCTGCCATCGGCCTTGGTTACACCCAGGCGCACGAACTGGCCGGCGGTAAAGCGAAAGCCTGGGTCGCGAGTGGTGCGCAGGGTGAAGAGGCTGGGGGTCAGCGATTGCACGTCGAGCAAGGTCTGGCGGGTAAATTTCTCAGCACTGGCCGTCATGGGAGGCTCCGTTTTGCACAGGCTGCTAGTGTCTCTCAAAGCAGATGACGCAAACACCGTTGATTTGTACTGGCATTGCATTTACCCATGATGCACGGCCTGTCAGTGACGCAAGTGGGCCAGCGGCTCACCAGCAATCCGAAGGAAACAAAGAGCCGCACACTCATACTAATCATTTGGCTATTAACCCAACCGGAATACGCCACAAGATGAAACTACGCCGTCCGAAGACGTCATTTTGATATCACCTGCAAGTCATTAAAACCAGTGCAAAAAAAATGTCCCATCGGTTTTTTCATACAAACCAACAACGCTTGTACATATCTGAAACCTGTAGACCAACCACCTGATGAATTTTTTTTCAGACTAGCTTGTACGACGTGTCCTACACTTGTTTTCGTGCTGGATTGGGGATCAGGAAGTACCCAAGTCACAAAGAAACCCATGGAGAGTTACCGATGGTCAATTGGCGCAATTCACGGCTGCCCAAGCTGGAAGGCGAGAGCGAAATCACCACCGTGTATGAAATGGTGATCAACCGCACTCAGGAAATGGGGTTCAAATATTGCTCGTTCACGATGAGTACTCAATCCGAAAATACCCAAGCAAAGCCTTTCAACTGCAACAACTACCCAAATGAATGGAACAGAATCTATCAACAAGCAGGTTTCTTCGACAAAGATCCGGCTGTAGTTCACTGCAAGCACTCTGTACTGCCCATCCTCTGGGAGAAGCAAGCCTTCGGTAACACCCCTGAACTGTGGGACTTGGCTGAGTCATTTGGGGTGCATAGGGGCTGGTCCCAGGCGGTGCATGATTTCAAGGGTGTATTCAGTATGCTGACCCTGGTGCGTGACAAGGGTGAGGTCAGCCCTGAAGAGCTTTACGAAAAAGCCGGTCAAGTCTTGTGGCTCTGCCATGCGATGCATGCCGTAGTCGCGCTTCAATACACCTGCGAACCCATCGACGAGGCGCCGTTCAAGTTAACGGCCCGCGAAACGGAGATTCTCAGATGGTGCGCGATGGGCAAGACCGCCGCGGAGATCGCTCGCATTCTGTGCCTGTCCGAGCGCACGGTGGGTTTTCATGTCGGCAGAGTACTCAGCAAATTGAAGGTCACCAGTAAGATCCAGGCTGTGCTCTGCCTCGCCAAAGCGGGGATGCTCTAATCGTCAATTAAACACCCCATGTCATTGCGTAAAAAAAAACGTAACATTTACGGCCAATTCTGAGTGTTGATGCCGCCCCCTTCAGCGGGTCGCGTCGCCTTTCACTCAGACGGTTCCGTCGATTACCCAGAGCATTCTTCCCCCATGCCCCTGCTTGACAGCCCTTTCGCCCAGCTCGATCTGATTCGTCAGCCAGAGCAACACAATGATCCGCTGCAAGCATTCGATGCCGCCGACGAGTACCTGCTCAACCACCTTGGCGCACAGCAACCCAATGCGCTGACCCGCGTGCTGGTACTCAATGACAGCTTTGGTGCCCTCGCGGCCAGCCTAGCGGGCCAGATGCCGGTGACCTCCAGCGGCGACTCGTTCCTCGCCGCCCACGCCCTGGAGAAAAACCTGGTGCGTAACGGCAAGGCGTTTGATGCCGTGCCATTCGTACCCGCCAGCATCGCGCCGGTGGGGCCCTTCGATCGGGTGCTGATCCGTGTGCCAAAAACCCTGGCGCTGCTGGAAGAACAGTTGATCCGCCTGCAAGGGCAATTGGCGCCGGGCGCCGAGGTGATCGCCGGGGCGATGGTCAAGCACTTGCCCCGCGCCGCCGGTGAACTGCTGGAGCGTTACATCGGGCCGATGCACGCGACGCTTGCGGTCAAAAAGGCGCGATTGCTGATCGCCACCGTGGCAGATCGCCCTGTCGCAGTCTCGCCCTACCCCACCCGCTACACCCTGGACGCCCCAGCGATCGAGTTGCTCAACCACGCCAACGTTTTCTGCCGCGAAGGCCTGGACATCGGCACCCGTGCCTTCCTGCCGCACCTGCCGAAAAACCTTGGCAGCGCCCGCGTGGCAGACCTGGGCTGCGGCAATGGCGTATTGGCGATTGCCAGCGCTCTGCAAAACCCCGACACGCAGTACACGTTGGTGGATGAGTCCTATATGGCCGTGCAATCGGCGGCTGAAAACTGGCAAGCCGCCCTGGGCGATCGCGACGTGATTGTACGCGCCGATGACGGCCTGGCCGGTCAGGAGGCGCAATCGTTGGACGTGGTGCTGTGCAACCCACCGTTTCATCAACAACAAGTGGTGGGTGACTTCCTCGCCTGGCGCATGTTCCAGCAGGCACGCGAAGCCCTGGTAGTGGGCGGCGCGTTGTATATCGTGGGTAATCGCCACCTGGGCTACCACAGCAAGTTGGCGCGATTGTTCCGTGGCGTCGAACAAGTGGCGGCCACACCAAAGTTCGTCATCCTCAAAGCGCGCAAATAAAAAAGCCCTGCCCTTCCAATAGAAGAGCAGGGCTTGCCTCTCACGCTGGCAGGCCGGTTCGGTATGTCAGTGCGTGGTCAGGCCCGCCGCATTCATGAACATGCGCATCAGGCTGGCCACCACGAACAGGGCCAGCACGCTGCCGACCCAGATCATCGCCAGCCATCCCAGGCGCCGCCACAATGGCTGCTTCTCGGCCTGTTCAATCTCGTGCAGTGAAGGTTTACCGGACATGTTTCAACCCTCCTAGTGGTAGCCGTCTTCGTGGGTGACCTTGCCGCGGAACACGTAGTAGCTCCAGAAGGTATAACCCAGGATGAACGGGATGATGAACAACGTGCCCACCAGCATGAAGCCCTGGCTTTGCGGCGGTGCCGCAGCGTCCCAGATCGACACGGATGGCGGGATGATATTAGGCCACAAGCTGATGCCCAGGCCGCTGTAGCCCAGGAAGATCAGCACCAGCGTCAGCAGGAACGGCGTGTAGTGCGCATGACGAGCCACGGCGCGGAACAGTCCGTACATCGTGACCAATACCAGAACCGGCACCGGCAGGAACCAGAACAGGTTCGGCAAGGTGAACCAGCGCGAAGCGATTTCCGGGTGGGTCAGAGGCGTCCAGATACTGACGATACCGATCACCGCCAACACCACGAAAGCCAACGGCCGCGCCAGGTTATGCATCTGCTCCTGCAACTTGCCCTCGGTCTTCATGATCAGCCAGGTGCAGCCGAGCAAGGCATAGGCCACGATCAGCGCCACGCCGCAGAACATCGTGAACGGTGTGAGCCAGTCCAGTGAGCCACCGGCAAACTGGCGGTCCACCACCGGGATGCCGTCGATAAAGGCGCCCAACGCCACGCCCTGGAAGAAGGTCGCTGCCAGCGAGCCACCGATAAACGCCTTGTCCCACAGGTGACGCTTGTGGTCCTTGGCCTTGAAGCGGAACTCAAAGGCCACGCCGCGAAAGATCAGCCCGATCAGCATCAGGATCAGCGGCAGATACAACGCCGACAACACCACCGAATACGCCAGCGGGAAGGCGCCAAACAACGCCGCGCCGCCGAGTACCAGCCAGGTTTCGTTGCCGTCCCATACAGGGGCCACGGTGTTCATCATCACGTCACGGTCGACTTTGCCGGGAATAAACGGAAAGAGGATGCCGATACCCAGGTCGAAGCCGTCCATGACCACATACATCATGATGCCGAAGATGATGATCACGGCCCAGATCAGCGGAAGATCAATACCCATCTCAATTCCCCTTGTGCTGGATGTGGTCGTGGTCGTTATCGCTGCCATCGTCGGCGGCAGACAACGGACGCGCCGGGGTGCGTTTCTGACCAGGGCCACCATGGGCCGGTTCGGTACTGTCGTGAGTCACAGGGCCCTTGCGCACCAGGCGCATCATGTAACCCAGGCCTGCGCCGAACAGCGCGAAGTACACCACCACGAACAACACCAAGGTAATGGTCATCTGCGCCAGGCTATGCCCGGACGAGGCATCTGCGGTGCGCATCAGCCCGTAGACCACCCAAGGCTGGCGGCCGATTTCAGTGGTGAACCAGCCAGCAAGAATCGCAATCAGCCCGGACGGGCCCATCCACAGCGCCAGGTACAGGAACGGTTTGGAGGTGTACATCTTGTCGCCACGGCGCAGCCACAGGCTGAACAGACCGGTGAAGATCATCAGGAAACCCAGGCCAACCATGACCCGGAACGACCAGAACACGATGGTCGAGTTGGGGCGGTCCTCAGGGGGGAACTCCTTGAGGGCCGGCACCTGCTTGTCCAGGGAGTGGGTCAGGATCAGGCTGCCCAGGTACGGAATCTCGACCGCGTATTTGGTCTTCTCGGCTTTCATGTCCGGCCAGCCAAACAGAATCAGCGGCGTCGGCTCGTTGCCGATGTTTTCCCAGTGGCCTTCAATCGCGGCGATTTTTGCCGGTTGATGCTTGAGGGTATTAAGGCCATGGAAGTCACCGATCACCGCCTGGATGGGCGCAACGATCAGCGCCATCCACATCGCCATGGAGAGCATTTTGCGGATCGCCGGGTTGTCCTTGCCGCGCAGCAAATGCCAGGCCGCCGACGAGCCGACGAAGAATGCCGTGGCAACAAATGCAGCCGTGGCCATATGCATCAGGCGATAGGGGAACGAAGGGTTGAAGATCACCGCCAGCCAATCGGTGGGAATCACCCGGCCATCAATGATTTCAAAGCCCTGTGGCGTTTGCATCCAGCTGTTGGAGGCGAGAATCCAGAACGTGGAGATCAACGTCCCCACGGCCACCATCACCGTGGAGAAAAAGTGCAGCTTGCGCCCCACCTTGTTCCAGCCGAACAGCATCACACCAAGGAAACCGGCCTCAAGGAAGAAGGCCGTGAGCACTTCGTACGTCAGCAATGGCCCGGTGACAGCACCGGCGAAGTCCGAGAAACGGCTCCAGTTGGTGCCAAACTGATAGGCCATGACCAAGCCGGAGACCACACCCATGCCGAAGTTGACGGCAAAGATCTTCGACCAGAAATGGTAGAGGTCACGGTAGGTATCGTTATGAGTCTTGAGCCACAAGCCCTCCAGCACCGCAAGGTAACTGGCCAGGCCGATGGTGATCGCCGGGAACAGGATGTGAAACGAGATGGTGAACGCGAATTGAATTCGGGCGAGATCTAGCGCCTCCAAACCGAACATAAGTCTTCCTCTGTCAGGTAATACCGGCTGCTGGCTGGGAGCCTGCACCCACTGCCCCCACGGATATGGAGTGTGGCGAATTTCAATTCGTTTCTTTTTTTACCCATCTCGTGGGGATTCTGGCCTTGCGGCCGCCAGAGCAATTCCGGGGCAGGTTTTGATCTGGATCAAGCATCGTTGAAAGAGTAGTCCCATTTTTGCTGTACGACTGTGTGGTCTTTTGCCGCGTGACAGCTTGCCTCAGTCCTGTTCTTGCAACTATTTGTTACAGCTTGATGCTAATCTCGCCATTCCCCCGCTGCCGACCTGATTCCCGATGCCCAGTGAACCCGCGTTGCTGTTACGTCACCACCGCCCTTTCATCGCGTTCTGGCTGGCGCGGATCTTTACCGCCAGCGGCTTCCAGATGCTCACCGTGGCGATCGGCTGGAACCTCTACCAACTAACCGGCAACGTGCTGGACCTGGGGCTGGTTGGCCTGGTGGAATTCGTACCGCGCGTGCTGTTCATGCTGCACACCGGGCATGTGGCCGATCGCTATGAGCGACGCAGGGTCGCCGCCATTTGCCAGACGTTACAGGCGCTGATTGCCTTGTCCCTGGCCATCGGCGGCCTGACCGGCAACGTGACCCGCGAGATGATCTTTATCCTCGCCTTCCTGTTGGGCGCCGCGCGCTCATTTGAAATGCCCACCACCCAGGCACTGTTGCCAAGCATCGTGCCCAGCGCGTTGTTCCCACGGGCCGTGGCGGCATCGCAATCGGCCCAGCAACTGGCGACCATCGTCGCACCCGCCGTTGGCGGTTTGCTCTACGCGTTTGGTAGCGTGTGGGTGTACGGCCCGACCGTGGCGCTGTACCTGATTGCCTGCGTGCTGACCTTGAACCTGCCCGCCCGCCAGACGCCGCTCAACAAAGCCAAGGCCACGATGGACTCGCTGCTGGCCGGCATCCGCTTTATCCGCAGCCGCCCGGACATCCTCGGCGCCATCTCCCTGGACCTGTTTGCCGTACTGCTGGGCGGCGCCACCGCGTTGCTGCCGGTGTTCGCCAAGGACATCCTGCTGACCGGCGCCTGGGGCCTGGGCCTGCTGCGTTCGGCACCGGCGGTGGGCGCCTTGCTGATGTCACTGTGGCTGGCGCGGTTCTCGGTAGACCGCAAGGTAGGACGCGTGATGTTTACCGCCGTTGGCGTATTCGGCGTGGCGACCATTGCCTTCGGCCTTTCGACCTCGTTCTGGTTCTCCCTGGCGGTGCTGGTAGTGCTCGGCGCGGCGGACATGATCAGCATGGTGATCCGCGCGTCGTTCGTGCAACTGGAAACACCGGATGAGATGCGTGGGCGAGTCAGCGCGGTCAATGGCCTGTTTATCGGTGCATCCAATCAACTGGGCGAGTTCGAATCCGGGATAACCGCTCATTGGTTCGGCACCGTGCCGGCGGTGGTAATGGGCGGGATCGGCACGCTGGTGGTGACCGGGGTATGGATCAAGTTGTTCCCGACCCTCGCCAATCGCGATCGTATGCATGTGCCGGTGGAAGAAACCAAGCCATAAGCTTAAGCGTTGTACCCTGTGGGAGCCGGGCTTGCCCGCGATAACGGTGTATCAGGCAACTCTCTGGTGGCCGAGGCACCGCTATCGCAGGCAAGCCAGCTCCCACAGTTGGAGCTTCGGTGTTTGGAAGGCCGGTGCTAGAGCACTTTATCCAAGGTGATCGGAAACTCCCGCACCCGCTTGCCGGTGGCATGGTAAATCGCATTCGCCACCGCCGCCGCCACGCCGACAATGCCGATCTCCCCCACGCCCTTGGACCCTAGTGCATTGACCACATCGTCGTGTTCTTCGACAAACAGCACGTCAATCTCGCCAATATCGGCGTTCACCGGGATGTGGTACTCGGCCAGGCTGTGGTTCATGTAGCGCCCCAATGAGTGGTCGACCTGGGTCTCTTCATGCAGCGCCATGCCAATGCCCCACACCACGCCGCCAAGGATCTGGCTGCGGGCCATCTTCGGGTTGACCACGCGCCCGGCAGCAATCGCGCTGACCACACGGCTGACCTTGATGGTGCCCAGGTCTTCATCCACCCGCACTTCGACGAACACCGCCGAGTGCGTAGCGCTGGCATAACCCTCGCGCTTCTTGTCGGGCTCGCTGTCGACCTGTACCTGCAAGGCGTCTTCACCGCTGTCCTTGACCAGTTGCGCCAACGACACGCTCACGTCACCGCTGTGTAGCTGGCCGTCTTCAAACCGAACCGAATCGGCATCCTTGAATACCGGGTAAGTCTGCCGGGCGATCTCCAGCAATTTGGCATTCAGCGCTTCGCACGCTTGCTGTACAGCGGTGCCGACGGAAGACACGGTAAACGAACCGCCCTGCAACGGCGCCGTGGGCAATGACGAATCACCCAACAGAAAACTGATATCGGCCATCGCCACGCCACTGGCCTGAGAGGCAATCTGGGTCATCACCGTGTAGGTGCCCGTGCCAATGTCGGTGGTGGCACTGCTGACGGTGAGTTTGCCGCTGCTATCGATGCGTGCCTTGGCGCTGGCCTTCATCTGCATGGCTTCCCACACCCCACCGGCCATGCCCCAGCCGATCAATTGGCGACCGTCGCGCATACTGCGCGGTTCCGGGTTGCGCTGGCTCCAGCCGAAGCGTTCGGCGCCTTCGCTGTAGCATTCGCGCAGGGCTTTGCTCGACCAGGGTTTGTCTTCGTTCTGGTTGCGCTCGGCGTAGTTGATCAGCCGCAGTTGCACCGGGTCGATGGCCAAGGCGCAGGCCAGTTCATCCATGGCACATTCCAGGCCGATCACGCCCAGCGCAGCACCGGGGGCGCGCATGTCCAACGGAGTGAATACATCCAGCGGCACCAGCTTGTAGGTCAGTTGCACGTTGTCGCAGTGATAGAGCATGCCGCTCCACTCCACCACGTGCTCGCTGAAATCCTCGAAGCGCGAGGTCTGGCCAATCGCGGTATGCCCCAGGGCCAGCAAGCGCCCATTGGCGGCGGCACCCATCTGCAAACGCTGCAAAGTGCGTGGGCGATAGCCGAAGGTGAACATCTGCTGGCGAGTCAGGGTCACGCGCACCGACCGCTTGAGCACCAGGGACGCCATCACTGCCAGTGGCAGTTGGTACTGCGGGCGCAGGCCCGAACCGAAGGCGCCACCGACAAAGGCAGCAAAGATGCGCACCTGGCTTTTATCCAGGCCGAACACTTTTTGCACGTAGGCTTGGCAGTTCTGCGGCCCCTGGGTTTTGTCGTGGATATGCAACGTGCCGTCCGCCTGATACAGCACGGTGCTGGCATGGGGCTCCATGGGGTTGTGGTGTTCGATGGGGGTGCTGTAATGCAGATCGAGGCTGATCGCCGCACCGGCCCACTCGGCCTGAAAGTTGCCGCGTGGTTTGGGCGGTGTCTGCGGTGAAGGGTAGGCCCCTTCCTGCTGGGTGAGCAGGTCGGTTTCGAACGCTTCAGGCGCGTATTCGATGTGCACCAGTGAACCGGCGTGCCGGGCCAGTTCCAGGTTATCGGCGATCACCAGGGCCAGGGGCTGGCCGCTGTAAAGCACGCGGTCGTTGTACAGCGGGCGAAAGGGTGAGCCGTCGGCGGCATCATCATCCTGGAAGGCGTCGTCGTAACTGGCGATTCTGGGGCGATTGAGGTGATCAATGACCTCGACCACGCCGGGCAAGGCCAGGGCCTTGGAAGCATCGATCTTGATAACGCGGCCTTTGGCGATGGTGCTGGAGACGACACTGCCATGCAGCAGGCCATCCTCAGGGAACTCACCGGCATAGCGCGCCTGGCCTGTGACCTTGAGCAGACCGTCGACACGGTCCAGGGGTTTGCCGATGGCACTCATGGCTGTTCTCCTGCGACAGCGGCGTCGCTCAGGGCACGGATGATTGCGCGTCGTGCCAGTTTGATCTTGAAGCCGTTGTGCTCCAGCGGCTCGGCGTCTTGCAATAGGGCATCGGCAGCGTTGCTGAAGGTTTCGCGGCTGACGGTCTGACCGATCAATGCCGCTTCCACTGCGCGGTCGCGCCAGGGTTTGTGCGCCACGCCGCCGAGGGCCAGGCGCGCATCGATGATGGTGTCGCCGTCCAGTTCCAGCGCCGCAGCCACCGACACCAAAGCAAAGGCATAGGACGCGCGGTCGCGGATTTTCAAGTAGTGGCTATGCCGGGCCAGATGGTCGGCAGGCAGTTCGATTGCGGTGATCAGCTCGTCATCGGCCAATTGGTTGTCGCGCTGCGGCGCATCGCCGGGCAGACGGTGGAAGTCGGCGAACTCGATGACGCGTGCACCCCCACGCCCTTCTACATGCACCCGTGCCTGGAGCGCCGCCAGGGCCACGCACATGTCCGAGGGATGCGTGGCCACGCACTGCTCACTGGCGCCAAGGATCGCATGGATGCGATTCAACCCCGTACGCGCCGGGCAGCCGCTACCGGGCTCGCGCTTGTTGCACGGCACCGTAGCGTCATAGAAGTAGTAGCAGCGGGTGCGCTGCAACAGGTTGCCACCGGTACTGGCCATGTTGCGCAATTGCGGCGAGGCCCCCGCCAGGATCGCTTGGGACAACAATGGGTAACGCTGTTCGATCAGCGGGTGCCAGGCCAGGTCGGCATTGCTCACCAGCGCGCCAATTCGCACGCCGCCGTCGGCGGTTTCTTCAACCTCGTGCAAGGGCAAACCGGTGATATCGATCAAGTGTTCCGGGCGGCTGATGTTTTCTTTCATCAAGTCGAGCAGGTTGGTGCCCCCGGCAATGAAGCGCGAGGCCGCGTTGCTTAGGTGCACCGCCTCTTGAACACCGGCAGGCTTGCTGTAGTGGAAGGGGTTCATTGTTCACCTCCCGAGCGGTGGCACGCCGGCAGCGCCTCTTCAATGGCGTCGCGGATATTGCTGTAGGCACCGCAGCGGCACAGGTTGCCGCTCATCAGTTCCTGGATCTGCGCACGGTCGTGGGCGCGACCTTCATTGGCCAGGCCCACGGCGGAACAGATCTGGCCGGGGGTGCAATAGCCGCACTGGAAGGCGTCGTGTTTGATGAAGGCTTGCTGCATGGGGTGCAACTGGTCGCCTTCGGCCAGCCCTTCGATGGTGGTCAACTCGGCGCCGTCGCACATCACGGCCAGGGTCAGGCAGGCATTTACGCGCTTGCCGTCACGCAATACGGTGCAGGCACCGCACTGGCCGTGGTCGCAGCCCTTTTTGCTGCCGACCAGGTCCAGCTGTTCGCGCAGCAGGTCGAGCAAGGTGGTCCAGGGCAGCACATCCAGTTGGCGCGGCTGGCCGTTGAGTGTCATGCGTATCGGGTGGCGGGCAAACGGCTGGGCCGCCGCGCCATTGGGGTTTGCGCTCATAAACACCTCACGGGTTGAAGTACATCCGCGGCGTTCAGGAAAGTCGCCGTCTTAAGGGGTACGACTTCCCGGGATTTTGAGCGTTCAAGATGATTGATCAGCGGATATTGAGCTGGGCTTTCAAGGTGTTTTGCGGGGGGTTGATCGAGGTATTGGTGAATTCGAACCAGCCCTGGGCCTGGACATTCAGATCGAACACATAGATGTAGCCCATCAAGGTGCCCACGCCATTGCACGCCTCACTGATGTTGCCCACCTGGCACACCGCCGTGCGTTGCCCGTTCAACTCTGCGCCATTGAAGCGGCCCATCGGGCTGTTGCCCAGGCCGACTTCCATGACCGACACCTGGGTGGGCCCACGGTGTTCGCACATCTGGGTGGTGTTCACCCGTTCGGGGATGGTTTCGCTGCATTTTGCCGATTCCACCTTGAACACCCGCACCTCGCTCAACGCCGGTGCAGCCGCGCCCCACGCCGGTGCTGCGCCCAGCCACAGGCTGATACTGGCGATCAGAGCTAGACTCCACGCGTTGGCTTTTTTCATGCTGGCAATGACCCGGTATTGAACGTCGGCGCAGTATGCCTCAAGGCCATGCGCCACACAGCCTCGGCTGCTGGTATGATGCGCCGCTTTTTCCGATCCTCTCTGAAACCACAGGCGCTTGGCGCAATTTGTGCTTTGACTTAGAGGTCAACAAATAACGACGCACAATAGCGTCACAGGGAGCCGGCATGCTGGAAAAGCTGTTTCAACTCAAAGCCCACAACACCAATGTGCGCACCGAGATTCTTGCGGGGATCACCACCTTCCTGGCCATGGCCTACATCCTGTTCGTGAACCCGAGCATCCTCGGCGAAACCGGCATGGACAAAGGTGCGGTATTTGTCGCGACCTGCCTGGCGGCGGCCATCGGTTCCACCGTGATGGGCCTGATCGCCAACTACCCGATTGCGCTGGCGCCGGGCATGGGCCTCAACGCGTTCTTCACCTACACCGTGGTCTTGCACATGGGCCACACCTGGCAGGTGGCGCTGGGCGCGGTGTTCATTTCGGCGGTGCTGTTCTTCCTGCTGTCGATCTTCCGCATCCGCGAGTGGATCATCAACGCCATCCCACTGCCTCTGCGCTCGGCAATTGCTGCCGGTATCGGCCTGTTCCTGGCGCTGATTGCCCTGCATAACGCCGGGATCGTGGTCGCCAACCCGGCCACCCTGGTAGGCCTGGGCGACTTGAAACAACCGGCGCCAATCCTGGCGACGCTGGGTTTCGTCCTGATCGTCGCACTCGAAGCCCTGGCCGTACGCGGTGCGGTGCTGATCGGTATCCTGGCGGTGACCATCGCCTCCATCGTATTGGGCTTCACACCCTTCATCGGTGTGACCTCGGTGCCACCTTCGCTGGCTCCGACGTTCCTGCAGCTGGATATCAAGGGCGCGCTGGATATCGGCCTGGTCAGCGTGATATTCGCCTTCCTGTTCGTCGACCTGTTCGATAACTCCGGCACCCTGATCGGCGTCGCCAAGCGTGCCGGCCTGATGGGCAAGGACGGTCATATGCCGAAAATGGGCCGTGCGCTGATCGCCGACAGCACCGCCGCCATGGCCGGCTCGCTGCTGGGTACTTCCACCACCACCAGCTACATCGAATCGGCCGCAGGCGTGAGCGCCGGTGGCCGCACCGGCTTGACCGCCATCGTGGTCGCGATCCTGTTCCTGCTGGCGCTGTTCTTCTCGCCGCTGGCCGCCAGCGTGCCCGCGTATGCCACCGCGCCAGCCCTGCTGTTTGTAGCGGTGCTGATGAGCCAGGGCCTGGCCGAAATCGACTGGGATGACATTACGGTTGCAGCGCCGGTGGTGATCACTGCCCTGGCGATGCCCTTCACTTACTCCATCGCCAACGGCATCGCCTTCGGTTTCATCGCCTGGACCGCCATCAAGCTGCTTTCGGGCCGCTACCGTGAGCTGAACCCGGCACTGGTAATCCTGTCGATTCTGTTTGTGATCAAGCTGGGCTGGTTCAACGCATGACTTTTGACGCCGCAAGCTACACCGCTCAACTGCAAGACAAGGTCACGCGCTTGCGTGACCTGCTGGCACCCTTCGACGCGCCCGAGCCGCAGGTCTTCGATTCGCCCTTGCAGAACTTCCGCCTGCGCGCGGAGTTCCGCCTGTGGCGCGAAGGCGGTGATCGCCATTACGCAATGTTTTCCCAGGACGACAAGCGCACGCCGATCCTGATCGAAGCGTTTCCGATTGCCAGCCAGCGCATCAACCAGTTGATGCCGCAACTCAAGGCCGCCTGGCAAGCCAGCGCCGCCCTGAGCCACAAGCTGTTTCAGGTGGAGTTCCTCACCACCCTGGCCGGCGACGCGATGATCACCCTGTGCTATCACCGCCCGCTGGACGAGCATTGGCACACCGCCGCGAACAAGCTGGCGGCTGAGCTGAATGTGAGCATCATCGGCCGCTCCAAGGGCAAGCGCGATGTGATCGGCCAGGACTATGTGGTGGAGAAACTCGAGGTCGGTGGCCGCACCTTCAGCTACCGCCAGCCCGAAGGCGCCTTCACCCAACCCAACGGTACGGTGAACCAGAAGATGCTCAACTGGGCATACGAAGCCTTGGGCGATCGCCCCGACGATTTGCTGGAACTCTACTGCGGCAACGGCAACTTCACCCTGCCGCTGGCCACTCGCGTGCGTAACGTGCTGGCCACCGAGATCAGCAAGACCTCGGTGAACGCGGCCTTGAGCAACCTCGATGAAAACGCGATCGGTAACGTCAAGTTGGTGCGCCTCTCCGCCGAGGAACTCACCGAGGCGCTCAATGAAGTGCGCCCATTCCGCCGCTTGCACGGCATCGACCTGAAAAGCTACGAGTTTGGCAGCGTATTCGTCGACCCGCCCCGCGCCGGCATGGACCCGGACACCTGCGAACTGACCCGGCGTTTCGACAATATCCTGTACATCTCCTGCAACCCGGAGACGTTGGCCGCCAACATCGCGCAACTGCATGACACGCACCGGATTACCCAATGTGCGATGTTCGACCAGTTCCCGTGGACGCACCATATGGAATCGGGTGTGTTGCTGACCCGCCGATAAATCCGCGGCATATACCGACCCACATGTAGGAGCGAGCTTGCTCGCGAATAACGTCATTGATAACGCGGGTTGCCTGGGGAAATGCGTTGCCTGTGAGGTTTTCGCGAGCAAGCTCGCTCCTACAAAAGATGGGTGTTTATGAGCCGAGTTATCACTCATGCCGAGGGCCGGAAATACCCGGCCAACGCCCGCAAGTCCTGCTCGCTCAGCAACCCCGCGTAATACTTCAACTGAATGCGCGCCAGCAGGTACGCGTGGCGGGCATTGGCCAGGTCGCGGCGGGCAGTGAACAGTTGCTGCTCGGCGTCGAGTACATCAAGGTTGACCCGCTCGCCGCCACTGACGCTTTTCTGGGTGGCGGTGACCAGTGCCGTGGCGGAACTCACTGCCATTTCATAGGCCCGCACCTTGGCCGCGCCGCTGGTGTTGAGGTTGAATTGCTTGCGCAACTCCACCAAGGTTGCGGCGGTTTGCGCGTCCAGCTCGTATTGAGCCTGGGACAATTGGTTGGCCGCCTGACGGGTAGAGGCCGAGACCGAGCCACCGGCAAACAGCGGCAGGCTGATCTGGATGCCGACGCTGTTGGTGTCGTACTTCTGGTTGTAACTGCTTTCTGAGTCGGAACTGGTTTTGCGACTGGTCGCGTACAGGCTGACCTTGGGCAAGTGCCCGGCGCGCTTGCGCTCCACTTCATAAGAGGCCACGTCGAGCGCGTGATGCTGGGACTTGAGTTCGGGGTTGTTGGCCATGGCCAGTTCACGCCAGGTTTCGAAACGGTTGGGCTCAAGCGGCGCGATCTCGAATGCGCGGGCCAGGGGTGCCAGTTCTTCGATATGCAGCGGCTGGCCGACAATGGCTTCCAACTCACGTAAAGCGCTGTCCTGGGCATCCACGGCTTCGATCTCTTCGGCCTGGGCCAGGCTCAGGCGCGCCTGGGTTTCAAGCACATCGGTACGGGTACCCTCACCGCCTTTGAGCAGGCGGTCGTTGAGTTGCAGGCGCTCGGCAAACGTACGCTTCTGGGCACGGCTCAACTCGATGCGCTCTTGTGCCAGCAATGCCTGGCTGTAGGCGCCCAGTACCCGCACGGCCAGCTCCTGGCTCTTGCCGCGAAAGCGCTCGTCGGCCATCAACGCCTGGGCGGTGCCTTGGCGAAAACGCGCATAGGCTTCGTAATCGAGCAGCGGTTGCTGCAAGGTCAGGGCCGAGGCGTAGCTGCGGTAATTGCGGTCGCTGGTGACATTACCCACCGCCGTACTCTGGGTGACTTCGGACTCATTGCGCGAGTTGTTGTAGCTCCATGACAGGTTCGGCAACAGTGCGGCCCGACCAATCACGCGGCTTTCTTCACCGGCCTCACGCTCCTGGATCGCCGCCTGAAAGGTCGGGTCGTTGCGTAGCGCCAAATCATACACATCCAACAGACCCAGAGCGTTTGCCGCGGGCGTGCAACTTAAACAGAGGGTAAACAACAACGCCTTCATTCTTCCACCAGGGCCATATGGGTACGGTCCAGCAAGGGTTTGAACAGGTAGTTGAGCATCGAGCGCTCGCCGGTCTTGACGAAGGTTTCCACCGGCATCCCCGGACGGATCTGCACGCCGTCCAGTTGCTGCATACCCGCTGCGCTGACCTGGGCCCGTAGCGTGTAATACGGCTCATCGGTGCGCTCATCGACCTGGCGGTCGGCCGAGACCAACGTGACCTCGCCCGCCACCCGTGGCGTGGTGGATTGGTTGAATGCCGAAAACATCAACTCGACCGGCAAGCCCGGGTGCACCTTGTCGATCATCTGTACCGGCACCCGCGCCTCCACCCACAACGGCTCGTCCTGGGGCACGATGTCCATCAGGGCCTCACCGGGCTTGATCACGCCGCCTTCGGTATACACCTGCAACCCCACCACCACACCGGATGCCGGGGCGCGCACCAGGCTGTTGGCCAGTTCGAACTCGGCGGAGGCCAGGCGATTGCGCAAGTCCTCGCTGCGGGTGCGGGTCTCGGCCAACTGAGTGCGCAGGTCTTTCTGAAAGTCTTCGCCCAACTGGCGGATGCGCAAACGCAACTCCAGCACCTGGCGCTGCAACTGGCCGATACGCCCGAAATCCTCGGCGATGGCGCCGTCGATCTGCGCATACAGCCGCTCGCTGTCGAGCAGGCGATTACGAGGGATGTAGCCGTCGCGTGCCAGTTCGCGCAGGCCCTGAAGCTGTTCACTCAACGCCGCCCGCTGTTGCACTTTGCTCGCCTGGGAGGCCCGCGTGCCTCGCAACTGCGCCTCAAAGCCGGCGATGGTTTCGCGCAGGCCCGCCTGTTCGGTGGCCAGGGCCTGGGCACGGCTCTGGAATAACTGGCGTTGCAGGCTCAGGGTGTTCGCGGCGTCGGGATCGGCCAACAGCTCGGGGCCAAATGCAATGGCCGGCAAGCCTTCACTCTCTGCATTCAAGCGCGCTTCGCTGGCCAGCGACGCCAGGTATTGGCTGCGCAGTGACTGCATCTGCCCGCGCAACGGTGTTTCTTTCAAGCGCAACAACACCTGGCCTGCGCGTACCCGATCACCGTCACGCACGTCGATACGCTCGACGATCCCGCCCGCCGGGTGTTGCACCGTCTTGCGATGCCCCGACACCATGACCTTGCCCGCCACCGCCACGCCCTTGTCCAACGGTGCCAGCGCCGCCCAGCCAAGAAAGCCGGCAAAGCCTCCCAGCACCAGCCACCAACCCAGGCGCGAGTATTTTTTGTCATCCAGCGCCAGCACGTTGTGCGGCGGCTCACTGACCCATGCTGCTTTGCTCTGGCTCATGCGGGTTTTCCTTCACCGAAGCGGTAGCTCATGCTCATGCTCGACACCGGCTTGCTGACCACAGGCTTTTGCCGCGCCTCCAACACCCGCGCCGTCGGGCCGAACGCCTGCATCTGGCCGTCCTTGAGGATCAGCAACTGGTCGGTCACGCTCAGCACGTTGGGTTTGTGGGTGATCAGAATCAGGGTGCGGCGCTGTTGCTTGAGCTGGGTGATGGCTTGCAGCAGCGCCTGCTCGCCCACTTCGTCGAGGTTGGCATTGGGCTCATCCAGCACAATCAGCGCCGGCAGGCCGTACAGCGCACGCGCCAGGGCCACCCGTTGTTTTTGCCCGCCGGACAAGCCTGCGCCGCCCTCGCCCAGTTGCGTGTCGTAGCCTTGCGGCAGTTGCAGGATCAGCTCGTGCACGCCGGCCATTTGCGCCGCAGCGAGGACTTTATCTGCCTCCACCGTTTCAAAACGCGCGATGTTTTGCGCAATGCTGCCCGCGAACAGCTGGATGTCCTGGGGCAAGTAACCGATATGCGGGCCCAGTTGCTGTTTGTCCCACACGGCCAGGTCGGCGCCATCCAGGCGCACCTTGCCGACCAGCGGTGCCCAGGCCCCCACCAGTACCCGCGCCAGGGTGGACTTGCCGCAGCCCGAGGGGCCGATCACACCGAGCACGTCACCCGCCGGCAGGCTGAAGCCCAGGTTGGCCAGCGCGGGCCGACGGCTGCCGGGGGCGCAGGCGCTGATCTGCTCCAGGCTTACCTGGCCCTTGGGCACGGGCAGGCTCATGCGTGCCGGTCGCGCCGGGTTATCCTGCAGCATCAACGACAAACGCTCATAGGCCAGGCGCGCCGAACCCCACTGCTTCCATACGCCGATCAACTGGTCGATGGGGCTGAGCACGCGCCCCATCAGGATCGACCCGGCAATCATCATCCCCGGCGTAATGTCGCCGTTGACCGCCAACCAGGCGCCCAAACCCAGCACCAGCGATTGCAGGGCCAGGCGTACGCCCTTGGACCAGGCTGTGACCACCGCGGTCTTTTCACTGGCCAGGTTCTGCTGCACCAGAAACGCCTGGTGTTGGCTGAACCAGCGCCCGCGCAGTGTGGCGAGCATCCCCATGGCCTCGATGGTGTCGGCATTGCGCAGGTTGGCCGTGGCCTGCTGACTGGCACTGATCGACAGTTGGCTGGCCAGGGCCATCGGCGCCTGGCTGACATGGTGGTTGGCCCACGCCAGCGCGATCAGCAGCAGCGCACCACCCAGCGCCAGCAGGCCCAGCCAGGGGTGGAACAGGAAGATCACCAGCAGGTACACCGGAAACCACGGCGCATCGAAAAAGGCGAACAGCGCCTGGCCGGTGGCGAACTGGCGCAAGGTGGTCAGGTCGTGCAGGGCCTGGCCCGCGGCCTGGCTGCCGCCCTTGAGTTGCGCTTCATAAGCGGCGTCGAATACCCGCTGGTTCAAACGCATGTCCATCTGCGTACCGAGGCGAATCACCACTTGGCTGCGCACCCACTCCAACGCCCCCATCAAGGCGAACAGGCCGAGGATCATCAGCGTCAGCATCAGCAGGGTCATCTGGTTGCCGGAAGCCAATACCCGGTCGTACACCTGCAACATGTACAGCGCCGGGGCCAGCATCAGCAGGTTGATCACCGCCGAGAACAGGCCGATGTTGAAAAAGGCGCTTCTATAGGCCGTGAGTGCAGCCAGCATCTCATTCGCGCGCTTGGCACCGGGCCGAGTCATGGAGGTTGTCCCATTGAAGAGTCAAGCAAGGGCTCGCCCGGTGCGTTGACAGCACCTGCGGCGCACCCACAGAATTTGCCCCCGCCGCCGCCCTGGCCTTCGAAAACTCGGGCGGCGACGGGGTTTCAACCAAGCCGGTGAAGGCGTGAGCTTTCATCGGCTTTTTTGCATCAGGCGGCCAGGGCGAAGTCTTGCGGCGCATCCTGAATCCCGACCAGGCCCACATCGGCAGCGGCGAACGCAGCCGAATCCTGATGCGCCACACCGGCGGCGGCCAGTTGGTCGAAGGTGGAGTTGACCGACAGGCTTGGGTCGATGCCCTTGAGCAAGGTGTCGATTGCCGAGGCCAGCGCCGAACTGTCACCGCTCATCAGGCCGTACACGATTTTGTGCACCTGGCCGTCACGGCCTTCGGACTGCAGACTCGACAGGCCCAGGTTGGTGAAGCTGACTTCCTGGTTGGCGATGCTGTAGCCACCGCTGGTTGCGCCACCGGCGAGGGTATCGCCCAGGGTCAGGCCATCGAGCGAACCCCACAGGGTGTGGGTCGGCGGATTGAACAAGGTGTAATGCAGGCTGCCTTCGGCAACCACCGCCGCGTCGCTGACGCTGCTCGATACGCCATATTGGGTGCCGTCGAACGGCCCAGGATTGAAACCACCGGTGTTCACACCCTCTTTGACCGAACCTTCACGGTGGTTGAGATCACCGAAGTAGGCCGACCAATCGCTCAGGTACTGGGCGACGGTGTTGGCGGCGTAGGTCGTGCTGTATGAAATAGAAATGCTCATGCAAAACTCCAAGTCATTGGGTGGTCACTCCGCAGCAAGCCAGTGCCTGCTGTGGTTTTGCCCGTTACTGGGCAAAAGCGGTCAGAACTGATATTCAACGGTGCCCTGCAACGTGCGCCCACGGCCCAGGGTGAAGGCCAGCACGTCGCCCAACGGCACCAGGTAGGCGCGATCGGTGACGTTTTCCATGGCCAGGCGCAGGGTCAGTTGGTCGGTGGCGCGGTAACTGCCATAAAGGTCATAGACGGTGTAGGGCTTCCAGTCGGCGGGGTAGACGCCGGTTTGCGCGGTGGTCACCCCGGCGGCGCCTTTGACGTAGTAGCCCGCGCTGTAGCGAGCGCGCACGCCCACATCCAGCTTGCGTTCAAGGAACCGTGCGCCCAGGGTGGCGGTGCCACGGTCCATGGGCATGTGTTCGGAAGAGCCCAGGATCGCGCTGCAACCCACGCCAGCATTGGCCGCATCGTCCGGTACCATCGCATCCACCGGCGCCCGGTTGCCGGGCCGCTTCTGGGTCTTGGTCACACCGCCGAGCCAGGCGGTTTTGCTGCAGAACTTGTTGCTGCCGAGCATCCGCGTGTAGTTGAACTGGCCGTAGGCAAAGCCGGCGTCGTAATCGAGCTGGTACTCAAGGCCACGAAAACGCGTGGTTTCCAGGTTGTTGACGTAGGCCGCACTGCCGATATTGACGTTGCCATAACCGGGTGGCTGCACGCCCAGGGCCATATAGGAAAAGTCATCGACCCGGGTGTTGAAGTACGACACTTTCATACCCGCGCGATCATCGGCGAACAGCAGGTCTTGCTTGAGCACATTGAACCCGACTTCCCACGCAGTGGATCGCTCCGGCTTGAGGTAGGGGTTGGGGAGAATCGACTCCGACCCACCGCCATGGGGCCGGCCGCTGACCAGGGCTTCGGTCACCGCCGGCGGACGCCAACCCTTGCCGTAGGTGGCGAAGAGCTGCAACCAATCGACGCCGGGCTTGATCGACAGGCCGAAGGTCGGGGAGAAACGGCCCTCCTCGCGATCCACGTCGTAATTGACCGGCACCCCAATCTGGCGGGTGGTGCCGAGGATGAACGTGCGGGTGTTCAAGCCGGTTTCGCCGCGCAGCCGATAGCGGTCATAACGCAAACCGGCGTTAAGGTTCAGCCAACCGTCGTAGTCCAGATCCAGGCGCCCGAACAGGCTGCCCATCGCGCGGTCGCCTTTGGGCGTAATGCTTTCCGCCGCCGACGCGGTCAGCGCCGAGCCGGCTTCTACGGCCTGGTTGGAATCGGGCCGAACCTTATCGTAGAAAAACTCCAGCCCGTAGTTGGCCTTGAGTGCGGCCAGCTCGGTCAGGGCAAAGGTCGAGATGTTCTGCGCCTGCACGCCATAGGTATTGGTTTGATAGGTAACGTCGTAACCCTTGCTGATCCCCCGGGCCAGCGTGGATTGGTCATTGCGGGTATCCACATGATAAAGCTTGGCCTTGAAGTCGATCAGCGGGTTGTCCGGTGCGTAGCTGTAATCCAGCGCGAAGTTCTGCGCCTTGACGTTGCTGCTGCCGAGCTTTTCCCACAACTGGGGCTTTTCGGCGGTCATCATGTTGACGTCGTCGTAGTCGACCTCGGTAACCAGGTAGCTCAGTTGCAGGCGCTGATCAACTGGCAGGTTGAGCCCCAGCTTGAGCAGGCGCGAGCGCATCACCGAGCCTGAATAGGCGACCGTGCTGTGCTTGATGCGCTCTTCACTGGCCGGCATGTAAGCCGCACCGGTACGCAGCTCGCCGATGCTGCCCTTGGTGCCGGGGTTGTAATCGCCCAGGTGACGCTCACTGGCGGCCACCAACATGTCCCACACGTCGGTCCCCACGGCAAACGCCGAACTGCCGATAAAGTGCGTGCCGTTGCTGCGCCCGCCCAACCCGGTGGTGAGGCGAATGCGCCCGCCGATTTGCTTGCCGTCCTTGAGCAGGTCGGCGGCCTCCACGGTACGGAAATTGGCCACCCCGCCAATCACGCCTGCCCCGCCCTGGGTTGAGGTCGCGCCCTTTTCGATCACCACTTCGGACAACAACTCGGGGTCGACATACAGCGTGCCATTGCGTTGCTGGTGGCCGCTCTGCTGGTAATTCTGGCGCATGCCATCGACCGACATATTGACCCGGCCATAGTCCTGGATACCGCGGATATTCACGGACAGGCCAGGGTCTTGCTGGCTGACGGCGGAGTAGACGCCAGGCGCCTCTTCAAGCATCTCGGCAGCATGGCGTGGCGGGTTACGGTCCAGTTGCTCGCGATCGACCACGCTGACCGAACGTGGTGTTGAATACACCCAGTCCTGCTTGTGCAGGCCGGTGATGGTGGTGGTCCCCAAGGCCAGCGCTCCGGCCTGTTGCTCGACGCGGGTCAAGGTGACCTGGCGCTCGCCGGTGAAACGATATTCAACCGGTGCGGCACCCAGCAGGCGACCAAGACCTTCCTGCACGTCGAAGCTGCCCTTGAGCGCGGAGCTGCTCAACCCTTGCAGGCGCTGGCTGTCGAACAACACTTGCAGGCCCGCCTGATCCGCGAACGCCAGTACTGCACTGCCCAGGGATTGCGCAGGAATGTCGAACCTCAACACAGCAGATTGGGCTGCGCCAGCCGCAGGCTGCACGGCATGCACCGGCGCGGCGACGGCAAACAATCCCAAGTGAATGGCCAGGGCCAACCGGCTGCCGGTGATACGCCCCTTGGTGAGTGCTGACATGTGTGGTTATCCCTGCGCTAAGCGTTTTTTGTTTATGCGAATGCTTCTCACCTAGCAAGACGCGCGAGACACGGGAAGTCAGTAATATTTTTTTGTAGGAGCAAGGGCAGAAGGTTTCTGACGGGAGAGGATCAATAGATCAGGCTGAGGCCGGCCAGGTCCAAGCGTTGCACTTGAAGTTCCTGGGTCAGGGTGGCGAGTGCGCTGTCGAGCATGTCCAGGCGGAAGACACCGCTGACTTCGCGTTCGCCCAAGGCCGCGTCGGTCAACACCACCCGCCCGGGGCGGTAACGGTTGAGTTGCTCGATAACCTTGGCCAACGGCTGGCGGTCGAAGATCAACACACCGCGCCGCCAACTGGTGGCGCGATCCACATCAAACTGATCAAGGCTGACCACACCTTCAACGGGGCTGTAACGCGCAGCCTGGCCTTGCTGCACAACGCGCTCGGCCGGGCCGGTGGTCGGTGATACCTGCATAGACACCTCGACGCTGTGCTGCAGCACACCGACCCAGGCCTGGCTCGGGCCCTCACGCTCGACCACAAACCGCGTGCCCAGCGCCCGGGTCTGGCCCCCGGCGCTGTGCACTACGAACGGCCGGGTTTCTTCGCCTTTCATCGGCGCCACATCAAAAACCGCCGAGCCCTGGAGCAGGCTGATACTCCGCTGCACGCCATCGTAATCCAGGCGAATGGCGCTGGCGGAATCGAGCTCCACCCTACTGCCGTCCGCCAGGTGCACCGTGCGCATCTCTCCCTTTTGCGTGACGTAGTCGGCCTGCATGTGCAGCAACACGTCGGGCCCGCGTAGCCAGCCGACGCCGGCCACCACCACGACCAGCGCCACAGCGGCTGCACGTTGCCACGGCCTTCTGCGTTTGGTGCGGCGCACGGGCGGGGTCGACGCGGCTGGCCGTTGTCGGTGTACGGGCTCGTCCTTATGTACTTCACCCAATGCCGCCCAGGTCTGCTCGGCAAAACGCAGCGCCGCTTCGTGACGGCTGTCGCGGGCGATCCACTGGCGCAACTCGGCCTGTTCCTGTTCGCTCAGGGCACCGGCGTGCAGGCGCACTGCCCATTCGGCAGCCGCCTCGGTAATGCTGTGCTGTTGCGGGCCCTGGCTATTCACGTGTGAATCTCGAATTTTCGTTATATAGACGCTCTGACGTCTGGCCTGGCATTTTTCGGTAATTCATTCGTCGGATGGTGCCACCTCGCCTTCCTGCAAGCGCTGCATCACATAGGTCAACGCCTTGGCCAAATGCTTTTGCACCGAGCTGTCGGAGATAGCCAGGTGCCGGGCGACCTGGGCGTGGGTCATGCCTTCGATACGGTTCAAGCGAAAAATCTGCTGGGTGCGCTCCGGCAATTCCGCCAGTGCCTGCTTCAATGCCTGTCGCTGTTGCTGCGCCATTGCCTGAGCCTCCAACCCGGCCACGTCATCTTCGATCTCGGCCAGCGCCTCATGGGGCACGGTGTCGGTCTTGCGCCGTGCTTCCTGACGAATATGGTCGATCAGCAGATTGCTTGCCGTTCGATAGAGATAGCCCTGGGAGTTGTCGATGCGCTCACCGGCCGGTTTTTCCGCCAGCCGCAGGAAGCTCTCCTGCACCAGGTCTGCGGCCAATTGCGGGTCCCGTACCTTGCGGGCCAGATACCCGCGCAGGGTATCGGCGTGCTTGAGAAACAGGCCCTTGAGATCCACGTCCGACAAACCGACTCCCTGGAATGTATAGGAAACAGGCGGGCATCTTAAGCGTTGTCGAGAATGATTTTCAATTGATATCTAATCTGATCGGGCTGCAAGAGGTTGTTGATAACAGTTCGATAACCGCACAGATCCGCTGCGATCAATTGACCAAACTAACCAACCAGTACATTTTACCCACATAACCAATAAGAACTGTGGAGATCCCGCTATGCCGCCCATCGTGCTGGTGCTCAACGGCCCCAACCTCAACCTGCTCGGCACCCGCGAGCCGGCCACTTATGGCCATGAAACCCTGGCTGACATCGCCGCCCTGTGTGGTCGCAGCGCCACTGAACTCGGGCTGAAAATCGAGTTTCGCCAGACCAACCACGAAGGCGAACTGCTCGACTGGATCCACGGCGCCCGTAACCGTTGTGCGGGTATCGTGATCAACCCGGCAGCCTGGACCCACACCTCGGTCGCGATCCGCGATGCGCTGGTGGCCAGTGAAGTGCCGGTGATCGAAGTGCATTTATCCAACGTGCACGCGCGCGAAGCGTTTCGTCAGCATTCATTTGTATCGCCCATCGCCAAGGCCGTGCTGGCCGGGTTTGGCAGCCACGGCTACCACCTGGCGCTGGAGCACTTCAGCCAGACACTCAAGGGACGCGCCTGATGAAACCGCGCATTCTCGCCGGCCTGATCGGCGCCGGTATCCAGGCTTCCCGCACCCCTGCCCTGCATGAACACGAGGGTGACGCCCAGGGCCTGCACTACCTGTATCGCCTGATCGACCTTGAGCCGCTGCACCTGGACCTCACCGCCCTGCCGGAATTACTGCGGGCCGCCGAGCTGATGCACTTCAACGGGTTGAACATTACCTACCCGTGCAAGCAGGCGATCCTGCCCCTGCTTGATGACTTGTCCGACGAGGCCCGGGGCATTGGTGCAGTCAACACCGTGGTGTTCAAGGACGGTAAACGGATCGGCCACAACACCGATTGCCTGGGCTTCGCCGAAGGGTTTCGCCGCAACTTGCAGGACGTTGCCCGCCGACACGTGGTGCAGATGGGCGCCGGTGGCGCGGGCGCAGCGGTAGCCCATGCACTGCTGGCAGAGGGGGTTGAGTACTTGAGCATTTTCGACGTGGACGCCTCCCGCGCCCGCGACCTTGTGGATAACCTCGCGCAGCGCTTCGGCCCTGGTCGTGCCCAAGTCGGCACTGATCTGGAAAATGCGATGGCCGAGGCCGATGGTTTAGTCAATACCACGCCGATGGGCATGACCAAATTGCCCGGCACACCGGTCCCCGCTGCGTTGTTGCGGGCAAGGTTGTGGGTCGCGGAAATCGTGTATTTCCCGCTGGAAACCGAACTGCTGCGCGACGCCCGCGCATTGGGTTGCCGCACCCTGGATGGCGGCAACATGGCGGTATTTCAGGCGGTGAAGGCGTTTGAGTTGTTCAGCGGTGAAGTGGCGGATGCAGACAGGATGCTGGCGCACTTCCAGAGCATGAATGGCTGACTGCCGAAACAGAGTTCAAATGTGGGAGCAAGCCCCCTCCCACATTTTGACTGCATTTCTACCTTGAGAGTTGGGTGTTCTCAGGCTTGCAGGTAGCGCAGCACCGACTCGCAGATCATCTCCCGGTGCCGGTGCTTGATCGCCTCGTCCGACAGTTCGATCTGGAATATCTCGCTGAAGGTATGCCGGTTGGAGACCCGGTAAAAACTGAACGAGTTGATCAACAAGTGCACGTCCAACGGCTCCAGCCCTTCGCGAAACAACCCCAGTTCGGCGCCACGGCGCAAGGTCTCGCCCAGCCCTTCGAGGATCTTGCTGTTCATCGCCTTGATGGTCTCGGTGCGTTTGACGTACTCGGCGTTGTGGATATTTTCGATGCTGACGATACGCACGAAATCCACGTTCTGGTCATGGTGATCGAAAGTGAATTCCACCAGCCGGCGAATCGCCTCACGCGGCTCCAGGGCCGTGAGGTTCATGCGGGTTTCGGTGTTGCGGATATCGCCGTAGAGCTTCTCCAATACCTCGACGTATAACTGCTCCTTACTGCCGAAGTAGTAATAGATCATGCGCTTGGAGGTGTGGATGCGCTCGGCGATGGCGTCCACGCGAGCGCCGGCCAGGCCCTGTTGAACAAACTCGACAATGGCTTCCTGGAGAATATTCTCGCGGGTCTTTTCCGGATTATTCTTGCGACTCTTGCGCGGTGCGTCGGCTACCGCGGGGAGATCGGGACTCGAGGTCATGGTGCGCTCACGGCCATTGTTTGCAGGCGCTGATTATGGGCCGCGGCGCTCCCCGAAGGAAGCACCTGCCTGCGGTTATAGCCGGGCCTGGCGTACCGCCCCACTGCGCGACTTGGCCATCGCCGCCAGACGCACCGCTACGTTGGCCGCGCCGTAGCCGGCATAGCCGTTCTTGCGCTGGATAATCTCGAAGAAAAACCGCCCTTCGAACGCCTCGGTGTACACATGAAACAACTCACCGCCCTGGGCGTCGCGGTCGTACAGCACGTTGTAATACGCCAGCTCACTGAGGAACTCATCGTCGAAATCGAAGCGCGCCGCCAGGTCGTCGTAATAGTTGAGTGGAATATCCAACAACGGTACGCCGGCCTCTTTGGCCCGGCGCACCTCGGCGAAAATATCCGCGCAATCGAAGGCAATATGGTGCACGCCCGAACCGCGATAGCTGGAAAGCGCGTGGGAAATCGCCGTATTGCGGTTTTCGGAGATGTTCAGCGGCAGGCGAATCGAACTGCAACGGCTGCGCAACGCACGGCTCTTCACCAAGCCGTAGGGGTCGGGCAGCACCACCTCGTCATCGGCTTCGAAATCCAGCAGGCTTTTGTAGAACAGCACCCAACTGTCGAGGCTGTCCGCCGGCAGCGCCATGGCCATATGGTCGATGCGCAACAAGCCACCGCTGGCGGGTGTGGCCGCTTGCAGGTTGAAATCGGTGTCGTACAGCCCGCCTTCGCTGGGGTCCACCAGGTAGATCAGGCTGCCGTCCGGCGCACGCACCGCGGCCAATTCCAGCTCGTTGGGGCCGACCAGGCCGCGATAAGGCTGGCCCTTGTAGGCCACCGCCCGCTCCAGGGCCTTGGCGCTGTCCTTGACCCGAATCGCGGTGGCGCACAGCGATGGGCCATGGGCCTCGAAAAAGTTGTGGGCGAAGGAATAGGGTTCGCAGTTGAGGATCAGGTTGATGTCACCCTGGCGCAACAGGCTCACGTTCTTCGAGCGATGCTGACCGGCCTTGGCGAAACCCAGGCGCTCCAGCCAGTGGGTCAGTTTGGCGCCGAGGCTTTCATCCACGGCAAATTCAAGAAACTCGATACCGTCGTATTCGCTGGCCGCCGGGGTTTCAAACAGGATGTCCACGGGCGCAGCGGGGGCTTGTTCAGCCAGGCGTTGGCGGGTTTTTTCTTCCAGGTATAACAGTGACCGCAAGCCATCCGCCGCATTCGCCCGAGTCGGCGCGGCGCGGAAACCGTCGTTGAAAATTTCCAGGGACAACGGCCCGGTGTAGCCACTCTGGATGATCGGTGCGAGAAAGCCAGCCAGGTCGAACTCGCCCTGCCCCGGGAAGCAGCGGAAATGCCGGCTCCACTCCAGCACATCCATGGCCAGGATCGGCGCGTCGGCCATTTGCACGAAGAAGATCTTGTCGCCGGGGATCTGCGCAATGGCGCTGGGGTCGCCCTTGAGCGACAAGGTGTGGAAGCTGTCGAGCAACACGCCCAGGCTTGGGTGATCGACCTGGCGCACCAGGTTCCACACCTGCTGCCACGTGTTCACATGCTTGCCCCAGGCCAATGCTTCATAGCCGATGCGCAGGCCACGCTTGCCCGCGTGTTCGGCCAGCAGGCTCAAGTCATCGAGCAGAATACGTTCGTCGCCCACGCTGTCGGCCGAGGCATTGCTGCACACCAATACCAGGTCGGTGCCCAGCTCCTGCATCAAGTCAAACTTGCGCTCGGCGCGCTCCAGGTTGCGCGCCAGGCGGTCGCGGCGGCATCCTTCGAAATCGCGAAACGGTTGGAACAAGGTAATGGCAATGCCCAGGTCGGCGCACATCTGCCTGACTTCCCGGGGGCTGCCGTCGTAATACAACAAATCGTTCTCGAAGATTTCCACCCCATCAAACCCGGCGGCGGCAATAGCCTCAAGCTTTTCCGGCAGGGTGCCGCTCAAGGACACAGTGGCAATAGAACGTTGCATGGAAGACTCCCGGCAATTGTTGTTTGTGGCAAATTATTCGCCCCCAGCCTACAGGCAGCAATTAAAATGTACGAACCGGTTAGTTTTTGGTGCGATTATCGAACACTATGCCCGTTTAGCGAATTGACGACTTTTTAACCACTGCGCACCATCGACCTGGCAATTCGTTCACGTAACAAAGACCCAGAACACACCATAAGAATTTCAAAAAAACGGGTACGACCTCATGCCTCTGCAAAATCCAGCCCTGGCCACGCGCCCGGGCAACCCGCACGCCGGCATCGGCGACAAGATCCGCGGCGCCCTGGCCGTGGGTAAAACGCGCTGGGGCATGCTGGCCCTGGTGTTTTTTGCCACCACCCTGAACTACATCGACCGCGCCGCCCTGGGCGTGATGCAACCGATCCTGGCCAAAGAAATGAGCTGGACGGCGATGGACTACGCCAACATCAACTTCTGGTTCCAGGTCGGCTACGCCATCGGCTTTGTGCTGCAAGGCCGCCTGATCGACCGCGTAGGCGTCAAGCGCGTGTTCTTTTGCGCCGTGCTGCTGTGGAGCCTGGCCACCGGCGCCCACGGTCTGGCCACTTCGGCGGTGGGCTTTATGGTTTGCCGATTTATCCTCGGCCTGACCGAAGCCGCCAACTACCCCGCCTGCGTCAAGACCACACGTTTGTGGTTCCCGGCGGGTGAACGTGCGGTGGCCACCGGCATCTTCAACGCCGGCACCAACGTCGGCGCGATGATGACGCCGATGCTGCTGCCCTTGATCCTGCACGTGTGGGGCTGGCAGGCGGCGTTCCTGTGCATGGCATCGCTGGGCGGTATCTGGCTGCTGTTCTGGGGGCTGAAGTACTACAACCCGGAAGACCACCCAAGCGTTAAACAATCGGAGCTGGACTACGTGCAACAGGAAGTCGAGCCCGAACAGCCCCGCGTGCCGTTCAGCCGCATCCTGCGTATGCGTGGCACCTGGGCCTTCGCCATCGCCTACGCGCTGACTGCGCCGGTGTTCTGGTTCTACCTGTACTGGCTGCCGCCGTTCTTGAACCAGCAATACAACCTGGGCATCAACGTGACGCAGATGGGCATTCCGCTGATCATCATTTACCTGACCGCCGACTTCGGCAGCGTGGGGGGCGGGATTCTGTCGTCATTCCTGATCGGCCGCGGGATGAACTCGATCAAGGCGCGGCTCTTGTCGATGCTGCTGTTCGCCTGCTGCATCGTCGGTGTGATCATGGCGGCCGGCTCCAGCCAGCTGTGGGTCGCGGTGTTCGCCATCTCCCTGGCCATCGGCGCCCACCAGGCCTGGACCGCCAACATCTGGAGCCTGGTGATGGACTACACGCCCAAGCACATGATGAGCACGGTGTTCGGCTTCGGCGGCATGTGCGCGGCCATCGGCGGCATGTTCATGACCCAGATCGTCGGCCATATCCTCACGGTGACCAACAACAACTACACAGTGTTATTCACCCTGATCCCGGCGATGTACTTCATTGCGCTGACCTGGATGTACTTCATGGCACCGCGCAAGATTCCTACCGTCGACCTTTGACCTACCTGCGCCGCTGCTGCCAGGCAGCGGCCAACCCGCTCATGCAGATCACCCCGATACCGACCACCGTGGTTGTATCGGGGGTATGGCTGAACACCAGCCAGCCCAACAACCCTGCAAACACAATCTGGCAATAGCCAAACGGCGCCAGCAAGGCCGGCGCCGCAAAGCGGAACGCCTGGGTGAGCATCAGGTGCGCGGTCATCCCGCAGGTGCCCAGTGCCAGCATCAGCACGCCATGCCACAGGCTCGGCACCTGCCAGAAGAACGGCACCATGGCGCTCATGACCAGGGTATTGCACAGCCCGGCGAAGAAGTTGCTGGTGGTCGGCGTATCGAACTTACTGAGGATGCGCGTCAACAGTTGGTAAAAGCAGAAGAACGTCGCCGAACACAACGGCAACAGCACTGCCGGCGTGAACAGTTCGCCGCCGGGATGGATGATTACCAACACCCCGATAAAGCCGCAGATCACCGCCAGCCACTGGCCGCGTGTCACGTGTTCGCCCAACAGCGGCACCGACAGCGCCGTCACCAGGATCGGCGCGAGGAAGTTCACCGCCGTGGCTTCGGCCAATGGGATGTAGTGCAATGCCGCAGTGAAAAACAGGCTGGTGCCCAACAGGCACAAGGCACGTACCACCTGCATACCCGGGCGCTTGCTGCGCAGCACGCGCAAGCCTGATTGCGGCAGGAAGATCCCGGCCATCAGCAGGGTGTGCACCAGGTAGCGCGCCCATACCACCATCACAATGGGGTAGAACCCGGCCAGGTATTTGGACAAGGCGTCGTGGCTGGAGAACAGGAACGTCGCCACCACAATCAGCAGGATGCCTTTGAAAGGATGGTTGACGCCTGAGAGGGGGGTACTGACAGTCATGGAATTCTCTTGCTGGCGGGCTGAACGCGATGGTACTCAACCCGGTAATCTAGCAGCCGGGCCAGCGCCTGCTCCAAGAGCATAACCAAACAGCGGGCGAACAGCGCACTAAATCACTGGAATCGAGTCCAACCCTGCACGCTCGCCCAGGCGTTGCACACTTTTTAATCAAGGCCTTGCCGCTATGAAAAAAATCCTGTTTGTTCTGTCTGCCCTCGCCCTGCTTACCGCCTGCGATAAAGCCAAGGAAGCCCCCAAGCCCGCGCCGCCGTCTGTACAGGCGACCCTGGTGCCGCAGACGCCCCCCACCGATCAATGGGTCGGCAAATGGATCGGCGTCGAAGGCTTGCACCTGACCATCGCCAAGGACGACAGCATCGGCCGCGGCCACTACCTTCTGACCATGCAATACGGCCTCGACGCCGACGATGCCGGCACCTTCAAAGGTGAAGCGAACGAAGATGGCATCGCCTTCACCCGCCCCGACGGCCCGCAGCTGTTGCGCGCCGGAGACGGTGCCGCCACCGGCCTGAAATGGCTGGCGGATAAAAAAGACTGCCTGATCGTGACCACCGGCGAAGGCTATTGCCGTTAATACCGACCATAATCAATCACGGTTAGCACACAGAGGAATGCTCCCATGCTATGGAAAAAAGGCCGACGCAGCGACAACGTGGTGGATGCCCGCGATGACAGTGGCGGCGGCGGTGGTGGTATGCGCTTTGGCGGCGGCAAGGGCCTGAGCCTGACGGCCATTGTGCTGATCGTCGGCATTGGCTGGCTGACCGGCCAGGACCCGATGCAGATCCTCGGCCAGTTGACGGGGCAGGTGGAGCAGGCGCCGTCGGTGAGTTCGCAATCGCGCCAGGCGCCACCGGCCAATGATGAGCACGCCGATTTTGTGCGCGCGGTGTTGGGTGATACCGAAGACACCTGGGGCCAGGTGTTCCAGGAAAACGGCCTGGCCTACAAGAACCCCAAACTGGTGCTGTTCCGTGGCCAGGTGAACTCCGCCTGCGGTGGCGCCACCTCGGCCAGCGGCCCGTTCTATTGCCCGGCTGACCAGCAGGTCTACCTGGACCTGGATTTCTTCCGCGAAATGTCGCAACGCTTCCAGGCCGCCGGCGATTTCGCCCAGGCCTACGTGATTGCCCACGAAGTCGGGCACCACGTGCAAACCCTGCTCGGCATCTCGTCCAAGATCCAGGCGGCGCGCCAACAGGGTCGGCAGATGGAAGGGGATGGCGGCCTGCTCGTACGCCAGGAACTGCAAGCCGACTGCTTTGCCGGGGTGTGGGCCAACCGGGCGCAAAAACGCCTGAACTGGCTGGAGCCCGGCGATATCGAAGAAGCCCTGAATGCAGCCAACGCCATTGGCGATGACCGCTTGCAGCAACAGGGGCAAGGACGCGTGGTGCCGGACTCGTTTACCCACGGTACCTCGGCGCAACGGGTACGCTGGTTCAAGACCGGCTTCGCCCAGGGCCAGATCACTCAATGCGATACCTTCGCGGCCAAGAGTCTCTAAATGATCAAACGATTGGGGTTTATGCTGGGTATGTTCGTGTCCTGCTGCACCCTGGCGGCCGAACACGGCGTCAAGGTGGTCAGCCCCGATCGCTTTCATCTGGAGGCCGGCGACCTCAGCCTCGGCGTGAGCCAGGACTGGCGCCAGCCGCTGCCCAAAGTCACACGCGCGCTGATCATCGTGCACGGCCGCCTGCGCAATGCGCAGACCTACTTGCAAAGCGGTATACACGCCGCCACCCATGCCGGGGTCGGCGGCACTACGCTGGTGATCGCGCCGCAGTTTCTGAATCAATCGGACGTGAAGCGTAACCATCTGGGCAATCAGGTATTGCGTTGGAAGGGCAACGACTGGATGGCTGGCGAAGCTTCCACCGCGCCTGAGCAGGTCAGTTCTTATGGCGCTCTGGACCAGATCATCAAGCACCTGGGCAACCGCAAGCTGTTCCCGGCACTAAAGGAAATCGTGATCGCCGGGCATTCCGGTGGCGGCCAGGTCGTCCAACGCTTCGCCCTCACCGGCCATGACCACCCGTTGCTGCAAACAGAAGGCATCAGCCTGCGGTACGTGGTTGCCAACCCATCGTCCTACGCCTACTTCAGCCCGCAGCGGCCGGTGCCGTTCGATACGACCAGTTGCCCAAGCTTCAACGACTGGAAATACGGCATGCAAAAGCTGCCCGATTACGTGGGTGACCGAGGCGCCCAGCAACTGGAAAAAGCCTACGTCTCACGCGACATCACCTACCTGTTGGGCCAGCGGGACACCGACCCCAACCACCCGGCATTGGATAAAGGCTGCGAAGCCGAAGCCCAGGGTGCGTATAGGCTGATTCGTGGGCACAACTACTTTGATTACCTCAAGCTGCGCCATCCGCAGTTGAGTCACAAGCTGGTGGAAGTGCCGGGGGTGGGGCATGACGGGGATAAGATGTTTACCTCGCCAGAGGGAGAAAAGGTGCTGTTCACGCAGTAGTCACTGACGAAACCCAATGAAAATGTGGGAGCTGGCTTGCCTGGGTTAGATCATTCGGCGCAGCGCCGCACAATCCTCTGCATACCAATCCGCCAACTCCGGCCACGGGTTATCCGGCAAGTTCACCAACACCGTCCTGGCCCCCGCCGCCCGGCCACAGTCCAGGTCAAAGCGATAATCCCCCACCATCACCATCTCGCTCGGCGCTACCCCCCAGGCCGCCGCCAGTTTCAACAGGCCACCCGGATCAGGCTTGTGCGGCGCGTCATCACGCCCCAGCACATCCTCAATGGCAAAGCAGTCCGCCAGGCCAATCGCTTGCAGGGTGATATGGGCCAGCTCCCGCGCATTGCGGGTCAGGATCCCCAGGCGATAACCACGCCCGGCCAATTCCCTTACCAACTCAACGGCACCTTCGGCCGCGACCGAACCCAGCGCCAACTCGCGCTCATGCTCCAGCAGCCAGGCATGTTTGGCTGCCGCGACATCCGCCGGCAATGCAGCCAGGTGCGTGAGGATGTCGTCCTCAGGCGCAATCTCCAACGCCACGCGAATGGCGGCAAAGTCATGCACTGCCACCGTCAGCGTGCCGTCCATGTCGAACACCCAATGTTTAACGTCTGACAGGCTCATGCCCAGTCCTTGCGATGGCGGATCAAGCCTTCCTGGGTCACCGATGCCACCAGTTGCCCGGCGCGGTTGTACACGCTGCCGCGGGAGAAACCCCGGGAGTTGCCGGCCCATGGGCTATCCATGGCGTACAGCAACCAGTCATCGGCACGCAGGTCGGCGTGGAACCACAGCGCGTGATCGAGGCTGGCCACCTGCATGTCTTTCTGCCACACGGTCTTGCCGTGGGGCAGCAACGAGGTGGTCAACAGGCCGAAGTCCGAGGCGTAGGCCAGCAAGTACTTATGCAGCGCCGGCGAGTCCGCCAGGGCGCCGTCGGCACGAAACCACACGTACTTGACCGGGTCGGACGGCTGCGGGTTGAACGGGTCTTTTTCGGTGACCGGGCGCACTTCGATGGGCTTGGGGCACAGCAGCTTGTCGCGCATGTGCTCGGGGATCAGATGCGCACGCTGTTGGGTCAGCTCCAGCTCCGACGGCAGATTCTCCGGGCCCACCACCACCGGCATGGTGGTCTGGTGCTCGAAGCCAGCTTCGTCGTACTGGAACGAGGTGGTACAGGTAAAGATCGGATGGCCCTTTTGAATCGCGGTGACACGGCGCGTGCTGAAGCTGCCGCCATCGCGCACGCGGTCCACCGAATACACCACCGGCAACGCGGCATCGCCAGGGCGCAGGAAATAACCGTGCAGGGAATGCACATGCCGCGCTTCTTCTACGGTCTGGCTGGCCGCCGACAACGACTGCCCCAGCACCTGGCCGCCGAACAACTGGCGAAAGCCCAGGTCCTGGCTACGGCCGCGAAAGAGGTTCTCCTCGATCGGCTCCAGGGTCAGCAAGTCCACCAGATCTTCCAATACTTGGCTCATAGAGCAACTCCTACAATCAATAGGGCATTCCGGGCTGCTTATCCGTGCAGCGTGTCCAACCATTGGGCGCGGGTGATGCGGTACAAAACATGCGGGCGCAGCGGGTCACCGGCTGCGACTTTGGGGTGTTCGAAATCTGCCTGCGGATCGTAATGCATACCGATGGCCTGCATGACTTTTTGTGACGGCAGATTGGCTTCGGTGGTAAAGGCGACGACTTCGTCCAGCTGCAAGCGATCAAAGCCGCAGCGCAGTGCGGTCCAGGCCGCCTCACTGGCATAGCCCAGGCCCCAATGCTCACGGGCCAGGCGCCAACCAATCTCCACCGCCGGGGTGAAGCCCGCTTCGAAGCTGACATTCGCAAGCCCCGTCACGCCGATAAATTCGCCGGTGTCCTTGCGCTGCAGCGCCCAGAAACCAAAGCCATATTCAGCAAAATGCCCGCGAATCCGACCGATCAGCGCGGCGCTTTCCAAGTGGCTCAATTTAGCCGGAAAGTAGCGCATCACCTGCGGGTCAGCGCACATGCGCGCAAATTCCGGCAGGTCGCTGTCGCGCCATTGGCGCAGCACCAAGCGTGCACTTTCCAATTCCAGTATCGGCTCCATGGGTCCCCCTGCCTTGCCATGTGCGTGAGTGTACAGCGCTGTTAAGATCCTTCGCAGGTTCCCGTCAGAAAATCCCATGCCCTTGCCATTGATCTACCACGAAGACTACAGCCCTGAGTTCCCGGCGGACCACCGCTTCCCCATGGACAAGTTTCGCCTGTTGCGTGACCACCTGGTGGACAGTGGCTTGACCCAGGACAGCCAATTGCTGCGCCCGCAACTGTGCCCGGCAGACATCCTGGCCCTGGCCCATGAACCTGGGTATATCGAACGCTACATGGGCGGCGAACTGTCTCGCGAAGACCAGCGCCGCCTCGGCCTGCCCTGGAGCGAAGCCCTGGCTCGACGTACCGTGCGCGCGGTGGGTGGCTCGATACTGGCGGCTGAACAGGCCCTCGAACATGGCCTTGCCTGCCATTTGGCCGGTGGTACCCACCATGCCCATTACGATTATCCGGCGGGCTTCTGCATTTTCAACGACCTGGCAGTGATCAGCCGCTACCTGCTGGCCAGCGGCCGGGTCAATCGCGTGTTGATCTTCGATTGCGACGTACACCAGGGCGATGGCACTGCCCGCATCCTCCACGACACACCGGAGGCCATCACCGTGTCGCTGCACTGCGAAAAGAACTTCCCGGCACGCAAGGCCCAAAGCGACTGGGACATCCCGCTGCCCATGGGCATGGGCGATGCCGACTACCTCAAGGTAGTGGATGACGCGCTCAACTACTTGCTGCCGCTCTACCAGCCCGACCTGGTGTTGTACGACGCTGGCGTGGATGTACACAAGGACGACGCCCTCGGTTACCTCAAGCTGACAGACGCAGGCGTCGCCGCCCGCGATGAAAGCGTGATGCGCCACTGCCTGGGCCGCGACATACCGGTGATGGGCGTGATAGGCGGCGGTTACAGCAAAGACCGCCCCGCCCTCGCCCGTCGTCACGGCATCCTGCATCACAGCGCGCAGCGGGTGTGGACGTCATCAGGCTGTCATTGAATTCTGGGTGTTACTCACAATGCCTGTGGAACGGCCTGTGGATAACTTGAGCGTAAGCGGCTGCAAGCGAGTGGCCGCATGGCCTGTAGGAAAGTGTACGTTTTTTGATCAGGCAGCGGCGTCGTGGTCGGGTAGAATGCTCGGCCTATTCACATCACCGTAGCCCTGCCCATGCCTCAGACTTCTGCCCACCACGTCTCCATTATCGGCGGTGGCCCTGCCGGGCTGATGGCTGCCGAAGTCTTGAGCCAAGCGGGCGTGCAGGTGGACCTGTACGACGGCATGCCTTCAGTGGGGCGCAAGTTCCTGCTGGCCGGTGTGGGCGGCATGAACATCACCCACTCCGAAGCCTACCCCGCGTTTCTGTCGCGCTACGCCGAACGCGCCCCGCACATGGCGCCGCTGCTGCGCAGCTTTGGCGCCGAGGCGTTGTGCGAATGGATCCATGGCCTGGGTATCCAGACCTTTGTCGGCACCTCCGGCCGCGTATTTCCTACCGACATGAAAGCCGCGCCGCTGTTACGCGCCTGGCTCAAGCGCCTGCGGGATCAAGGTGTGGTTATCCACACCCGACATCGTTGGACCGGTTGGAATGCCGAGGGCGATTTACTTATCCACAGCCCGGACGGCGACAAAGTTGTCCACAGCGACGCGGTGTTGCTGGCCCTGGGCGGCGGCAGTTGGTCGCGCCTGGGCTCTGACGGTGCGTGGCTGAACCTGTTTGAAGGCAAAGGCCTGCCCTATGCGCGCTTGCAACCGAGCAACTGCGGGTTTGAAGTGTCGGCGTGGAGCGAGTTGATGGTCAGCAAATTCGCTGGCGCACCGTTGAAAAACGTCGCCATTGGCCTGGGAGACGACAAACCTCGGCTGGGCGAATGCGTGATCACCGCCACCGGCATTGAAGGCAGTTTGATTTACGCCTTGTCGGCGCCGATTCGCGAAGCGATCAACCGCAGCGGTGCGGCCACGGTGCATATCGATTTGCTGCCGAGCAAGCCGTTGGACAAGGTGCAGGCCGCATTGGCCAAGCCCCGGGGTTCGCGGTCGATGAGCAAGCATTTGCACAGCCAGTTGGGGTTGGATGGCGTGAAAGCGGCCCTGCTGCGCGAGCTGACGCCCGCTGAACACTTCACTGATCCGGCGCAGTTGGCAGTGGATATCAAGGCGTTGCCGCTGACATTGGTGAAAACGCGGCCGATGGATGAGGCGATCAGCACGGCGGGGGGTGTACCGTTTGAAGCGCTGGATGAGCGGTTGATGCTCAAGCCATTGCCTGGGGTGTTTTGTGCGGGGGAAATGCTGGACTGGGAGGCGCCCACTGGTGGGTATTTGCTGACGGGGTGTTTTGCCAGTGGCAGAGCGGCTGGGCTGGGGATGTTGGAGTGGCTTAAACGCTGAGAGCCGCGCTGGATTCAAGGCCTCATCGCAGGCAAGCCAGCTCCCACCTTTGACTGTATTCACAATTTAAAGGTGGGAGCTGGCTTGCCTGCGATGAGGCCATCAGCCACAGCGCAAAATCACTTCTTCTTACGCGGCCCGGTATTGAAAACCGGCACCTTGCGCACTGGCTTAATCGACGGCTCAGCCGGCGCCACGTCACCACTGTCCACCCACTTGCCCAGGTTGCGCTTACCGCCACCACCGGACGTTTTAGGTTTCTTCAGTTTTTTCGGCTTCTTCACCACCTGCCCGCTGGCATCGGTATCCGGTACACGATGCTCCGGCTCGAAATCCGCTTCCATTTTGCGGGTAAGGGTCTGGCGGGTCAGCATCTCGATCGCCGAGAGCATGTTCACCTCATCAGCGCACACCAGGGAAATCGCCTCCCCAGTGTTGCCCGCACGCCCGGTACGGCCGATACGGTGGATGTAGTCCTCGGCCACGATCGGCAGGTCAAAGTTGACCACCAGCGGCAGGTCTTCGATATCCAGGCCACGGGCCGCCACATCAGTGGCCACCAGGATTTGCACCTCGCTGGTCTTGAAGCGGTCCAGTGCGCGTTGGCGGGTAGCCTGGGGCTTGTCGCCATGGATGCCGTCGGCGTTGATGCCCAGGCCCTGCAACTTGTCCACCAGGGCGTCCACGCCGTTGCGGGTCTTGGCGAATACCAATACCTGCTTCCAACGGCCCTTGCGCATCAGGTGCACAAACAGTTCCGGCTTGCGCTTCTTGTCCACCGGCACCACCCACTGCTTGACGGTGTTGGCAGCGACGTTGCGCGGGCTGACTTCGATGCTCAGCGGGTCGTTGAGCATCTGCCCAGCCAACAGGCGGATGTCATCGGAGAAGGTCGCAGAGAACAACAGGGTCTGGCGCTTTTTCGGCAACATGCGATAAATGTTGGCAAGCTCTTCGGAGAAGCCCAGGTCGAGCATACGGTCGGCTTCATCCAGCACCAGGGTTTGCAGCTGGTTGAGCTTCAGCGCGTTCTGGCGGAACAGGTCGATCAGGCGGCCAGGGGTGGCGACCAGAATGTCGACGCCTTTGCGCAGCTTCATCATCTGCGGGTTAATGCTTACCCCGCCGTACACCGCGTAGGTGGTCAGCGGCAGGTGCTGGGCATATTCAGCGACGCTGGCGTGAACCTGCTCGGCCAGTTCGCGAGTCGGGCACAGGATCAGCGCACGCGCCGAGTTGGCGGCGACTTTCGGCCCTTCCATGGTCAGCAGTTGCAGCAGCGGCAAGGCGAAACCTGCGGTCTTGCCGGTGCCGGTCTGGGCCGCGGCCATCAGGTCGCGACCGGCCAGCACCGCCGGAATGGCTTGCGCCTGCACCGGCGTCGGGGTCTGGTAGCCAAGCGTCTCAAGGGCGCGCAGCAAGGGTTCGATCAGGCCAAGGGTGGCGAAAGTCATGTAGTTACCGTAGGAAAAATTCAGCGCAAGGGCGTAATGCGCGGCAGTTTACCTTATTTCCGGCTTGGGCTTGCGCCACTGGGGCAGGCTGATCAGCAACACGGCGCTGATGATCACCAACATCGCCAAGGCTTCTTCCAGGCCGATGGTCTCACCGACGAATACAATCCCCAGCAACACCGCCACAGCCGGGTTCACGTAGGCATAGCTGGTCGCCGCTGCCGGACGCACATGCTTGAGCAGGTACATATAGGCGTTGAAGGCGATGATCGAGCCGAATACCGTCAGGTAGGCCAGAGCCAGCCAGCCTTCCAGTGGCGGCATGGCCTGCAGGTGCTCGCCCGACAGCGCGCTGACAATCAGCAGCGCCACGCCGGCCACGAGCATTTCTGCGGCACTGGCCATGGCGCCCTGGGGCAGTGGCAGGTGGCGGCTCCACACCGAGCCGAAAGCCCAGGAGGCCGCCGCAACCAACAGCAAAACTGCACCCGATGGGCTTGATTGCAAGGTACTGCCCATATTGAGCATGGCGATGCCAATGATCCCCAGAATCACCCCGGCCCATTCCAGCCGCGTATTACGCGCGCCCCAGAAAAACCCACACAGCAGGGTAAACAACGGCACGGTCGCCACGGCCAATGCCGCCACACCGGACGACACACCCATGTGTTCGGCCACGCTGACACCACCATTGCCCACGGTGAGCAACAAAATGCCGATCATCCCGGCGGCCTTCCACTGCGGCCAGGTTGGCGCCGGCACCCCGCGCCACCTGAGGAAGCCATACATCAACACACCCGCCGTGCAAAACCGAATCCCCGCCAGCAACAGCGGCGGCCAGTACTCCACACCGATGCGGATCACCAGGTAAGTGGAACCCCAGATCACATACAACGCGAAAAAGGCGGCGATCAACGGTAAGGGAAAGCGACGTGGGCCAGGCATTGGGCGGCTCTAATGGCAGGAAAAGGGAGACTTATTCTAGAAACGAAGGTGGATAAACTTAAGTTACAAAACCTGTTTAAACTGCCCATACACTTTTCAAACCACGGTTATGAGGTCTATAACCCGTGCTTTCGAAAGCCACGCGCAACCGGAGCCTTACCATGGACAAATACGACCGCATGCTCCTCAGCGCCCTGCTTGAAGATGGCCGTGCTTCCTACGCGCAACTGGCGCGCACCGTAAACCTCTCCGCCCCCGCCGTGGCCGAACGCGTGGCCAAGCTTGAGGCCAGCGGAGTGATCACCGGGTACCAGGCCAAAGTCGACTTATCCAAAGTGGGTTTGCCGATTCAATGCGTGATCGAACTGCGGCTGACCAATCACGGCAGCCAGAAGGTATACGACGCCCTGGCGCAAATTCCCGAACTGACCGAATGCCACCGGGTCACGGGCGACCCGTGCGTGATCATGCAAGCGGCGGTAGGCACCATGCCGCAGCTGGAAGACCTGATTAATCGGGTGGCGAAGTTCGGGTTCAGCAAGACCTCGATTATTTTGTCCAGCGCCATAGAGCGACGGGTGCCGTTGGGGCAGTTGGAAGCCAATGGGAAAAATGGTGGCTGAGCGATCGCCATCGCGGGCAAGCCCGGCTCCCACAGGGATCGCGTACTGCCCGAGCGACGCGGTCAACTGTGGGAGCTGGCTTGCCTGCGATGGCGTCAGAGGCCTCACCGAAAAGCAATGGGAAAATACAGTGGGCTTGATCTGCGCTGGACGATCAAATCAACGATCTGCTTGATGGTCGTGATGTGATTCCAATCCTCCTGAGTCGCTTGCAGCTTGAACTGCCACTTGATCTGCATGACAAAGCAGGTCAGGTCGTCATCAATGATGTCGTAGTCATGGATGAAATCGGTTTGCTCCGTCACTTCGCTTCGGTCGATAAAACCGATGATATCGACGAATAGCTGGATGACTTTTTCGCTGATTTCGACTCGCATCAAACTCATTTTCCTTATGGTCACGAGAGCCGGAGATTAAAGGTCTGTTGAGAAATCCTCTTGAGCAAAAGGAAAACCGGAACGCTCCGACAGCAACGCAGGACTTAACCTACTGACTGTTCCGACGACACATAAAAACGCCATCAACCGCGCGGTGTTTCAGTGGCCAGCAAGATCGATCCCTTTCATTTGCGGGACGTTTCCGAGAGAATCCCACGGCCTTGTTTCCGTCGGATTCGGTAGCTAGTCTCGCCCTGTCATCGAATGTTCGGTGACCGGACGTGCAAGTCCGATGGCAAGCAAGATCATAAATAAACCTTCAGCCGATATGCCTGTTATGGCGGCTGTGCGTGGGAGGCCTTCGGGCCTGCTGGGTTTGGATCCTTGCCCCGGTCTTGCACACCTACGCACAGTTGCCACCCTAATTCGCGTGCAAGCGAACGGTGTCGACTTCTTCCAGCAAGGAGTTTCACCATGGCCAAAAAAGTCACCCCCGATCCACCCAAATCCAAAACCGACTTCCTCAGCGAAGACGCCCTGCTCCACCGTCGCGCCATCGACTACTACCTCAAGGCATCCGCCCCGGATGCGCCGATCTTTATCCTGAATGACAACCTGAGCTTCGAAGACGCCCTGGCCCATGCGGCGGATTTGTTGCATTGCGCGGTGGAGACGGCCCATGGGTCGGGTGAGGTAATGACGGCGCCGCAGCGGGCGGTGATGCATTTGGTGGAGATGGCGAAGGGAGTGGTGGACCAGGCGTTGGTGTGCGCACAGTCTCGATAAACGACGCATAACCCCTGTGGGAGCGGGCTTGCCCGCGATAGCCATGGGTATCTACACAACTTTGGTACGCTGCTGCTCCTCTGCAAGGGAGCTTGCTGCCTGTCAGCTTATAGCTTCTAACTGACGCACCGCGATCCAAATGTGGGAGGGGGCTTGCTCCCGATGGCGGCCTCAGGGCCGACCAGGACGCTGGATCAGACTGAGTACATATCCGTTTTTTGGGTAACGGCCACTGTTGGTTCCGCTTTTACAGCGGGTCACTTTTGAAAAGAGCCCAAAAGTAACCAAAAGGCTCTTGCCCCACCACTCGGCACCTCGCTTAGGCTCGGTGTGCCCGTAATCCGCCATGGATTTAGGGGGCCGCCGCCACGCGCCATCCATGGCGCGGGGCGGCTAAACCGGCATCCCTGCCGGTTTACCCCCCAAATCCCTGTCGAATTCCTGCCAGCGTGGTTTAACGGGGCGCCTAAGATCAAAAGCAGATCAAGAGCAGATCAAGATCAAGAGCGGCTCGCTTCGCATCGTGGTTACTGATGGTTGCTACGTCAGAGTTGTGTAGATACCCATGCCGCGATAGCGGAGGGTCAGGCAATAAATGGCTGGCTGATACACCGCTATCGCAGGCAAGCCAGCTCCCACATTGGAACTCCAGTGTTCTGGAGGGGGTGGCCGGATCAGAACCCGCGATGCTTTTTCAGGTGCTCATTGATTTTGGCGGCAGGCACTTTCTGCAAGGTGCATAACAGGTCATGGGACAGTTCGCGCAGGCCGTGGGTCTGGCGCAGTTGCTGGGCCAGGTGGGCCGTGAGGTTGGCGGCCATTTCCGCATCCGCCAGCGCCCGGTGAGCCTGGCCGGTGTGGGGCAGTTTGGCGTAGGCGTTGAGGGTGCCGAGTTTGTGGTTGGGCGCAGCCGGCATCAGGCGGCGGGCCAGCAGCAGGGAGCAGGCGAATTTCTGCAGACGGGTGCGGCGGATCAGGCCGAGCTCATAGTCCCAGAACTTCTGGTCGAAGGCGGCGTTGTGCGCCATCAAGGGCGTGGTGCCGACGAACTCATTGACTTCGTTCATCACCCGTTCAGCCGGTGGCGCACTGCGCAGCATGGCGTTGCTGATGCCAGTGAGCTGTTCGATAAAGGCCGGTATGCGCACACCGGCGTTCATCAGGCTCTGGTAGCGGTCCACGATTTGACCGCGCTCGAGGATGACCACGCCAATCTCCGTGGCCCGGCATTGGCTGCTGGGGGTGATGCCGGTGGTTTCAAAGTCGATGACCGCTATACGTTCCAAACCTGCTCCAACTCCATTCAACAATCTATTTCTATTTGAGCAACAACGCGCCTTCGATCGGCACGTAGTGGCTGGCGGCGCGTATCAATGAGTTGGCCGTCAGCCCCGGCACGCCGTAGGCCACGGCCCGCACGCCATGCTTTTGGATGATGCGTTCGAGCAGCATGTCGAAATCGCCGTCACCGGAGGCCAGTACGATTTCGTCGACATGGTCGGCGGCGTCCATGATGTCGAGGGTGATACCCACGTCCCAGTCGCCCTTGGCCGAGCCATCGCTGCGCTGGATATACGGCTTGAGTTTTACCGTAAAGCCCAGGTTGCGCAGGATCTGCTGAAATTGCTGCTGCTTGCTGTCGCCACGGTCGATGGCATACGCGTACGCCTCGACAATCTGCCCGCGAGCGCTGATGTCAGCCCACAGGGCGGCGTAGTTGAAGTGGCAGCCATAGGCTTGGCGCACGGTGTAGTAGAGGTTTTGTACATCGGCGAACACTGCAATTTTCTTCACCGCACTTCCTCATGGACAGCCAGGCGCCAGCGCCCGGAAAGGGCGCCAGTATGCCAGCCAAGGGAGCGTTTCCGGGAAAAAATCAGACCGGAGCGCCGTGGCGCCCCGGGCCAAGAGGTGTCAGACGAAAGAATCGTCGTCGCCAAAGGAAGAGGAATCGTCGGAATAATCGCTGTCAGCGAAGCCGTCGGCATTGTTGCCGCCCCAACTGTCATTGCCGGCAAACTTCTGGTCATCGTTGCCCCAGTCACCCTGGTCACTGGCCGGTGCCGGTTGTTCGATGATTTCTTCCACCACCTGTGGCTGCTGATTATGGTGGAACAGGCTGCTGATGCCTTCGGCGAGCAACACACCACCGGCCACACCGGCAGCGGTCTTCATGGCGCCGCCGAGGAAACCGCTGCCCACGGGTGCGCCAGCCGGTGCTTGCGGCGGCTGATAGTTTTGCTGCGGTGCTGGCTGGTTGAAAGACGGCCGTGCCGGCTCACGCCAGCCCCCACCGGAGTTGTTCGGCGCAGGCTGTGGCTCGCGGGAGCTACCGCCAAAGATGCTCGACAGAAACCCACCACCACTGGCCGGCGCCGCTTGCGCAGACTTGGCCCGCTGCAGTTCATCCTGCAATTGCTGGATCTGTTGCGCCTGTTGCTTGTTTTGTGCATCCAGAGCCTGGAGCGCATGCTCCTGCACCAGCAATGACTGGGTCATGTAGTAGCCGGCGGCGGGTTGGCGAGTCATGTGCTCCTTGATCCGCGCTTCGGCCTGGGCGTCGCGGGGGGCTGAGTCCGTTTCGGCTTGCTGCAACCGTGAAAACAGTCCATCGATCAGGGTTTGCTCTTCGCTGTTCATGGCGACCTCGTTAGATTGCCGATAAAAAATTCCGGTCCCGCCTGTGATCAGGCCGGGTGCCTTCCAGTTATGGGGATGTTACGAGTTGTTTCAATGGTCTTTACTCAAGGTTTACGTTTGCGCCCCTTTGGACCCTGATCGGTTAAAGTGTGGCCCTCTGCTTCCAGGCCTGTGATGACCCTGATGAATCCGTTAGACGTTTTGCGCGACTCCTTGCGTTTTACCCAGCGCAACCTGGGCGCCATCGTGCAGTTGTGCCTGCCGTTGGTGATCCTCGAAGCCCTGCTGCAACAAATACTGGACCACACGCTGGGCCCGGATGCGTTTCCCGGCTACAGCGTGGTCGTGGGTTTATTGGTGTACCCGCTGTACACCGGCGCCTTGATCCTGTTTCTCGACGCCCGCACCCGTGGCGAGTCGCCACGCACCAAGGATGTATGGGCCATGGCGCTGAGCCTGTGGCCGCGCTTCGCCTTGCTGACGGCCATGAGCACGTTGTTGATATTGCTCGGCCTGTCGCTGTATTTCCTGCCGGGCTTGTGGCTGATGGTGGTGTTGGCGTTTGCCGAATACCTGCTGGTGCTGCGCGGCATGCCGGCCCTGGAGGCGATGAAGGAAAGCTTTCGCCTGACCCGCGGGCATTTCTGGCGAATCCTGGTGTGCCTGCTGTGCGTGATGACGCCGTTGTGGCTGCTCAAGGGTGCCAGCGTGGCGGCGTATCCCGAGCCCGCGCCGCTGCTGGGGCTGTTGATGGACAGTGCGCACAGCTTCCTGCAGTTGTTTACCAGCGTGGTGCTGTTCCGTTTATTCATGTTGATCGGTGGCGACGCCGACGCGCGGTGATATGCTCCGTGCCTCTTCTGACACGCATATAAGCCGAGCCGATGACCCGTTTATTGCGCATCACCCTGTTGAGCCTGTTGATCATCGCCGGCCTGCTGGCCGCGCTGATCTACAGCCTGACCTGGCGCCCTGCCGACAAAGAAACCCTGCCCGTCAGCTGCGTGGCACCCCGTGCGCCGACGCTGCTGCCGGGCCAGGCGCTCAAGGTCATGACCTGGAATGTGCAATACCTGGCCGGCAAGAACTACGTGTTCTGGTACGACACCCCGGACGGCAGCGGCCCGGACGATCGCCCGACCGTCGAAGACATGGCCTTCAGCCTCGACGAAGTGGCCCGAGTGATCCGCGACGAACAACCCGACATCCTGCTGTTGCAGGAGCTCGACGAAGGCGCCAAACCGTCCCACTATCAGGACCAGCTTGCGCTGTTGCAGGAGCGTCTGGTCGACCTCTACCCCTGCAGCGCCCAGGCCTTCGACTGGAAGGCCGACTTTGTGCCCAGCCTGCATATCTTCGGCAGCGTCGGGCGCAAGCTGGCGACACTCAGCCGCTACCAGATCGAGCACGCCGAGCGCCTGCAACTGCCGACCGCCGATGCCAACGTCATCAGCCGCCAGTTCCAACCCAAGCCGGCCCTGCTGCTGACATATCTGCCCTTGAGCGATGGCGGCCAACTGGCGGTGCTCAACACCCGCCTGGACGGCGGTGCGCCTGGGCGCAGCGCGGTGCAGGAGCAAGTGGCAAGCACGGTAAAACTGCTGGATAAACTCGAAGGTCGCGGCACACCCTGGTTGATTGGCGGGGATTTCAACCTGCTGCCACTGGGCCAGTTCCTGCGCCTGGACGCGGGCAAGCGTGGCCAGTATTCGCCGGACAGTGAGTTGCATCTGCTGTGGGACAAATACCCGATGATCCCCAGCAACAGCCAATCCAGTGGTATCGACCGTGAGAAATGGCTGACGCACTTCCCCAACGACCCAAGCCTTGATGGCCCGGATCGCACCCTGGATTACCTGTTCTACAGCTCGCGGATCAAACGCGTGGAAGCGAAGGTGCGGCAGGAAGATACGTTGCGTATTTCCAACCACCTGCCGGTGATCGCCCGCTTCCTGCTGCCTGCCGCACAATAACCCCTAGGGTTTCAACGCCTGGGCCCGCAGCGGCTCAAGCCACTCAAGGCTTTCAACCGTGGTGCCGGATGGGCGGTACTCACAGCCGATCCATCCTCGGTAGCCACGCTGCTCCAGCGCCGCGAACAAGGCGGCAAAGTCCATGGTCCCGGTGCCCGGCTCATGACGCCCCGGGTTGTCGGCGATTTGTACATGGACGGTCCTGTCGTAAAACCGCGCCAGCACCTCGGCTGCGTCGCCGGTCAAAAGCTGGGCATGGTAAAGATCCAGAATCAGCCCGACACTGGTAAAGGTTTCCAGCACCTGTTGCGCCTTGCTGAAGTCAGACATGTAATAGCCGGGCATCGCCTGCGGGCAGATCACTTCAATAAGCGCGCGCAAACCCTGATCTTCGAGGTACTTGACCGCGTATTCCAGGTTACTGGCGTAGGCAGGCGCGCTCTCATCCTGGGGCGTGGTCACGCCAGACATTATGTGCACATCCGAGCAGTTCAGCGCCTTCGCATAGCGGGCCGCCTCGCGCAGCCCATCGCGAAATTCCTGCTCCTTGCCCTGCAAGGCAGCGATGCCTTTGGTAACGCCCGCCGGCGCTGCGAACTGAATCAACGGCAGGTTGTATTGAGCCAGGTGATCGGCGAGCAGGCTGGCGTCAAATTCATAGGGCGATGGGAACTCCACCGCCCTGAAACCGGCAGCGGCGGCGGCTTCGATGCGTTGCAGAAAAGGCAATTCGTTGAATTGGAAACCGAGGTGAGCATTGAATTTGAGCATGGTAAATATCCATCCTGGGAATAAACAAATCATCAGCCTGGAGCCTCATTCGCGGCTCCAGCGCCACGCTATTGAAAGTGGTCAGTACAAATACTCATGCTCTTCGTATGGTATTTTCCCACTCCAGTGCGGTGGGGGCATCTGCCCCGACGGGAACGGACTGAAGCTAACCATTCGGAATAAAACCTGTGATCAAGAAAGACCTCGCCCTGCAGTTGGCCCCACGCGTCATCGACATGGTTCGCGCCCGTTCGATGAAAGCCGGTGAGCCCTTGCGCGAGCAGACATTTGCGCAAGCGCTCGGGGTGTCGCGCTCGCCGATCCGGCGGGTTTTTGCCTTGCTCGCCGAGTGGGACCTTGCCATTCAGGAGCCCAACCGTGGCTACTTCCTCAAACAAGGTGCCGGGCAGATTCAGGAAGCCGCAGTCCCTTGCGCCAGCGATCCGTTCGAGGACTTTTACCTGCGTGTGGTCGACGACATTCTGAGCGGAGAAATACCGGCGCACTTTTTCGAAGCGCAGTTGTTGCGACGCTATGAGGTGCCCCGGGGGCAGTTGCTCAAGGTGCTGAACCGGCTGGCCGGCGAAGCCATGGTGGAGCGTAAACCGGGCCAAGGGTGGGGTCTGAAGGACTTCGTGCATAACACGCAGGCGCATATTCATAGCTACCGTTTCCGGATGGCCATCGAACCGGCGGCGCTGCTTGAGCCCGGTTATCAGGTCAATCACGCCGCGTTTGCCCAGGCCAGGCAACAGCAACAGGCGCTGATCGACGGTGAGATCCAGACCTTGTCCCGCGCGCAACTGTTCCAGCTGGGGGCCCAGTTTCACGAAATGATCGTGCAGTGCTCCGGCAATGTTTTTTTCATCGACGCCATACGCCACCAGAATCAGCTCAGGCGCTTTATGGGCTACAAGGCCAACATTGATCGCACGCGTCTTAAGGCGCAATGCCAGGAACACATCCATTTGCTCGACCTCATCGAGTCTGATCGGCGTGAAGAAGCCGCACAGTTTCTCTGGCGCCACCTGGATCAAGTCGGCCGACTCAAGACTGATCAACGCGCAGTGCCAGAAGAAAGCCAAATCTAGAGCACGTCACTGACTCCCCGTCAGTGCCGCAGCTTCGCCATCACCGCGCCCAATAACGGGCCAAGCAGCCTAGCACAATTGTTTCTAATCAAAACAGAATACAAAAAAATCACCAAACAGTTAATTTTTTCACTACATATTGTATTTCGTTACAACAATAGGCAATCATGCGCGCCGCTCGGACTCGGATCCGTATCGAATCGCACAGGGATGGTGGCCATGAACGAAAGGACGTTGGGTAGTGCAGCGGGAGTCTCAAACCTCTTGTTCGGGGTGTACAACACAGTGGTTGCCCTGCTTGGCGTGATGCTGGCCTATAAAGGCGGCGTGCTGATGGCCGCGGGCGGGTCACCCTATTACGCGATGATGGGCACCGCGCTGTTGTTATCGGCCATCCTCTTGGGCCTGAAAAAGTCCCTGGGCCTCTACCTTTATGGCGCAGCCTCCGTGGCCACCTATGCCTGGGCGGTGTGGGAGTCTGGTTACGATGGCTGGGCCTATATTCCACGCCTGGCCTGGCTGGCGGTTCTCAGCGTGCCGTTCCTGGCGTTCTGGCCCGTAGTACGGCGTGATTTTGCCAAGGTCAGAAAAAGTCATTACTTCACCATTATGGGTGTGCTGCCGCTGGTGATGGGGGCTACCATCCTGGTGCCGCTGTTCTTCCCGAAAAGCGTTCACCTTGCCGACTCGACGCTGGCCACCACACGCCCCGCCGCCGCCTTCAGCCGCAGTACCGTCGCCTCTCCAGACGGCAATATTGCCGCCTCACACACCGAGACCAACTGGACCGCCTATGCAGGCTCCAACCTGGGCAACCACTATTCAGCCGCGTCGCAAATCACGCCTTCGAATGTGTCGGGCCTGGTCAAAGCCTGGGAATACCACCACGGCGACGTGAAGCAACCCGGTGAGAAAACCAAGTACTTGAACGAAGCCACGCCGATCAAGGTGGGTAACTCGCTCTACACCTGCACCCCCAAGCAAATCATCATTTCCCTGGATGCCACCACTGGAAAGGAGAACTGGCGATTCGACTCCAAAGTCGACCCGGACTACTTCGCCAATGGCGGCGCCTATTGCCGTGGTGTCTCTTATTTCGAAGTCCCCAATGCCAGTGGCTTGTGCGCCTCGCGCATCATTTGGGGCACCAATGATATTCGCCTCGGCGCGGTAGACGCCCTGACCGGCCAGGCGTGCCCCGACTTCGGCAACGCAGGCTTTGCGGATTTGAAAGACGGGCTGGGCACTTTCAGAAAAGGCTCGACGGGTATCACGTCTGCCCCTCTGGTCATTCGCGGGGTGGTGATCACCGGTGGCCGAGTACTCGACTCGGATGTGCGCCCTGCCCCCTCGGGCGTGGTGCGCGCCTACGATGCAGTAACTGGCAAACAGAAGTGGGCCTGGGATTTGGGCCGGCCAGACACCAACGCCCCCGCGGGTAACAACGAGACCTACACCCTCAGCACCCCCAACTCGTGGGCACCGCTGTCGGCCGACGATGAACTGGGCCTGGTGTATGTCACCACCGGCAACGCAGCGGGCGACTTCTATGGCGGCACCCGCACAGCACAAGAAGACACGTTCAGCTCGTCCCTGGTCGCACTGGACGCCACCACCGGTAAAGTCCGCTGGCACTTCCAGACAGTCCACCATGATCTATGGGACTACGACCTGAGCCCGCAACCCAGCCTGATTGATTTTCCGACGGCTGCCGGGCCACGTCCGGCCGTGATCCAGGCGACCAAATCCGGCCAGTTGTTCGTGCTTGACCGCGCCACCGGCGAACCACTGGTGGATGTCGTGCAAGCTCCTGTCCCACAGGGCACCGCCCCGGGAGACTACACCGCAGCCACCCAGCCACTGTCCCCGGATATGCCGAGCACCATGGGGCGTCCATCGAAAACACCGGAAGTGCTGACCGAAGCCAATGCCTGGGGCCTGACGCCTTTCGATCAGATGCAATGTCGCCTCGAATTTCGCCAGGCACGCTACGAAGGGATCTTCACCCCGCCGGTCGTGGGCCAGCAAAGCCTGATCTTCCCCGGCCATCATGGCGGCTTGAACTGGGGCGGTGTGATGGTCGACCTCAAGCGAGGGCTGCTGATCATCAACAACCAGCGCCTTCCTTATATGCAGGGGCTGGTACCGCGCGAACAGCTCGACGCCATCAATGCCAAGTCGTTCCAGGAGTCGCCGGGCAATGCCCAAGGCTTCCGCGTCCAGGCCGGCCTGCCTTACGGCGCGATTAAAGATCCGTGGATGTCATCCCTGGACCAGCCTTGCATTGCGCCACCCTGGGGCTTTATCTCCGGTATCGACCTGCGCACTCGCGATGTCGTGTGGAGCCGCCCGTTCGGCACAGGCTATGACAGTGGACCTTGGGGGATCGCCTCCAAGATGCGCTTCGAAATCGGTACGCCGAGTGATGCAACCGGCGTGACAACCGCTGGCGGCGTGACGTTCATCGGCGCCGCTATTGACCGGTTCATGCGGGCTTACAACAGCGAAAGCGGCGAACTGCTCTGGGAAGAACGCCTCCCGGCAGGCAATCAGGCTTCGCCCTTGACCTACATGAGCCAGGGTCGACAGTACGTGGTGGCGGTGGTTGGCGGTCATGACCGAATCCCAACCAAGTTAGGTGACAGCATCATCGCCTGGGCCCTGCCTGAGCAGTAAATCGAGTGCTGTAAGAGAGGCTCGCCATGAGCGTATCGGTGGGTAAAACATATACATGTTCTACCCCCCTCAGTCATGGCGTAGTTTCTGGCACGTATCGCATCACTTCAGAGTGATGACAGGCTAATGACTTATCGCAGGAAGTTTATAAGTAGCGGCGATCACTGCTGCCCTTTATTCACGTAGCAATACCCACTTCTACGCCAGATTCAAAGCGCCTGACTCTCTCAGCGCGCTCGCAGGCGATTGCGCCCGGTTTACTCACTCGATGAGAAGCCTGCGCATCGATATATACGCTTTACGCTTTATAAAATTGGATAGGAATTAACAATGCTCGAACTTTCTGATGGTTTGTATCTATTGGTGGGCGTCAGTTTTATTACGTCATTCATGACGGCTGCCATTGGCGTGGGCGGCGGAATTGGACTGCTTGCGGTTATGCCTCAATTCATCCCCATTTCTGCGGTTGTACCGGTTCACGGCTTGATTCAAATGGTCAGCAACGCCAGTCGATTCGCGTTTGATTTCAAAAGTGCAAAAGTGGAAATCCTGCCTAAATACGTTATCGGCTGCCTGGTCGGCGCGTTCATCGGTTACTTCTTCATCGGCAAATTTCCCGAGCAGTATTTATCACTGATTCTCGGCTTCTTCATCCTGGCCATCACCTGGACCAAGATCGTCGCACGCCTGGGTTTTATATTTAAAAACTTTGCCCTGGTGGGCTTTTTTCAAACCTTTCTTTCACTGTTCGTGGCCGTAACCGGTTTGATATCGCAGCCCATCCTGATGAAGATGAATATTAATAAAAACGAAGTAATTGTCACCCACGCCATGCAAATGAGCGTACTGCACGGGCTCAAGGTCGCCGCCTTTGTTATTGCAGGTTTCGCGTTCATGGATTACGCCAACCTGATCATCATCATGATTACCGCCTCTACATTGGGTTCGTACCTGGGCGGCTTTCTCAGAGACCGTATATCGCAGCGTGTCGGCGCAATGCTGTTAAAGGCAGGGGTGACGTTTTTTGGTTTGAAGATGATCTTCGATCATTTTTTCAACGGCCTGTAAAAAGTTCTTCCAATAAAACAAGGAGCGTGAAATGAGCATACGTAAGTTTGATTTTTTTGAAACCAAAGAAATCTCAACGTTTCTGAAAGAGCATGGATATTGCGTTATCAAGCCCCAAGACCACTCTCTGGAAGCCTTTAGAGAGACCGCCGGCAAGTTCGGGCTGATTCAGTTTCATACCAAGTCCGATGAACATGGCGTGGTGGGCGGTGGCGAACCGATCAACAAGGACTGGCAACGTTTCAAGGATGATTATCATGGCGAACTGTCGAGCGATTTTTTCCCGCATACCGATGGGTCGTTCTTGAATGGCATCGCCTACGTAGAGGGCACTGCGAAAAAAATCACGCCACCCAAATTCGTCATTCTCCAGTGCGTTTCAAAACCTGAATTTGGCGGCGACAACTTCCTGGTGGATGGGCAGAAAATCTACAATGACCTGCTTGCCAATAACGCCGAGACATTAAAAATATTGATGACCAGCGGCAGTGTCACTTACTGCCGCGACGACTTGTTGTCCATCGATTGCGCCGTCTTTGAAAAAATCGATGACGAAACGTTAAGAATTCGCTACCGGTATGACAGCACTGCGTTTATCCCCGAATGGGCCAACGCGGCGTTTAAATACATCCAGACCCACTACTCCACCAACGAGCGTTACATTACCCCCATCAGCCTTGAGCCAGGGGACATTCTGGTGATGGATAACCTGCGGGTCCTGCATGCCCGGCATAAATTCATCGATGGCAACCAGCAGAGAAAAGTAAGAAGGCTGTGGATCGCTGATGACGCGAGCACCACATTCAAGAACATCCTGGATCAGTCGCCGGTGCGCAGGGCCATGCTGCCCTTTCAGAACTACAATATTGCCCAGTCTGAAACCGCCGGGCATTCGTTTATCGAGTACACCTGCGGCATCCACGCCCAAGCGAGCAAATCGCTGCCAGACGCGCATAAGCAATTTGACAGTGCACTTGAAGCGCTTTAAGCCCTTCAAGACAACCTCCTTGCTGTGATTCAACGCTTTCAGGTAACCCCCCCAGTCATCAAAACGACTGGGGAGTTACTTACACTCAAGGCTTTCTGGGTTTGATCCGGGCCGTCGCTTCGGCCACCAACGGGTCATCCGGCCAGTAATGCTTCGTACCACCTAGCACCTTCGACATTGACAGCGTTGTAGCCCCTGACTTACCGGGCTTATGAGGTTTGCGTGAGAAACACCGTTGACTGTCAATCACGCTATGACGGATTGACATTTGGAAAGGGGATTTTATAGAGGGTTGACACACCACGGCGCATAGCGAAGGGAGCTCAGACGGGAAAACATTGACATTCAAAAGCCAACCACGCCCCTCTGGCCCCAATACACCATGACGGCACAAGGCCCCTGACCGCGAAGACCGCTCACATTCCTGGGGGAATATAACCGGGGACATACCTGACATTGGTGCACTTGCCATGAAGAATTCGTCCATCTTCGATCAGGAACTGCGCAATCTTCTTTTGTTGATTGATCTTCGCCTGCAATTTGCAATCGGAACTGTGCCCGACTTGTTGATAGTGTTCGGTGTACACCATGCCATTACCGGTATGGGTCATTGATGTCCCGGCCGCTTCGGTGGTGGTCCAGCTCGCGGACTTGTACCAGGTCAGCACCGCCAAGGGTTCGCCGTTCGAACCGAGTTCCTTTTTCATCGAATCGGGTTTGCCGAACAAGTCCAGCGCTTCCTGCATATCACGCCCTTCCCAGCGGCTTTGCGCAATAGTGGAACAGCCAGTCAAGAGCAAGACGGCCAACAGAGTGGTTAACAATAAGCGTATGTAAGTCATTGGCTGTCCAGGCTTATTTATTCAGTTCGAGCAGGCTGTCGATGTTGTCCATCATCTGGCTCTTTTCCTGAATCGGTGCGAGTTTGAAGAACATCTGCTGCAGCATCTCGATCATCTGCAGGTATTCCATCTTGCCCACGGCGGCCATGTCGTTTTTAGCTCGACTGCCCGGCGCACAGGCAAACTTCAGCGCTTGCTGTACCCAGAACTCTTTCGGGGTTTGCCATTGATTGGCAACTTTCAGATGGCGCAGGGTGTAAGCCAGACGCTCGACGGATTGGCCATTGATAAAACGCACTTTGCCCGTAGAGCACTGGGCTTCGAGGTTGTACACGTCGATCATTGGTTTGCCGGGCTCTTCATAAACCAGGGTCACCGCGACCATGGTCGCGCCTTTAGTTTTTTCAGAAGGCACTACCGACGTGGCATCGGCGACGTACATGATGTTTTTTTGGGCCACGCCGTTGCCGTAGATAATCCACCAGTCACCAATCGGATTGGGCTCTTCGGCATTTGCCGAATTGGAGGCAAACAGCAGCGCAGCCGACAAGAAGATCAACTTCTTGAACTTGAAGAGAAATGACATGGGCAGTTCCGTTCCTTGGGTACACGTTGCCAGGCAGCAACTTGTTATTGTTCGGGCCGCCACTTTAGGAGGCGGCTCGGACAGGCACAATTAGGGCGGATGGGCTAATGGCGCGCTGCCATTACTGCTCAGGTGCCTCGAGGTTTTGCCCGTGCTGTGGCTTCGGCCACCAACGGATCATCCGGCCAGTAATGCTTGGGGTAGCGCCCTTTCAAATCCTTCTTCACCTCGGCGTAGGTACTGCGCCAGAAGTTCGCCAGATCCTGCGTGACCTGCACCGGCCGCCGCGCCGGGGACAGCAGGTGCAACTTCACGGCCAGGCGCCCGCCGGCGATGCGCGGGGTGTCTGCCAGCCCGAACAATTCCTGCAAGCGCACCGCGAGGATCGGCGGCTGCTCGCTGTAGTCCAGGCGTACCGATGACCCCGACGGCACTTTCACATGCTGCGGCGCCAACTCTTCCAGGCGTTGGGGCAATGGCCAGGGCAGCAGGTTGTGCAGGTAGCTGGAAATATCCAGGTTGGCGAAATGGCTGAGGCGCGAGACCTTGCCCAGGTAAGGCATCAACCAGTGTTCGAGGCTGGCCAGTAGCGCCTTGTCGCTGATGTCGGGCCACTCGCTGGTGTTGCCCGCATCGAGTTGGCGCAGCAGCATCACACGGGCTTGCCACTGACGCAGTTCCGGAGTCCAGGGCAGCAGTTCCAGGCCTTTGCGGCGTACCAGGTTGACCAGCGCCTGGCTGCGGGCGGATTCGTCGAGGCCGGTCAACGGTTCGCGGCTGAGTACCAGTTCACCGACTTTGCGTTGGCGCTCGGCACGCAAGACGCCTTCGCGTTCGTCCCAGTCGAGTTGGTCGACATTGCACACTTGCTCGGCCAGCACCGTGTCGAACAACGCCGGGTCAAAATCTGCCGCCAGGTAGATGCGTTCTTCACGCTGGCCCTGGCGGCTGCCCAGGTCGGCGATCACCAGCCAGGGTTGTTTCATCAGGCTGTCGGCTTCGGCGAACAGCGCCGCGCGGCCATTGGCCAGGCGATATTCAGCACCACCGGGGCGACGTTGCTGGGCGACGCGATCCGGGTAGGCCAGTGCCAGCAAGGCGCCGAGCCAGCGCGGGTGGTCGGGATTGTCTACCGGCTGGGTCGCCTTGCCGCGCAGGTATCCACGGTATTGCCGTGCCAACTGCTTGGCGCGCTGCACGCCACCCTGAGTGCCGCGTGCGCGTTCTTCACCGGCCATCAACGCCAGGCGGCTGTGCAAGTCGGCACCGCCGCCGCGCAGGATATCGCGCTCGCCCAACAGGGCTGCCACGTCACAGGCCATGGCAGCCAGCCCCAGGTCCTGGCCACGCAATAACAGATGGGCAATACGCGGGTGGGCCGGCAGCTCGGCCATCTTCTGGCCATGGGCGGTGAGGGTTGCTTCGTTCAATGCACCCAGGCGTTGCAACAGCTCCTGAGCCTGGGCATAGGCGGCAGTCGGTGGGATGTCCAGCCAAACCAACTGGCTGGGTGTCACGCCCCAGCGCGCCAGTTGCAAGGCCAGCCCGGCCAGGTCGGCGGCGAGAATTTCCGCACTGCCATAGGCGGCCAAACCGTCATGCTGGTCTTCGGACCACAACCGATAACACACCCCCGGTTCCAACCGCCCTGCCCGACCGGCGCGCTGGGTGGCGCTGGCACGGGAGATGCGCTGGGTGTCGAGGCGCGTCATGCCGCTGCCCGGGTCAAAACGTGGCACCCGCGCCAGCCCGGCGTCGATCACCACGCGCACGCCGTTGATGGTCAGGCTGGTCTCGGCGATGTTGGTGGCCAGCACTACTTTGCGCTTGCCGGCCGGCGCCGGGTCGATGGCGGCGCGCTGGGCGTTGAGGTCCAGCTCACCGTGCAGGGGGCATAACAGCACATCCGGGCGATCACCCAGGGCCTCGGCCAGTTGCTGGTTGACCCGGCGAATCTCCGCTTGCCCCGGCAAAAATACGAGCACGCTGCCGGTCTCGTCATGCAGGGCTTCGAGGACGGTTTGCACCACGCGCGGCTCGATAAACTCACCGGCCTGGTACGGCCGGCCCCAGCGCATCTGCACCGGGAACATGCTCCCTTCACTGCGCAGAATCGGCGCGTCATCCAGCAAGCCCGCCAGGCGCTCGCCTTCGAGGGTGGCGGACATCAGCAGGATTTTCAGCGGCTGGTCGTCGCGAAACAGCTCGCGCCCGTTAAGGCTCAGGGCCAGCGCCAGGTCGGCGTCGAGGCTGCGCTCGTGGAATTCGTCGAAGATCAACAGGCCCACGCCATCCAATGCCGGGTCGTCCTGCAGGCGGCGAGTGAGGATGCCTTCGGTCACCACCTCGATACGCGTGTTGGGGCCGACTTTGCTGTCCAGACGAATGCGGTAGCCCACGGTCTCTCCGACCTTTTCGCCCAGTTCGCTGGCCAGTCTTTCGGCGGCGGCCCGTGCGGCCAGGCGCCGGGGTTCGAGCATCAGGATGGTTTGCCCGGCGAGCCACGGCTCATGCAACAAGGCCAACGGCACGCGGGTGGTTTTACCGGCACCGGGCGGCGCTTCCAGCACGGCTTCATGGCGATGCGCCAAGGCGTCACGCAGGGCGGGTAAAACATCATCGATCGGCAACGAATTCATAAGGGTTCTCTGGCAATCCGCGCAGTTAAGAGGCGTAACCGATCCGGCGACTGCCTAATGTAGGGGTCGTCCATACCAACACATGACCATCGAGTTGACGTCCTGCTTTTCGTCGGAGCTCTCTTCAGGTTTTTGATAGAGACACACAAAAACCACGATGGCCCCGACGCCAAGGGTCCCAAGACTTAAAACAATATCCAAATCGACATTTGAATGAAACGAGTCAAAGAACACTCGCGGCGCAGCCCAGTGGATGAAAAAGATAAAGAGCGGAAAAATAAAAGCCCCTTTCCACAGCACAATGTCGACGGGAAATTCAAGCAACCTGCAGGCAGCAAGAAACCCCAACAGGTAAGCGTAATAAGTAACCATCAAGCTGATCATGAATTTCGTCAGGGCCAAGGCCATGATCACCAGCCAATGCTCCTTTGCTGCATATGAAACGGGTGCAATAAGACGGGTGATACCGATGATCAGACAGGTTATGACCATTAGTACTGCGATAGAAATAGGTGCCAGTCCTTCACCGTAAGCTTTGTTCAAGAGCTCGCCAACTTCGGGTTTCAGACAAGTGCCCCAGTAAATCAACGCCATGGAAAACAACAAATACACCAGGAACAAACTGGAGTATTCGACGAAAAAAGCTTTCAGATCTTCACAAAAAGTCCGGTTATAAAGTGTGTTTGCCTGCTGCTCTTCAGTCATCATCCTTCCTTGATTTTTGTAAACTGCACAGTGTTTCGTCTGCAAACAGAAAAGCTTGAACACCATTGGCGTCCAGACAGGACGGCGAGTATAACGGCGAACTGCCGGATGCCGATGCAGGTCTCAAAAATACCCACTCTTTGGACTGGGAATGCAGTCAAAGGTGGGAGCTGGCTTATAGTCACCCTTAAATCGTGTTCAGGAGACTTTTTCATGCGTATCGCTTCCCGCGTCATCGGCGGTGTCCTCGCCGTCACCCTGCTGAGCCAACTCACCGCCTGCGGCTCGATTTTCTACCCCGACCGCCGTGGCCAGATCGACGGCAAGATCGACCCAGCCATTGCCGTGCTCGACGCCGTCGGCCTGCTGTTCTACGTGATCCCGGGCCTGATCGCGTTTGGCGTCGACTTCGCCACGGGCGCGATCTACTACGAACCCGGCAAGACCGCCCAGGTCGCGCCCGAGAAATTGCACGAAGCCATCGGCGCCGACGGCAAGGTCGACAATGCCAAGCTGCAAAGCATCATTGAGAAGGAAACCGGCCGCAGCTTGCCGCTGGACGATCCGCGCCTGATCCAGTTCAAGGGCAGTGTGCAACAACTCGCGTCCCTGGGCCTGCAGCCCGCCGCGTAAGGACAGCCCATGACCAGCAGCCCCGAACACGCCAGGCTTTTGCGCCTGGCCACCCGCGCCTCGGTGGGCGTGGCCTGTGTGCTGATTATCACCAAGGCCATCGCCTGGTGGCTCAGCGGCTCGGTGAGTATGCTCGCCGGGCTGACCGACTCGCTGCTCGACGGCGTGACCTCGCTGTTGAATCTGCTGGCCGTGCATTACGCTTTGCGCCCGGCCGATGACGATCACCGTTATGGGCATGGCAAGGCGGAGTCGCTGGCGGGCATGGCGCAAGCCTTGTTTATCGCCGGCAGTGCGGTGCTGATTGCACTCCAGGCCTTTGAACGGCTCAAGCATCCGGAGCCGGTCGGCGCACCGTGGCTGAGCATTGGCGTGATTATCCTGTCGCTGGCGCTGACCGTGGCCCTGCTGATGCTGCAACACCGCGTGGTGCGCGAGACCGGCTCCAACGCGGTGCGCGCCGACTCGCTGCACTACCGCTCGGACTTGCTGCTCAATGGCAGCATCCTGATTGCGCTGGTGTTGGCCGGTTTTGGCTTTCATCAGGTCGACGCCTGGTTTGGCCTGGGTATCGCCGCCTACATTCTGTGGAGCGCGATCCAGATCGCCCGGGAAAGCTTTGCGGTGTTGATGGACGAAGAGTTACCGCCAGATGTCAGCCAGCACATGCTGGAACTGGCTCGTGGCGTACCCGGCGTGCTGGGTGCCCACGACTTGCGTACGCGGGTTTCCGGCAACCACTGGTTTGTGCAGCTGCACCTGGAGTTGCCGGGGGAATTGACGCTGTCGGTAGCTCACGGCATCAGCGACCAGGCCGCCGACGCCATTCACCGGGAATACCCGAAAGCCGAAGTATTGGTGCACGCCGACCCGCTGGAAGTGGTCACCGGCAACAAAACCTAGTACTGCACCTGATACCCACGACTGCCCAGGCAGTTGCCCTGGGCCTGGCGGTAGGTTTGCACCACCGCCGGGTCCGGGGCGTAGGTGACGGTGCGCGGGTCGAAGCCGCTTTGCTGCGCCGCCCAGCGATAACAGTCGTAGCCGTCCTGCTGCACCTGCGCCGGCGATTGGCCGTTGGCAGGGTAGGCCACTACGTCATAGCCGTTGCCTTGCGGCGCCGGCTGGGGCGATGGCACTTGCGCAGGAGGCTGCACCACCACGTATTGCTGGGTGCTTTGCTCATAGGCGTAGTACGCGCCAGCGGCGAGGAACAACAGCGAGCCCCCTACCCATACTTCACGCGCATAGTCCGGCAGGTAATGCACGCGGATGCCATAGGGTGGCGTCACCACCACGTAGCGTGGGCCTTGGGGGCGATACCAGTAGCCGCCGGAGAAAAAGTAGTCCTGGCCACGGTAAGGCACGCGGTAATTGCGGTCGGGAAAACGGTCGATGACATAACCAGGGCGATATTGCGGGCCCGGGCCCCAGCCGTTGCCATGCCCGTCGGGGCGGCCTGGCCAGCGGTTATCACCGGGGCGATCGTTACGCGGACGCGAACCGGGGCCGCCAGCCTCCCAATGCCGATTGTCATCGGGGCGCCTGGGGATATCACGGTAATAACCCTGGCGCGGTTCCTGGGTCTGGCGCACCGTATCGGGCCGGCCCTGGATCGGCAGGTTATTGGAAGGTTGCGGTGCAGGTCGCCCTGGCTCATGACCTTGCGGGCGACCTTGCCATTGGCCACCCTCGTGCTGGCCGCCGCGATCATCCTGCGGGTTTTGTGGACGTGGCTGATTGTGCTCAGGCCGTTGACCCGGGCCCGGTGAGTTATCGCGCTCGTCGGCCATTACCTGCGTGCCGACGCTTGCCACCAGCAAACCAACACCTGCCATACGCCAGATGCGCTTCATGCTTTTCCTCACTGCGGATTAGGGCCTACACATGAGACTGGAAAAGCCTCACCCGGTTCTCACGCAGGTTATCAGTCGTGGGCACTATTTTCTCAAGGCAAAAGAAAAGGGGTGACCCGTCGGCCACCCCTTGAGAATTTCGTCCGTGCTCAACGCTTTTGACGTTGGCTCACCTCACGCCGTCTTGTGGACAGTGTGCAGCCTGGAGGCCGGCTCAACCCTGCTGGGGCGGCGGCCGCAGCGGGCCTGATTGGGCGCGCTGCTGTGGACTGTTGTCCAGGCGGTGATTCTGTTGGTAATCATAGGCGTGCCGGGCGGACAGATGATTGCGAAGATTGCGTCAATAAACAGTGCTTGCGCAATTTTTAACCCTTCATGGATAATTCACCGCAATAGTTACTACAAAGGCTAACCCAATGAGCAAGCTTGACCGATACGACCTGAGTATTTTGGCGGAATTGCAGCGCGACGCGAGGATCTCCAACCAGGAGCTGGCCGAACGCATCGGCCTGTCGCCTTCGCCCTGCTCGCGCCGGGTCAAGCAATTGGAAGACGACGGCTATATCGCCCGCCAGGTCGCCCTGCTGGATCGCAAGATGCTTGGCCTGAGCCTTACGGCCTACGTATTGATCGGCATGGACCGGCACACGCCGGAGCGTTTCGAGAATTTTGAAGCCGCCATCCGCACCCTGCCGCAAGTGCTGGAGTGCAGTTTGGTGACCGGGATGGATGCGGACTATCAGCTAAAGGTCGTGGTACCGGATATGGATCACTATCAGAAACTGCTGCTGGGCCATCTGACCCGCATCGAAGGCGTGACCAGCGTGCGTTCCAGCTTTGTGCTCAACCAGGTACTCAACAGCACCGAACTGCCCCTGACTCACCTGCGCACCTGAGAACACAGAGATTCAAATGTGGGAGGGGGCTTGCTCCCGATGACTGAGTGTCAGTCAGTTATTTATCAACTGACCCACCGCTATCGGGAGCAAGCCCCCTCCCACATTTGGATTGTGCTTCGACTCAGGTCAATGTTGCGTCTGTAACGCTGCCGTATACTGCTCGCTTGTCTTGCTGGAAGAGCCCCATGAACAACATCGACCCCGCCCTGTTTGAAGAATGGATGATGACCGGCCTGGTCACTATCCTCATCATTTTCATGGGCTTCATCGTCTGGGACCTGGCGAAGAAATCCAAGGCCGGGCGCTTTGGCTCATTCATTCTGTTTTTCGTGCTGGGCCTGGGCGTGGCCGCGTTCATCATCAAGAGCGTGGTGATCGGCTTGATCGAGTCCGGCGCTTTATAGGCGCGCCGGTACTGCTTTCCATTGGCCTTGATCCAGGCCGTCGATAGACCAGTCACCAATGCGCACACGCACCAGGCGCAGCGTCGGCAGGCCCACCGCGGCGGTCATGCGCCGTACCTGACGGTTGCGCCCTTCTCGAATCACCAATTCCAGCCAATGGGTGGGCACGCTTTTACGAAAACGTACCGGCGGGTTGCGCGGCCATAATGCCGGCTCATCCAACTGACGGGCCTCGGCAGGCAAGGTCATGCCGTCGTTCAGTTCGACACCATCGCGCAGGCGTTGCAGCTGTTCTTCGGTCGGCTCGCCTTCCACCTGCACCCAGTAGGTTTTCGCCAGCTTGTGCTTGGGGTCGGCGATGCGCGCCTGAAGCTGGCCATCGTTGGTCAACAGCAGCAAGCCTTCGCTGTCACGGTCCAGGCGCCCGGCCGGGTAAATACCGGGAATGTCGATAAAATCCTTGAGGGTCGCGCGACCGCCTTCGTCGCTGAACTGGGTCAGCACATCGAACGGCTTATTGAACAGGATCAGCTTCGGCTCGGCCGGTGGCGCCTTGGCGACACGCCGAACAGGCTGCGAAGGTTTCACGCCTGGGCGGCGCGAATCGGGACGGGTAGGACGGGACATGGCAAAGGAACATCTAACGGTCAGGACCGACAATGCTAGTGGCCTGACCGCCAAATGACCATCCCAACCGCTTAGCGGAACGGCGGCTCGTCGAAGCTGCGCAGTTTGCGCGAGTGCAACGAGTTGAGTTCGGTGCGCAACAGGTCGACCGCCTCTATGCCGATCTTCAAGTGCTGGCTGACCGCACGCTCGTAGAACGCGTTGGCCGAACCCGGCAGCTTGATCTCGCTGTGCAAGGGTTTGTCGGATACGCATAACAAGGTGCCGTAAGGCACGCGCAAACGGTAACCCTGGGCGGCGATGGTGCCGCTTTCCATGTCCACGGCCACGGCGCGGGACAGGTTGATCAGCGGCCGTTCCTGAGCCCAGCGCAATTCCCAGTTACGGTCGTCATAGGTCAGCACGGTACCGGTGCGCAGGCGTTTTTTCAGCTCTTCGCCTTTTTCGCCAGTGACGTGGGCCGCCGCTTGCTGGAGCGCCAACTGCACCTCGGCCAGGGCCGGGATCGGGATGTTCGGCGGTACCACGCGGTCAAGAATCCCGTCACGGCGCATATAGGCGTGGGCCAGTACGTAGTCGCCGATGGTCTGGGATTGGCGCAAGCCGCCGCAGTGGCCGATCATCAGCCAGCAGTGCGGGCGCAACACGGCCAGGTGGTCGGTGATGTTCTTGGCGTTGGACGGGCCCACGCCGATGTTCACCAGGGTCACGCCGTGGCCGTCACTGGCTTGCAGGTGATACGCCGGCATCTGGTAGCGATGCCAGACCACGCCGGCGGCAATCGCCGAGGCTTCGCCGTGGTCCATGCTCTTGTCGATGACCACGTTGCCCGGCAGCACCATGCGGATAAAACGCGGGTCGCTGCGCAGTTGTTCCAGGCCGTGCAGGATGAACTGGTCAACGTAGCGGTGGTAGTTGGTCAGCAGGATCCACGGCTGTACATGGCGCCAATCGCTGCCGGTGTAATGCACCAGGCGGCGCAGGGAAAAGTCCACGCGCGCCGCGTCGAACAATGCCAGGGGCAGCGGGTCGGTGTTTTCCCAGTCGTAGAGGCCATCGGCAATGCCGTCGGTGGCGGCGGACAAGTCGGTACTGGGGAATACGCGGGCCAGGGTCGCGGCGGTCACGCCGGAGCCAGCCAGTTCGTCGCCCTGCTCCACCACGTACGGGTACGGAATGTTCTGCTGGCTGACGCCCACTTCCACCGTGACGGTGAAGTCGTGCATCAGCGGCACCAATTGCTCCAGCAGATACTTACGAAACGCGGCGGGGTGGGTCACGGTGACGCTGTAGGTACCCGGCAGTTGCACCTTGGCATATGCACGGGTGGTCTGTGGGACTTCGCCATGGCAGTGGTAGGTCAGGCGCAGTTCCGGGTAGCGAAACAGTGCGCGTTGTGCGGCGTCGGGCTCGACGCGGTCCTTGAGGTATTGCTTGAGGGCTTGATTGAGCGCGCCGGTGGCTTGCTCATGCAGAGCCGCCAGCCGGTCCACGGCTTCTTCGGCGGTTTTAACGACAACAAAAGCTTCGGTCACGGTAAGCATCCTGTGTTCTGGACTTGCAGGCCTTTATCTTGCCTGTATCCCGGCCTGACCGAAACAACCGGATTGGAATGCACCTTAAAATATGGGAGATGCCGGGGTTGAGCGCGCGACTATGGCTTCTACATCCACCCCACGCGGCAAGGTGCCATATACCCGCCCCGACGATTCGCCCAACCGGCTGGCGATAAACCCGTCGCTGACCGCCGCATTTCCTGCCTCCAGCAATAACTTGGCCTGCAACGCCACGGCAATATCCTCGGTCAACTGCCGCGCACGGTACTGAATGTCCTGGGTGTCCATAAACGCCGACTTCAACTGCTCGATATGCCGCGCCAGTTGCTTGTCACCATGGCCATCTCCCAACTCAACAAACAGCACCTCCAGCACGCCCGGCTCTTTGGACAACGCGCGGAGTACGTCCAGGCATTGCACATTGCCGGAGCCTTCCCATGTCGAGTTTACCGGCGCCTCACGGTAAAGACGCGGCAAGATGCTGTCTTCCACATACCCGGCGCCGCCCATGCATTCGGCGGCTTCGTTGATCATCGCGGGCGCTCGCTTGCAGATCCAATACTTGCCCACCGCCGTGACCAGCCGAGCGAACTTGGCTTCCTGCGCATCATCAAGATGATCCAGGGCGCGCCCCATGCGCAGGCTCAAGGCCAGGGCCGCTTCGCTCTCCAATGCCAGGTCGGCCAGGACGTTCTGCATCAGCGGCTGCTGGTTGAGCACGCGGCCACCGACCAGGCGGTGCGCGCAGTGATGGCTGGCCTGGGTCAGCGCCTGGCGCATCAAGGCGCTGGAGCCGACCATGCAGTCGAAGCGGGTCATGGCGACCATTTCGATGATGGTCGGCACACCCCGGCCTTCTTCACCGACCATCCAGGCCAGGGCGCCGCGAAACTCCACTTCGCTGGACGCGTTGGAGCAGTTGCCGAGTTTGTTCTTCAAGCGCTGGATATAGAACTCGTTGCGCGTGTCATCCGGGCGGTGCCGGGGCAGCAGGAAACAGGTCAGGCCCTTGTCGGTCTGGGCCAGGGTCAGGAAGCCATCGCACATCGGTGCCGAGCAGAACCACTTGTGGCCCACCAGTTCATAGGCCTGGCCGGGCCCACCCGCGCCCACCGGATAAGCGCGTGTGGTGTTGGCCCGCACGTCGGTGCCGCCCTGCTTCTCGGTCATGGCCATGCCGATGGTGGCACCAGCCTTGTGGGCAATGCCGACGTTGCGTGGGTCATATTGGGTCGAAAGGATTTTCGGCAACCAGTGATCTGCCAGGTCCGGTTGCAGGCGCAAGGCCGGAACGCAGGCGAAGGTCATGGTCAGCGGGCAACCGGTGCCGGCCTCGGCCTGGCTGTGCAGGTAGGTCATTGCCGCACGGGCCACATGGGCGCCGGCCTGCGGGTGAGCCCAGGGCAGCGACGGCAGGCCATGCTCAACGGCAGTGCGCATCAGTTCGTGATAAGCCGGATGAAACTCCACCAGGTCAATGCGATGACCATAACGGTCATGGCTGCTGAACACCGGTTTGTTCTGGTTGGCCAGGAACCCGGCTGCCATCAACGGCCCTCCGGCCAGCGCGCCGTAAGCATCGATACGCGATTCGGCCCAGCCGGCGCCAAAGCGACGCGACCATTGCTGCAGGGGCAAGTCGATGCGATACAGGTTGGTGCCGTCCAGGGACGGTGGCTGATTGGTGACGTCGTGGGTTTCGGCAAACTGATGCAGGTTCATGACGGGCCTCCTGGAAAAAGGCCACGTGAAAGAGGGGCCTTGAATTCAGTTAAGCACCGACCTCACGCTTAAAACAGTGGCATACCCGCCGAATGCCCGGCGCTTTCGCCCTCACTCAAGCGCAACACGCGACGCTCCAGCACCCCTTGCAGGGCTTCGAACCGCACCGGTTTAGCCAGGCGATCAGTCATGCCGATGCCATGGCAGCGTTCACGCTCTGGTCCATCACTTGAGCTACTCAAGGCGATCACCGGCAACTCACCACAGTCGGGCAGTGCACGAATCTGACAGCACAATGAGAAGCCGCCCTCAGGTACATCGAGCAGCACCGCATCGAAGCGATTGCCTTGTAATGCCGCGAGTGCCGCCGGGCCGTTATCTACGGTTTTCACCCGGTAGCCGAGTTTGAGCAACATGCCACGCACCGCCAACTGGCCGACGCTGTTGTCGTCCACCAGCAACACAGTGCAATCCTGGGGCGCACGCTGCCTGGGCTGCGCTTGCCCGCTCGGCTTGGGTTGCGCAGGCACCACGCTGACGTCCACCTCCAACTGAAAACGGCTGCCCTTGCGCGGCTCCGAATGATGGGTCAGGCGCCCACCCAACAGCTCGATCAACTGCCGGCAAATCGCCAAACCAATGCCCAGGCCGCCGTATTCGCGAGTCATCGAGCCATCAAGCTGGAAGAAGCGCTGGTACAGCGTGGCTTCATCGAGAAAGGCGAAGCCGATACCGGTGTCGGTCACAATAAAGCTCAGGTGCAATGCACCCTCCCCTTCGGGCACCCCGACCACGCGCAAGCGCACAGCGCCGAGTTGGGTAAATTTGAATGCGTTGTCCAGCAGGCAATCCAGGCATTGGAGCAGTTTGTCGGCATCGCCGATCACCCGGTCCGGCAACTCATCGGCAACATCAATGGAAAACGCCAGGCCCTTGCTCTGCGCGCTGGGGGTGAACTGCTGGCGCAAGGTGTCGAGCACACCGCGCAGGCTGAACGCTTGCGGCTGGGCCACCATCCGACCGGCCTGCAACTCGGTCAGGGTGAGGATACCGTTGACCATGCGCATCATGTCCCGCGCCGAGCCCGCGGCGGTTTGCTGGTACTGCGCCAGGTCCTCGCCCAACGGCACGGTCTGCATCAATTCCAGGGAACCAATCACCCCGTTCATCGGCGTGCGCAGTTCGTGGGTCAGGGTGGCGAGGAACTCGTCTTTGAGGCGATTACTGCGGGCCAGTTGCTGGTTGAGCGCTTCGAGCTTCTGACTGGCGTCGAGGAGGATTTGCGCCTGCTGTTCGCGCATACCGTTGATGCGGTCGGCCAGGGCCAGGGACAGCAGTGCCACTTCAATGGCCGAGCCGAGCTGGCTGGCGTACATGGTCAGGAACACGTTGGGCAGGTAGCCCAGCACCATCAGCGTATTGACCACTCCGCCCAGCAGGAACGCCGACCAGGCGATGATGAAGTAGCGCGCCATGCGCTGCCCGCAATACCAGGCCTTGATCGCGGCGACAAAGATGGTCACGGTGAACACCAGCGCCAGGCCGGTGGCCAGGCGCAGGGCCACGGCGTAGCTGGTCAACAGCGCCAGCGCCATTACCACGCCGCCGCAGGCTGCCAGCGCCAGCAGGATCCGGTCGATCCAGCGGCTGTGCTGCACGGTGTGCAGGAAGCTGCGAGCAAACAGGCTGCCGAACAATGCCGCCGATCCGATCAGGAACGGCACCGCCGCATTCGCCCACCACGGGTTGTTCGGCCAGAAGTACTGCACCGCGACGCCATTGACCGACAGCTGGTACAAGCCGAACGATGCAATATAGAGGATGTAATAGAGGTAGCTGGTGTCGCGCACGCTGAGGTAAATGAACAGGTTGTAGATCAGCATGCCCAGCAACACACCATAAATAGCCCCGAGCACATACAAGCGCAGCGGTTGTTCTTCCAGGTACGCCGTGCCCGCCCACAGGGTCAGTGGCGCCTGGATCGAGCCCTGGCTTTGCAAGCGCAGGTACAGGGTCTGCTGCTGATCGGGCGCAAAGTTGAGCTTGAACAGGTAATTGCTCTGGCTCACCTCACGGCTGGAAAACGGTAATGCACTGCCGGTGCGGGCGGTCAGGCGGTAGTGACCGGTGCCGTCGCTCTGATACAGGTCCAGGCGATTGAGCGGCGGATAAGCCAACTCCAGAAACCAGGTGCGCGGTGCACGGGGATCTGTTGCGCTGTAATGCAGGTTGACCTTGAGCCAGAACACCGAGCGCGAATAGCCGGCGTTGAGGGTGGCTTTGTCATGGGTCTTGAACTGGGCGGCGTAGGCGGGGGAACTGACATCGGCGATGGTGAGGGCATCGGTTGGGTCTTCGAGCACTTGCATGACCTGGCCCAGCGGCAGGCTTCGCGTGTCCTGGTTGAACTCGACGGCGCCGGCGAGCAAGGGTAGCCCGCACAATATAAAGATCAGCAAATAGCGCATAGAGCCCCAGCGTGGCCTGTCCGGTTATGTCAAAAGCCCCCCATCCTTTTGAGAAGACGTACACCGGCGATACAGTAAGTTGTTTGAATGCACTTTAGCATAGCCATTAGAGGCCATTGGACACCATTGAACTATTTTTTTGAAAGGCTCTACATCGCGGCCTTCAGAGGATTTTCATGCTGTTTCAATCGCCAGAAAAGCGCTGCTTCAGCGCTCACACTTCAACCATCGTCAGACGGCCACGCAAAAAGCGTTTGGTGGTAAGCTCGCGCACCATGAATATCTACAGCTCTCGCCCTGTTGTCCTCTGTCTCTCCGGCCACGATCCCAGTGGTGGCGCCGGCTTGCAGGCAGATATCGAAGCCCTGCTCGCCCAGGGCTGCCACGCGGCCCCGGCCGTCACAGCGTTGACCGTGCAGAACACCGTCAATGTCAGCGACTTCCGCGTGCTCGACCGTGAGTGGGTGATGGCCCAGGCCAATGCCGTGCTCGGCGACTGCGAAGTCGCGGCCGTCAAACTGGGCATGCTCGGTTCCACCGCCATGGTCGATACGGTGGTCGAACTGCTGCAGGCGCACCCGCATCTGCCGGTGGTCTGCGACCCGGTGCTGCGCGCCGGTGGCGGCGGTAGCCTGGGCAAGGACGAAGTCGGCTATGCGATGCGCGAGCGGCTGTTGCCCCTGTCGCTGATCGCCACGCCCAACCTGCCGGAAGCGCGCATCCTGGCCGAACTGCCAGACGGCACTGCCGATGAATGCGCCGAGAAACTGTTGCCGTACATCAAGCACCTGCTGATCACCGGCGGCCATGGCGACGAACACGAAGTGCACAACCGCCTGTACAGCCGCGACGGCACGCGCCATACCTTTACCTGCCAGCGCTTGCCTGGCAGCTATCACGGTTCGGGCTGCACCTTGGCCAGCACCCTGGCCGGGCGCATCGCCCAGGGCGAAGGTTTGGCCAACGCGGTGCAATCGGCCCTCAACTACACCTGGCGCACCCTGCGTGACGCCGAGCAACTGGGCCAGGGCCAGTTCGTGCCGCGCCGGCTGCCGCTGGATTTCTGCTCGTAACTTATCGCTTGTCACAGCAAGGGGCTTGCCCGATGAAACTACGTGGCCTTTATGCCATTACCGACAGCCAGCTCCTGGCCGGCAAGTTCCTCGCCTACGTCCAAGCGGCGCTGGACGGCGGCGTGACACTGTTGCAGTACCGCGACAAAAGCAGCGACGAGGCACGGCGCCTGCGTGAAGCCGAAAAGCTGCATGAACTGTGCTCGCGCTACAAGACTCAATTGATCATCAACGATGATGCCGAACTCGCCGCGCGCCTGGGCGTGGGCGTGCATCTGGGGCAGACCGATGGTCCGCTGACCCCGGCCCGTGCGCTGCTCGGTTCCAAGGCGATCATCGGTGCTACCTGCCACAGCCAGATCGAACTGGCCGAACAGGCCGCCAAGGAAGGCGCCAGCTATGTCGCCTTCGGCCGCTTCTTCAATTCCACCACCAAGCCCGGCGCACCTGCCGCCACCGTTGAAATGCTGGCCGAGGCCCGCACGCGCGTGCAGCTGCCGATCTGCGTGATCGGCGGCGTGACCCTGGACAACGCCGAACCGCTGGTGACCCACGGTGCCGACCTGCTGGCCGTGGTGCACGGTTTGTTCGGCGCCGACAGTACTCAGGAAGTCACGCGACGCGCCCGTGCTTTCAATGCCCTTCTTAAAATCTGATTTCAGAGAGACGTCCATCATGTCCCGTTCCGAAACCCTGTTTGCCAATGCCCAGAAACACATCCCCGGCGGTGTGAACTCCCCCGTGCGTGCGTTCAAGAGCGTGGGCGGCACGCCGTTGTTCTTCAAACATGCCGAAGGCGCCTACGTCACCGACGAAGATGACAAGCGCTACGTCGACTACGTAGGCTCCTGGGGCCCGATGATTCTCGGCCACAGCCACCCGGACGTACTCGACGCGGTGCGCCAGCAGCTGCAACACGGCTTGTCCTATGGCGCGCCGACCGCCATGGAAACCGAGATGGCCGACCTGGTTTGCTCTATCGTTCCGTCGATGGAAATGGTGCGCATGGTCAGCTCCGGTACCGAAGCCACCATGAGCGCGATCCGCCTGGCCCGTGGTTTCACCGGCCGCGACAACATCATCAAGTTCGAGGGTTGCTACCACGGCCACTCCGACAGCCTGTTGGTCAAGGCCGGCTCCGGCGCGCTGACCCAGGGCGTACCCAACTCTGCCGGTGTACCGGCGGCATTCGCCAAACACACCCTGACCCTGCCGTTCAACGACATCGCCGCCGTCGAGCAAATGCTCAGCGAAGTCGGCCAGGACGTGGCCTGCATCATCGTCGAACCGGTGGCCGGCAACATGAACTGCGTACCGCCAGCACCGGGTTTCCTCGAAGGCCTGCGCGAGCAGTGCGACAAGCACGGCGTGGTGCTGATCTTTGACGAAGTGATGACCGGTTTCCGCGTCGCCCTCGGCGGCGCCCAGGCACACTATGGCGTCACGCCGGACCTGAGCACCTTCGGCAAGATCATCGGTGGCGGTATGCCAGTAGGCTGCTTCGGCGGCAAGCGCGAAATCATGCAGCACATCGCCCCGCTGGGCCCGGTCTACCAGGCTGGCACCCTGTCGGGTAACCCGCTGGCAATGGCCGCTGGCCTGACCACCCTGCGCCTGATCAGCCGCCCGGGCTTCCACGCCGAGCTGACCGACTACACCACCCGCCTGCTTGATGGCCTGCAACAGCGCGCCGACGCCGCCGGTATCCCGTTTGTCACCACCCAGGCCGGTGGCATGTTCGGCCTGTACTTCAGCGGCGCCGACGACATCGTCACCTTTGATGACGTGATGGGCAGCGATGCCGACCTGTTCAAGCGCTTCTTCCACCTGATGCTTGAAGGCGGCGTGTACCTGGCGCCGAGCGCCTTCGAAGCCGGCTTCACCTCGATCGCCCATGGCGAAGCCGAGCTGAAACTGACCCTGGATGCTGCCGAACGCGCCTTTGCCGCCCTGAAATAAGTGACCCTCGTTCTGACGTTGCCCCCCAGGCAGCGTCAGATTTGCTACTTTGCTTACAGAAATTTCCTGGTTTTTTCGAGAATTGCCCTGCAATCCGGCAGATAACTTGCCCAAGCAGCAGAAAAACGAGTAAAGACTTTGTAAGCAGAGGCCTGCTTATTTCATAATGCGCGCTTATTGGACTCCCCGAGGGTCCGCGCGCCCCGTCAGAGGTAAGTCGATTCCCATGAAACGCACCGGCCGCACCCTGGTTCTGGGCTGCCTGTTGCTCCTTCAGCCGCTGCTGGCACATGCCCAGGCAGGCGGCAACTCGTTGTTAATCCCAGCGATGGGTCGTTGCACCCTCAATACCCAGCCAGACAGCCAGGCCGAAGCCCTGAGCGCGTGCCAGAAACAGGCTGATGAAGGGGATGCGCAAGCGCAATACGAGTTGGGCGAGTTCTACCACGACAGCAAGAACCCGGCCGTCGACCTCAACAAAGCGTTGAGCTACTTCGAAAAGGCTTCGCTGCAAGGCCATGCCCAGGCGCAATTCCAGCTCGGCAATATGTTCTTCAAGGGCGAAGGCGTACCGGCCAATAACGTGCAGGCCTACATCGTGCTGAAAATGGCTGCGGTCAACGGTGCTGAAGACGCGCTGGACACCGCCGATGAGGTCGCCGAGCACATGCAGCGCGATGAACTGGAAGTGGCGACCCAGGTACTGGGGCAGATTTTCCGTAATTACCTGCAGGAATTGCAGAGCGCCGATGGGCGCTCGCCCTTCTCCCCCCTGCCCTGATCACGGCGATAACAGGTCGCCCTGTCGATACGCCGTGGGCCCCGCTACATGGGCAATCGTCATACCGGCGCTTGCCATTCGGCGTACTGATCGCACATACAACAGCCCTTCATGCTCACACGCTACCTCAATCACTCGGTCCGTGATCGGGTCGATGACTTGCGCCACGATCTGTCCTGCTTCGAGGTAGTCCCCCACCTGCGCGCAAAAGACCATCAAGCCTCCCACCGGGCTCACCACCGGCTCGACCCCCGCCAAGGGTGTTGGCGGGCTCAATAACGCCGGCAGTGGCGGCGCTTGCCCCTCAATGCCTCCCTGCAACGTCAGATAGTTGATCAACGCCTGACAATCCTGCCGCGCCAGCCCGTGGTCCACATCGGCCACGCCGCGCAACTCCACGGTCACGGCAAAACCCGGCGCCGAAAAGGCCCCCGGAAAACGCGCCTGCATCCGTGCCCAGAACAAGGTGTAGCAATCGTCGAACGAATGCCCGCCCGCGTCCGGGCTCATAAAGCAGGCCCGAGCGCCCAGGTACCGCGCCAGCGGCTCAACCTGGGGCCAGGCATCGGGCGCCAGGTACAGGTGCTGCACTGCCTCGAAATCACAATGCAGGTCCAGCACCCTGTCGGCGTCACAGGCCAGCGTTTGCAGGACCAAACGCAGAGAGTGCAGCTGGGTCGCCGGTATCTGCCCGACAAGGCTTCGCCGCAGGGCCGCACGGATCAGATGCAGGTTATGCGCAGGATCATCGGTCAGAACATCCTGTACCTGGTCGCCGACCTGCTCGCTGACGTCAACGAAGAAGCGGTTGAAGTTCTCTCGACTGTCGTTATCGAAACGCCCCTGCGGTACGTCCATCAGCACCTGCTCCAACCCCAGCGGATTGGCCACCGGCACCAGCACCACCTGCCAACGCAACGCCCCTGCAGCCTCCAGTTCCGCCAGCCGCTGTTTCAGATGCCACAACACCAGCATCCCCGGCAGCTCATCGGCGTGCAGGGACGCCTGGATGTAAACCTTGCTCGGCGCATTGGCCGGACCGTAATGAAAACTATGAATATGCCGCGTGGTACCTGGCACAGCCGTTAACAGTTCATGCCTGTGAGCCTGCATATTGCCCCCTATCGACTCGAATCAAGAAAGCTCAGCCAACGTCGTTCAGCCAGATGGAACAAGCCGACCAACGTGAACGTAATGCATAAGTAAAGCGCCGCGGCCAGGCCAAAGGATTGGAAGGTGAGGAAGGTTGCAGCGTTGGCATCCCGTGCGACTTTCAGGATATCCGGCACCGTTGCCGTGAACGCCAGGGTGGTGGAATGCAACATGAAGATCACTTCATTGCTGTAATAGGGCAACGACCGGCGCAGGGCCGAGGGCATGATCAAGTGCACGTACAACTTCCAGCCGTCGAAGCCCAGGGAACGAGCAGCCTCGATTTCACCGCGTGGCATTGCCCGAATTGCGCCCGCCAGTATTTCCGTGGTGTAGGCCGCGGTATTGAGGGCAAACGCCAGAAGCGTGCAATTGAGCGCTTCGCGAAAAAAGGCATCCAGCAACGGTTGCTCGCGAACAGCGCCAATGCTGTAGATGCCGGTGTAGAAGATCAGCAACTGGATATACAACGGTGTGCCGCGAAACACGTAGGTAAAGCTTTGCACCGGCCAGCGCAGCCAGCGTCGGCCGGACGTCCTGGCGATGGACAGTGGCAACGCCAACAGCAGGCCCAGGCACAAAGAGGCGCTGGTCAGCCACAAGGTCATGGCCAGACCGGTGATTTGTTGACCGTCGGAATAGATAAACGGCCGCCAATACTCCTGGATAAGCTCGATCATGATGATGATCCCTGCACACCTTCACCATACCGACGCTCCAGCCAGCGCAACGCTGCGTTTGAAACACTGCTGAGCAACAGGTAGACCAGCGCCGCCAGCAGCAGAAAAGCCAGTAATTGCTGACTGCTCTTGCCCGCCATCTGCGCCACTTTCACCAGGTCTGCCAGGCCGATGATCGACACCAGCGCCGTAGCCTTGAGCAAGACCATCCAGTTATTGCCCAGACCCGGCAGGGCGAATCGCATCATCTGCGGGAATATCACATGCAAAAAGCTCTGCCTGAAGCTCAGGCCAAGGGCCTTGGCAGCCTGGAACTGCCCTCGGGGCACAGCCAGCAACGCACCGCGAAAGGTTTCGGTGAAATAAGCGCCGTAGATAAACCCCAGAGTGATCACGCCGGCGCTGAAAGGGTCGATATCGATGTAGGCCCAGCCCAACTCGCTGGTCAGACGACTCAGGCCTGTCTGCAACCCGTAGAAAATCAACAGCATTAACAGCAGGTCCGGTACCCCGCGAATCAAGGTGGTATACACCTGCGCGCACAGGCGCCATGCCCTCACCCTGGACAGCTTGGCACCTGCCCCCAGCAGGCCCAGGATCAGCCCCAGCAGCAATGACAACAGTGCCAGTTGCAGGGTGACCCAGACCCCGTGCAGTAACATCGGCAAAAAACCGCCCAGGGACGCGGCGAATTGAGTGAAGGCAGGTAGCATGATCGTGTCCTCGCTGGCCGTTGAGGGCGGTTATTGGCCGCTGAACATGTTCACACCGGGGAAGTACTGCTCTTGCAGGCGAGCGTAGGTGCCATCGGCGTGCAAGGCAGCCAGCCCCTTATCCAACAGCGCTTTCAACGTGTGGTTGCCCTTGGCGACGCCGATGCCGCTTTTGGACGGCATCAACTCGCTGTCAATCAGCGGCCCCAGTACAAACCCGACGCCTTGGGGTGAACGCAAAAATCCGCTCTGTGCTTGCTGAGCATCCTGCAGCGATGCCTGCAAACGCCCTGTCAGCAGGTCCGCGTACACTTGCTCCTGATCGGCATAAGCCACCACCTTCATACCCTGCCCAGCGAGCACTTGCCGGGCATAAACTTCCTGAGTACTGCCCTGCAAATAGCCGACGGCCATGCCTGTGGAAAGCTCAGTGCCTGGGCGCATCACCATGGCGGTGGGGCTGGAAAACACCTCCGAGGAAAAGTCGATGACCTTTTGCCGAGCGGCAGTGATGGTCATTGAAGCGAGGATGGCGTCGATCTTGCCGGCGTTGAGGCTGGGAATCATGCCGTCAAAGTCACTCTCGATCCATTGGCAGCGAACATTCAAACGTGCACAAATTGCATTGCCGATATCTATTTCAAAACCGGTCAAAGTCCCCGTGCTGTCTTTATAAGCAAAGGGCGCATAGTTGGGATCGGCAGCGAAACGGATCACGTTGTAATCGTTGGCAAACAACGATGTATTAATCAGGAGCGCGGTGAATAACATCAGGAGTATTTTTTTCATTATTGTATTCCTCGTTATTGATTGAACAGTTGGACTGACTACACCTCTATAAATGGAATTTCTCTGCGCACTACCAGCGAGCCCTCCGGCGCATCGAACTCACGCGCGATGCGATGCCCTGAATACACCGCCGCCGCAATGGTGCCGGGCGCCACACAGTCGCCGATCAGCGTGAGCGTTCGGATGCCTGCCGCCTGTAACTGTTCGGGTGAGTGGTTCAAGGCCTGATACAGCGCCTGCTCAGGCTCCCGGGAAGTGACCAGCAGCAAGGCTGCAGCTGGGATCAACCGCGTACGTTCGGTGTAGATGCAGCCCGCTACCACGCCCTCTTGCTTAACGCTGACCAGCGTATGGGACGGCACGATCGTGACATTCAACTGCATCAGACGACGCTGAATGCGATGCTGCTCAAGGGTGTTATGGGTCCAGGCCGCCACGTCCGCCGCGGGGGTGACGAATATCACCTCCACGCCACGCGCCACCAGATGTTCGGCCAGCACGCTGCCCATGTAATAGTGATCGTCATCGAACAGCAGCACCGGCGAAGCGGGCAACGCCCCTGCCATCAGGTCATCAGGCGTCAGCACGGGCAGGCTGTCCAGGCCCGATAAGGATCGGCGCAAGGCGCGTCCCAAGCCATCACGTCGCCAGTGGGAACCCGTAGCAATGAACACATGTTCAGCGGCTAAATCCAGCACGTCCTGAGCCTGCAAGTGGCTTTCCCGATAGATCTCCACCGACGGCATACGGCTCAACGCATCCAGTCGATAGTCAATCACCCGCGCCCAACTCGCCAGCCCCGGCAGCCGGGCTTCCAGCGCTACACGTCCGCCCAGGGTGCGCAGGCTATCGACCAGGGCCACTTCCATCCCTCGCGCACCCAGGATCCGTGAACACTCAAGCCCGGATGGCCCGGCGCCGACCACCAGCGCCCGGCCGGGTTGCTGCGTATGGTTGACCGACTCGGGATGCCAGCCACGTCGCCATTCCTCACCCATGGTCGGGTTCTGTGTACAGCGCAGGGGCGTGCTGGTGTGATCGCCAATGACGCATACATTGCAGCCGATACACTCGCGAATTTCCTCGGCGCGCCCCTCTTCAATCTTCTTGGGCAAGAACGGATCGGCAATCGAAGGGCGGGCCGCGCCGATCAGGTCCAGCACGCCACGACGAACCAAAGACACCATGGTGTCTGGCGAAGTGAAGCGGCCGACGCCCACCACGGGCTTGCTGGTCAGCGCCTTGAGCCCCAGCAGGAATGTCTCCTGGTAACCCTCCCCGGCAAAGCGCGCCGTCACGCTGTCATTGGACCAATCGGCGACATTGACGTCCCACAAGTCCGGCAGGTCCGCCAGCATCGAGAAGGTTTCGGCACCTTCGCCCTCGCGACTCAGGCCGTCGGCCATTTGTTCGTCCACCGCCAGGCGGACCGCTACGGCACACCGATCGCCCACTGCGTCGCGAGTGTCTTCAATCAACTCGCGCAACAGGCGCACACGGTTTTTCAGCGTACCGCCGTATTCGTCGGTACGCCGGTTATTGCGTGGCGTGAGGAAATGGAACGGTACGCTCAGGTCGTGGCCGGCGTACACATAGATGATGTCGAAACCCGCCTCCCGGGCGCGCAATGCGGCGGCTCGATGCAGGGCGCGCAATTGCCGGATATCGGCATGGCTCATGGCCCGGGCCTGCACCGGGTCGTAACTGCGCACCGGGGTATTGGAAGGCGCCCAGGGAATTTCGCGACTGTAGCGGTTGGGCGCCGAGTAACCGTTGAATGCCAGCTCTACCCCAGCTAACGACCCGTGCTGGTGTACCGCCTCACACATGCGGGCCAATGCAGGGATGTCGCGCTCATCCCACAAACGCGCCTCTATATAAGGGGAGAACTCGCTCAGCGGGCTGATTTCGCACTCTTCAGTGCACACCACACCCCAGCCGCCCTCGGCTTTCACTGCGCGCATCCGGGCCATGGCCGAGGGATGTACATGGCCCATGCCATTACAGTGGGGAACTTGATAAAAGCGATTGCGAGTACGGACCGGGCCTATTTGTACCGGCTCAAACAGAATGTCATAGCGAGGATCGCGCACAGGGCTACTCCCGAACAAGTCAGTTCGTTAATGACGGCGTGATGGAACTTGGCGCTAATGAGTGGCGTGATTAAACGCAGTTGAACGGGGGAAACTTCGAGGTTTTCTTATTATTGGTATATTCATGATGCCCTCTCTGAATAAACAAAATTTGCTATCTTTCAAACAAAATGTCCATCCACTGAGAGACAGTTTCGGAAACGCCCTACAAATTAATTGCAGATCACTTCTCAGGCATCGGCATCGGAAACGGCATCACATTGCTCGTGCCCCGTGCTTCGCTGATCTTCGGCGTACCCAGGCGTTCGACCTCATCGATGCGCACAATCGAATGCATCGGCACAAAGCTGCGCACCACGCCTTCGAACTGGGCCTTGAGCTTTTCTTCGCCCGGATCGACGACCAACTGGGTGCGCTCGCCAAAGACGAACTCTTCCACTTCCAGGAAGCCCCACAGATCACTTTGATAGATCTGCTTGGCGTACATTTCGAACACCTGGCCCTGGTTGAGGAAAATCACCTTGTAGATTGGAGCTTCACGTTTGGTCATGGTGGGCGGGGAACACATGGGGATATAAAAGAGGGCGCGAACTATAGCATGGCACCCGATGCACAGCGCTAGGAACCGATGGGCATGACCCCTATAATGCGCGGTTCTTTACCACCAGTTGACGATTCCCATGGCCAAGAAGCTTTATATCGAAACCCACGGTTGCCAGATGAACGAGTACGACAGCTCGCGCATGGTCGACCTGCTGGGCGAACACCAGGCCCTGGAAGTCACCGCCCGCGCCGAAGATGCCGACGTGATCCTGCTCAATACCTGCTCGATCCGCGAACGGGCCCAGGACCGTGTGTACTCCCAGCTGGGCCGCTGGCGTGAATTGAAACTGGCCAACCCGGACATGGTGATCGCCGTCGGCGGTTGCGTGGCCAGCCAGGAAGGTGCTGCGATCCGCGACCGCGCCCCGTATGTCGACGTGGTGTTCGGCCCGCAGACCTTGCACCGCCTGCCGGAAATGATCGACGCCGCACGCGTCACCAAGCTGCCGCAGGTGGACGTATCGTTCCCGGAAATCGAGAAATTCGACCATTTGCCCGAGCCGCGCATCGACGGCCCGAGCGCCTACGTGTCGGTGATGGAAGGTTGCAGCAAGTACTGCACTTTCTGCGTGGTGCCCTACACACGCGGTGAAGAAGTCAGCCGGCCGTTTGACGATGTACTGGCAGAAATCATCCACCTGGCTGAAAACGGCGTGCGCGAAGTGACCCTACTTGGTCAGAACGTCAACGGCTACCGCGGCCTGACCCACGACGGGCGCCTGGCCGACCTGGCGGAGCTGATCCGCGTGGTCGCCGCCGTCGATGGCATCGAACGTATCCGCTATACCACTTCGCACCCGCTGGAATTCTCCGACAGCCTGATCCAGGCCCACGCCGAAGTGCCGGAGCTGGTCAAGCACCTGCACTTGCCGGTGCAATCGGGCTCGGACCGCATCCTGTCGGCGATGAAGCGCAACCACACGGCGCTGGAATACAAATCCAAGCTGCGCAAATTGCGCGCCGCCGTACCGGGCATCTGCATCAGTTCGGACTTTATCGTCGGCTTCCCGGGCGAAACCGAGAAAGATTTCCAGCAGACCATGAAGCTGATTGAAGACGTCGGTTTCGACTTTTCCTACTCGTTTGTGTACAGCCAGCGCCCGGGCACCCCGGCGGCGGACCTGCTGGACGAAACCCCGGAGGCGTTGAAAAAGGAGCGGTTGAACGCACTGCAACATCGCCTCAACCAACAGGGTTTCGAAATCAGCCGACAAATGGTCGGCTCGACCCAGCGCATCCTGGTCACCGATTACTCGAAGAAAGACCCGGGTGAGTTGCAGGGGCGCACCGAGAACAACCGCATCGTCAACTTCCGCTGCGACAACCCGACCCTGATCGGCCAATTTGCCGATGTGCACATCGATGCGGCGCAGCCACACTCGTTGCGCGGCTCGCTGATCAACTGATCTCGCGGGCCGGATGAAGATCAAAATGTGGGAGCAGGCTTGCCTGCGATAGCGATGTATCAGTGCCCTATGTGCCAACTGACCCACCGCTATCGCAGGCAAGCCAGCTCCCACAGGAGTTCTTCATGGTTATCGAGAGTGGGGCCAGGCTATTTAAGTGCTTTCGCACACCGGCGCCTGGCGTTATTCTCTCTCTCACCTCATCAGCCAAAGGGCGGCTAAAAGCAACCTTGAACGCACCCATAGCAGAACCCCATCGTTTTCTCCTCGAGCCGTTTGAGGCTCGCCGTTTCGCCAACCTGTGCGGACAGTTCGACGAGCACCTGCGCCTGATCGAACAACGCCTGAGCATCGAGATCCGCAACCGCGGCAATCAGTTCGAGCTCATTGGTGAACCCCAACACACCACGTCTGCAGAAAACCTGCTGCGTCGCCTCTACCGCGAAACCAAGGGTAGTGAGCTGTCGCCGGAGACGGTGCACCTGTACCTGCAGGAATCAGCCGTGGAGGACCTGGCCAACAACCCGGTGGCCGAAGCCAGCGTGGCCCTGCGTACCAAAAAAGGCATGATTCGCCCACGCGGCTTGAATCAGCAGAAGTACGTCAAGGAAATCCTCGGCAACGACATCAACTTCGGCATCGGCCCAGCCGGTACCGGCAAGACTTACCTGGCCGTCGCCTGTGCGGTGGATGCCCTGGAGCGCGAGCAAGTGCGGCGCATCCTGCTGGTGCGCCCGGCGGTCGAAGCGGGTGAAAAGCTCGGCTTCCTGCCCGGCGACCTGGCCCAGAAGATCGACCCGTACCTGCGCCCGCTCTACGACGCGCTGTACGAGATGCTCGGCTTTGAATACGTGGCCAAGCTGATCGAGCGCCAGGTGATCGAAATCGCCCCGCTGGCCTACATGCGTGGCCGCACCTTGAACAACAGCTTCATCATCCTCGACGAAAGCCAGAACACCACCGTCGAGCAGATGAAGATGTTCCTCACCCGCATCGGTTTCGGCTCTACCGCCGTGATCACCGGTGACGTCACCCAGGTCGACCTGCCCAAGGGCACCAAGTCGGGGCTGGCGCAGGTGATCGAGGTACTCAAGGATGTGCCGGGCATCAGCTTCACGCATTTCATGCCCAAGGACGTGGTGCGTCACCCGCTGGTGCAGCGCATCGTAGAAGCCTATGAGCGTTTCGACCACAAGGATGACGCACCGGCCAGGGATGTTCGCGGCGATGCTTGAGCTAGACCTGCAGCTTGCCACCGAAGCGCCCGCCCCCAGCGAAGCACAGTTCCGGCACTGGTGCACCCTGGCCCTGCGCCAGCGCACCGCAGATTCGGAACTGACCATTCGTCTGGTGGATGAGCCCGAAGGCCGCGAGCTGAACCACACCTGGCGTCAAAAAGACTACGCGACCAACGTGCTGTCCTTCCCCGCCGACGTACCCGACGAGTTGCTGGATATCCCACTGCTGGGCGATCTGGTGATCTGCGTCGAGGTGGTCGAGCGCGAGGCAAAGGAACAAGGCAAGGAACTTGAGGCCCATTGGGCCCATCTAGTCATCCACGGCTGCTTGCATCTCTTGGGTTACGACCATATAGACGATGATGAAGCCGAGGAAATGGAAGCACTGGAACGAACGTTGCTTGCCGAACTGGGTCACCGCGACCCGTACGCAGACGACGAAAGCTGATCAACACTCAACTGTCATATCAAAGGATTTAGAGTAATCGCTATGAGCGAAGACCGATCGAGCAACGGGCAGAAGTCATGGCTGGGTAAACTGACCCAGGCTTTTGCCCACGAGCCGAAAAACCGCCAGGAGCTGCTGGAGCTGCTGCGCGAGGCCCACCAGAACAAGTTGCTGGACAGCGAAGCGCTGGCCATCGTCGAAGGCGCCATCCAGGTGGCTGACCTGCAAGTACGGGACATCATGGTCCCGCGCTCGCAGATGATCAGCATCAAGGCGACCCAGACCCCACGGGAATTCCTCCCGGCCGTGATCGACTCGGCGCACTCGCGCTACCCGGTGATCGGTGAAAGCCATGATGATGTCATGGGTGTTTTGCTGGCCAAGGACCTGTTGCCGCTGATCCTCAAGGAGAATGGCGACAGCTTCAACATCAAGGACCTGCTGCGTCCGGCCACCTTCGTACCTGAATCCAAGCGCCTGAATGTGCTGCTGCGCGAATTTCGCGCCAACCACAATCACATGGCCATTGTGATCGACGAATACGGCGGCGTGGCTGGCCTGGTGACCATCGAAGACGTGCTGGAACAGATCGTCGGCGATATCGAAGACGAGCACGACGTCGAAGAAGACAGCTACATCAAGCCGCTGCCCAGCGGTGACTTCCTGGTCAAGGCGCTGACGCCGATCGAGAACTTCAACGAGTTCTTCGACAGCGAATTCTCCGACGATGAGTTCGACACGGTCGGCGGCCTGGTGATGAGTGCGTTCGGGCATCTGCCCAAGCGTAACGAAACCACCGAGATTGGCGCCTATCGCTTCCGCATTTTGAATGCCGATAGTCGTCGTATCCATCTGATCCGTTTGACACCTATTGCCCGCTAAGGAATGACATGCAGCGCCTGAACCGCCCCGGCTGGCCCGGTAACTTGCTGGCCGTGGTGGCCGGCGCCATCACTACCCTGGCGCTGGCGCCGTTCGATATCTGGCCGTTGGCTCTGGTAGCGGTCGGCCTGTTCTATATCGGCCTGCGGGAGCTGACACCCCGCCAGGCCCTGGGCCGCGGCTGGTGTTTCGGTTTCGGCCTGTTTGGCGCCGGCACCAGCTGGATCTACTACAGCATTCACCACTTCGGCGGCGCTTCGGTGTTGCTGGCGGGGTTCCTGATGCTGCTGTTTACCGCCGCCATCGCCTGGTTCTTTGCCCTGCCCGCCTGGTTGTGGGCGCGCTGGCTGCGCCGCAATGAAGCACCATTGGCGGATGCCCTGACCTTCGCCGCGTTATGGGTTGGCCAGGAAGCATTTCGTGGCTGGTTCCTCACCGGTTTCCCCTGGTTGTACTCCGGTTACAGCCAACTCGACGGCCCGCTGACCGGCCTCGCGCCGCTGGGCGGAATGTGGCTGATTTCCTTCGCGCTGGCACTCACGGCAGCCCTGCTGTGCAACCTGCCGCGCCTGCTGGCAAGCAAGCGCAACGCCTTCATTGGTGCGGGCCTGGTGTTGCTGGTCGCCCCCTGGGCCATCGGCCTGGCGCTCAAGCACCACGCCTGGACCTCGCCCTCCGGCGAACCGCTAAGCGTCGCCGCCATCCAGGGCAACGTCGAGCAAAGCATGAAGTGGGACCCCGACCAGCTCAATGCACAGTTGGCGCTGTACCGCGACATGAGCCTGAGTTCCAAGCGTGTCGACCTGCTGGTATGGCCGGAAACCGCCGTGCCGGTACTCAAGGAGTCGGTCGAGGGCTACCTGGGCATGATGGGCAAGTTTGCCGCCGACCGGAACACCGCACTGATTACCGGGGTACCGATTCGCCAGGAAGTGCACCATGAGAAGCGCTACTTCAATGGCATTACCGTAGTCGGCGAAGGTGACGGCACCTATCTCAAGCAAAAGCTGGTGCCGTTTGGCGAATACGTGCCGTTGCAGGACATGCTGCGCGGGCTGATTGCGTTCTTCGACCTGCCGATGTCGGACTTCGCCCGTGGCCCTTCAGACCAGGCCATGCTTCAGGCCAAGGGCTATCAGATTGCGCCGTTCATTTGCTATGAAGTGGTGTACCCGGAATTCGCTGCCGGCCTGTCGGCCCAGAGCGACCTGCTGCTGACTATCAGCAACGACACCTGGTTCGGTCGCTCCATCGGCCCATTGCAGCACCTGCAAATGGCGCAGATGCGTGCACTGGAAGCCGGGCGCTGGATGATCCGCGCCACCAATAACGGCGTGACCGGGCTGATAAACCCGTTTGGGCAGATCACCGCACAGATCCCGCAGTTCGAGCGCGGCATTCTTTACGGCGAAGTGGTACCGATGCACAACCTCACGCCGTACCTGCAGTGGCGTTCGTGGCCGTTGATCATCGTGTGCCTGGGGTTGTTTGGCTGGGCGCTGCTGGCTGGGCGGATGTCCAAAACGCTCTGACCTGTGGGAGCCAGCTCCCACAATTGATTTCCTGTGTTGCACCTACCGGTAGAACAACCGATACCCCACCTGCCCCACCGCTTCATTGATCAACTGCCCGCTCTGCCACACCGCCTTGACCTCCGGCATCCACCCGCCCAGCGGCCGGCCATGGTCTACACCCAGAAAGCCCACCGGCCCAGGCACCACGGTGAAACCGGCTTTCTCAAAACTCCACACCGAACGCGGCATATGCCAGGCCTGCGTCACCACCACCACACGCTTGATGCCTTGGGGCAGCAGAATTTCGGCGCTCATCTGGGCGTTTTCCCAGGTGGTACGGCTGCGCTCTTCCTTCCAGCGCACGCTGACGCCAAAGTCATCCTGCATCGAAACGGCCATCAGTTCGGCTTCACTGGGCGGCGTGCCGTAATGCAAACCGCCGCTGGTCAGCACCGGCAACCCTGACGCCTTGGCCAGTCGCGCCGCATAACGCTCACGCTCAAGACCAACGCCGGTGGGCTGGTCGCTGCCCCAGGCGATGTCCCCACGCTCGCGCCCGGAGCCCAACACCACAATCGCATCGGCGCGCTGGGCGAGCGTGGCCCAGTCTTCGCGAGCCAATGGCGGCGCTGTCTCAAGCGCACGGGCGCCCCATTGCACCATCACCGGCAGGCTGATCAACCACATCCCGCCCAGCCCCAGGGCAAAGCACACCCCGGCCAGGCGCGGGCGGCTACGGCGAAACCACCAGGCACACGCCAACAACAACAAAAAAATGCCGGGCGGCAACAGCAATTGTTTGATGAAATAACGAAAAGGCATCGGGCATCTCCAAAGATGCCCGAAGCCTAAATGCAACGCGATCAAGCGACAATCTTTACCAGCCTGTTTCGACAACGTTAATGGATAGTACTGTGCTTCACTTGCACCGTACGGACCGGGACCTTTCCGGGCCGCGACCGGCCGCCAAGTCTTTGAGCCAAATGACCTTGGCCGAACGAGGAGGCTCCTGGGCTGGCGGGGAGGCCTGCCCATGAGAGGCGCGGTGTTGATTCAACTCCAGGTAAGTCCTGATCAATTCAAGCTCTGCCTGGCTCAAGCCTCGCAACTCCAGCTCCAGAGGCCGCTCATCACGCAATCGGCCTGCGGTTCTTGCAGCATCCAATGCCCGACCCAAACGGTCGATCAGTCCTTCATACAATTGCGGTTTCGTTAGAGTTCGCTGCGATTCAACCATCCCCTCACCTCATTGAAGAAATACTTGCTCCCCAATAAACAGCGTAGCCCCCGTTGCTGCACCTGCCCGGTGCCGCGACAGACGGCCCTTGCCGCGCAATCAGGGTTTCCCTCGATAGAGTGGGGTCATGTATGCTACGGCGCTTCCTGTAACTCCACTTCCCGCAGGGTTTGGGCACGGACGCGCCACTTTCTGGTGTCGAACAACCCGGACTATGCACCGAAGAGGATTAGGCCACCCCTATTCAGTTCAAAAGTAGCCATGCACGAACAATATCAGCCCCGTGAAATAGAAAATGCCGCACAAACCTTCTGGGACGAGCAAAAGTCCTTTGAAGTCAGCGAACAGCCAGGCAAGGAGACTTACTACTGCCTATCGATGTTCCCTTACCCCAGCGGCAAGCTACACATGGGGCACGTGCGTAACTACACCATCGGCGACGTGATTTCCCGCTACCAGCGCATGCTCGGCAAAAACGTCCTGCAACCCATGGGTTGGGACGCCTTCGGTATGCCGGCGGAAAACGCCGCGATGAAAAACAACGTGGCGCCCGCCAAGTGGACCTACGAAAACATCGCCTACATGAAGACCCAGCTGCGCAGCCTGGGCCTGGCGGTGGACTGGTCCCGCGAGGTCACCACCTGCAAGCCGGACTACTACCGTTGGGAACAATGGCTGTTCACGCGCCTGTTCGAAAAAGGTGTGATCTACAAAAAGAGCGGCACCGTGAACTGGGACCCGATCGACCAGACCGTACTGGCCAACGAGCAGGTCATCGACGGTCGCGGCTGGCGCTCCGGCGCGCTGATCGAAAAGCGCGAAATCCCGATGTACTACTTCAAGATCACCGCCTACGCGGATGAACTGTTGTCGAGCCTCGACGACCTGCCGGGCTGGCCTGAACAGGTCAAGACCATGCAGCGCAACTGGATCGGCAAATCCAAGGGCATGGAAGTGCAGTTCCCGTATAACGTCGATTCCATCGGCGAAGCGGGCGCCCTGAAAGTCTTTACCACCCGTCCGGATACGCTGATGGGCGCGACTTACGTCGCGGTCGCCGCCGAACACCCGCTGGCCACCCAGGCTGCACAGAACAACCCCGAGCTGCAGGCGTTCATCGCCGAATGCAAGGGCGGCAGCGTGGCGGAAGCCGACGTCGCCACCCAGGAGAAAAAAGGCCTGCCGACCGGCCTGTTCGTCGAGCACCCGCTGACCGGCGAGAAACTGCCGGTATGGGTCGCCAACTATGTGCTGATGCACTACGGCGACGGCGCCGTCATGGCCGTGCCGGCCCACGACGAGCGCGATTTCGAATTCGCCACCAAATACAGCCTGCCGATCAAGTCGGTAGTACGTACCAGCTCGGGCGACACCAACCCAGCCCCGTGGCAAGACGCCTACGGCGAGCACGGCACCCTGATCAACTCCGGCGAATTTGACGGCCTGGACTTCCAGGGCGCCTTCGACGCCATCGAAGTCGCGCTGATCAAGAAGAACCTCGGTGCCTCGCGCACCCAGTTCCGCCTGCGCGACTGGGGTATCAGCCGCCAGCGCTACTGGGGCTGCCCGATCCCGATCATCCACTGCCAAACCTGTGGCGATGTACCGGTACCGGAAGACCAACTGCCGGTCGTGCTGCCTGAAGATGTAGTGCCGGATGGCGCTGGCTCGCCATTGGCGCGCATGCCCGAGTTCTACGAGTGCAACTGCCCGAAATGCGGCGCACCGGCCAAGCGTGAAACCGACACCATGGACACCTTCGTGGAGTCCTCCTGGTACTACGCCCGTTACGCCTCGCCGCACTATGAAGGTGGTCTGGTGGAGAAATCCGCAGCCGACCATTGGCTGCCGGTTGATCAGTACATCGGCGGTATCGAACACGCCATTCTCCATCTGCTGTACGCGCGCTTCTTCCACAAGCTGATGCGTGACGAAGGCCTGGTGAGCTCCGATGAGCCGTTCAAGAACCTGCTGACCCAGGGCATGGTGATCGCCGACACCTACTATCGTCGCGAAGCCAATGGCGCCTACACCTGGTTCAACCCGGCGGACGTCGAACTTGAGCGTGACAGCAAAGCCAAGGTGATCAGCGCCAAACTGAAAGCCGACGGCCTGCCGGTGGAAATCGGTGGCACCGAGAAGATGGCCAAGTCCAAGAACAACGGCGTCGACCCACAGTCGATGATCGACCAGTTCGGCGCCGATACCTGCCGCCTGTTCATGATGTTCGCCTCGCCGCCCGACATGAGCGCCGAATGGTCCGACTCCGGCGTCGAAGGCTCGCACCGCTTCCTCAAGCGCGTCTGGCGCCTGGCCCATGCCCATGTCAGCCAGGGCTTGCCGGGCAAGCTGGACGTCGCGGCCTTGAACGACGAGCAGAAAGCCATTCGTCGCAGCACTCACCTGGCCATCCGCCAGGCGAGCCTGGACGTAGGGCAGAACCACAAGTTCAACACCGCCATCGCCCAGGTGATGACACTGATGAACGTGCTGGAAAAAGCCCCGCAGGCCACCGAACTTGATCGCGCGCTGATTCACGAGGGCCTGGAAACGGTTACCCTGCTGCTCGCACCGATCACGCCGCATATCAGCCACGACCTGTGGAACCGCCTGGGCCACAGCGGCGCCGTCATCGATGCCGCCTGGCCGGTACAGGATGACAGCGCCCTGGTTCAGGACACGCTGCAACTGGTCATCCAGGTTAACGGTAAACTGCGCGGCCAGATCGACATGCCGGCCAGTGCCAGCCGTGAAGAGGTCGAAGCGGCTGCGCGCATCAACGAAAACGTGCTGCGCTTTACCGAAGGCTTGACGATCCGCAAAGTGATCGTGGTGCCCGGCAAACTGGTCAACATCGTCGCCAGCTAAATCGGATCGGGCGCGGGGCTTGGGCCCTGCGCCGAACTAAACCTTTAGGGCCTGGATAAGGCCCACCTGGTTTCAAGGGGAGCAACAAAATGATCAAACGCAATCTGCTGGTTATGGGCCTTGCCGTGCTGCTGAGCGCTTGCGGCTTCCAGCTGCGCGGCACCGGCACCAACGAGCTGTCGCTCAAGGAACTCGACGTCAGCGCCCGCAACGCCTACGGCGAAACCGTCACCCAGCTGCGCCAGACCCTGGAGAACAGCGGCGTGCACGTGTACAACGGTGCGACCTACAAACTGATCCTGACGGATGAGAGAGAAACCCAGCGCAATATCAGCTACGCCAGTGCTGGCCGTGCGTCCGATGTGGAGTTGAACACTGCGCTCTACTTCGAAGTACAGGGTCGCGATCAGTTGCCGCTGATGGGTGACAAGATCCAGGTGCAGAAAGTCGTGAGCCACGATGGCAATAACCTGGTGGGTTCGGACTCCGAGACCCTCCAGGTGCGCAAGGAAATGCGTCGTGAGCTGATCCAGCGCATGATGACTCGCCTGCAAATGCTGACCCCGGAAAAGCTCGCCGCTCTGCAGCAAACCGCCGACAACAAGGCCAAGGCTGACGCCGATGCCCTGAAAGCCGCGCAAGAGTATGAAGACAACACGCCGAAACAATCGCCTGTTGAAGTTCCTGTCGAGTAAACCAGACGGGGCGCCCCTGGCGCCCCGTTCGCCCTGCCTATGAAACTCGCCCCCGCCCAACTCGCCAAACACCTGCAAGGTGGCCTCGCGCCTGTCTATATCGTCAGCGGTGATGACCCGTTGCTGTGCCAGGAAGCGGCCGACGCTATCCGCACTGCCGCGCGCCAGCAAGGTTTCGATGAACGCCAGGTATTCAGTGCTGACGCCAGTTTCGACTGGGGCACCCTGCTGCAAGCCGGCGCGAGCATGTCGCTGTTTGCCGAAAAGCGCTTGCTGGAGCTGCGCCTGCCCTCGGGCAAGCCGGGCGACAAAGGTGCGGCGGCGCTGATGGAATACTGCTCGCGCCCTGCCGAAGACACCGTGCTCCTGATCAGCCTGCCCAAGCTCGACGGCAGCGCGCAGAAAACCAAGTGGGGCAAGGCACTGGTAGAAGGTGCGCAAACCCAGTTCATCCAGATCTGGCCTGTGGACAGCAACCAGTTGCCGCAGTGGATTCGTCAGCGCCTGTCACAATCGGGGCTGGCGGCGACACAAGATGCCGTGGAGCTGATCGCCGCCCGGGTCGAGGGCAACCTGCTTGCCGCCGCCCAGGAGATCGAAAAGCTCAAGCTGATGGCCGAGGATGGGCAGATCACCGTCGAAACCGTACAAGGCGCAGTGGCCGATAGCGCTCGCTTTGATGTGTTCGGCCTGGTCGATGCGATCCTCAACGGTGAGCCTGCCCACGCGCTGCGTATGCTTGAAGGCTTGCGTGGCGAAGGGGTGGAACCGCCGGTGATCCTCTGGGCCCTGGCCCGGGAGCTGCGAGTACTGGCGAATATCGCCTTGCAATACAGCCAGGGCACACCGCTGGACAAATGCTTCAGCCAGGCCAGGCCACCGGTGTGGGACAAGCGCAAACCGCTGATGAGCAAAGCCCTGCAACGGCACTCGGCGCAACGCTGGGCGCAACTGTTGCTGGAAGCGCAACGCATCGATGCGCAGATCAAGGGCCAGGCCGCCGGCTCGCCGTGGATGAGCCTGAGCCGTTTGTCGCTATTGATGGCCGGCCAGCGCCTCACCCTGCCAGCCGAATAACCCTCTCTTGAAAACACCATAGATCCAATGTGGGAGGGGGCTTGCTCCCGATGGCAGTGTGTCAGGAATTTATGTTTCACTGATGTACCGCTATCGGGAGCAAGCCGCCTCCCACATTTGACCTGCGTACCTTTCCTACACTTCGCGGGGCTTTACAGCCGCTCAACTTAGGCAGATTATTTGCCCGCTCCACCACCCACAGAGACTAGACACCATGAGCAAAAAGCCATCCAAGCATGGCCCCAACAAGGCCAAATCCATCATCGCCCAGCCACTGTTCCGCAGCCGTCAGGAACGCGCCGGCAAGGGCAAAGGCAGCTACCGCCGCGAAGCCTTCCAGTCTAATAGCTGGGAGGCTTCTTACTTTCTGGCTGCCTGAAGGCAAGCGCCCCTCTGGCATGATAAGGTCTGTACCTGATTTGTAACCCCCTGGACCTGTGCATGCCCTCTAGTCTTTCTCGTCGTTGGCACCTACGCCAATTGATCGCTGCCTCCAGCCTCATTCTGCTTGTCGCCTGCGCGGAAAAACCTACCGCCGCGGACGCTCAGCCCCTGCCCAAGCTCCAGACGGCACCGGCTATCGCACCGGCTGTGGTTGCCCCCTTGGCAGTGGATAATCTTGATATCCAGCCGACCCAGACCTTTGCCGAATGGCAGGCTGGCTTCCGTGCGCAAGCGCTGCAAGCCGGGATCACTGCGGCTGTGTTCGATAACGCTTTTGCCGGCGTTACCCCTGATATGGCGGTGATTCGCGCCGACCGCAGCCAACCGGAATTTTCCCGCCCGGTGTGGGAATACCTCGACGGCGCCCTGTCACCGGTGCGTGTGCGCAATGGTCAGGCGCTGCTGGTCAAGTACGCCGATATTCTGCAAAGCATCGAACAGCGCTATGGCGTCGACCGCCAGGCACTGGTCTCGGTGTGGGGCATGGAGAGCAACTTCGGCGCGTTCCAGGGCAATAATTCGGTGATCCGCTCCCTGGCCACCCTGGCCTATGAAGGCCGTCGCCCGGCCTTTGCCCAGGCGCAGCTGCTGGCAGCGCTGCAGATCATCCAGCATGGTGATATTCAAGCCGACCAGATGAAAGGTTCCTGGGCTGGTGCGATGGGCCAGACGCAGTTTATCCCGACCACCTATAACACCCATGCAGTGGACTTTGACGGTGATGGTCGTCGCGATATCTGGAACAGCCCATCCGACGCCCTCGCCTCCACGGCGCATTACCTGCAAAGCTCCGGGTGGCAGAAAGGCCAGCCATGGGGCGTTGAAGTGCAGCCGCTGCCATCGGGCTTCGACTACAGCCTGGCCGATGGCGGCGTGCGCAAGACCGTGGCGCAATGGCTGCAACTGGGCATCCAACTCCCCCCTGGCGTGAGCCTGCCGGCCAATGTCGACCAGTTGTCCGCCGCCCTGCTGTTACCGGCTGGCTACCGTGGCCCGGCATTCCTGGTACTGGATAACTTCCGCGCCATCCTCAAGTACAACAATTCGTCGTCCTATGCATTGGCGGTTGGCTTGCTATCGGAGCGATTTGGCGGCGGCGGTGTGATTCGTGGCAGTTGGCCCAAAGATGAACTGCCGCTGAGCCGCTCACAGCGTATCGACCTGCAAACGGCGCTCAGCGCCAAGGGCTATGACGCCGGTAACCCGGACGGGATTATCGGCGCCAATACGCGCAAGGCGATTCGCGCGGCGCAGCTGGCGTTGGGCTGGCCGGCGGATGGGTATCCGACGGTGAAGTTGCTGGAATCACTGCAGGACCGATAGATCTGCTTAGGGCAACTACCGCCATCGGGGGCAAGCCCCCGATTGCGGTTTAGCAGACTGTAAAAAACTCAGGGGTTGAACACTACATCCTGCTCCAACACCACCCGTTGCTCCCCCGCATCCAAGCGCACCAAAGCGCCCATTGGCAACGTCAGGTTGGGGTCGCAATGCCCACTGCGCCAGCCGGCCAGCACCGGAACGCACAGCGGCTCGAAAGTCTGCTTCAGCAACCGCTCCAGCGCCCCGTTATCCACACCCGCCACATCCCCTACCAGCACACCCGCGACCTGGGCCAGCGTGCCGGCCAGGCGCAGGTGAGTCAGCAGGCGGTCGATACGATAAAGCGGCTCGTTGACGTCCTCGATAAACAGGATGATGCCTTCGGCGCCGATTTCGTATGGAGTGCCCATCACCGCCGCAATCATCGACAAGTTGCCGCCCAGCAAGCGCCCGCAGGCGATGCCTGGCTCGATGGTGGTCAACGGGTAGGCCACCGGGTGCGCAAGCACACTGCCGGCGCCCAGTTGGCCACGCAGCAGGCTGAACAGGGAGGATTCAGTCGGTTGTTGCTTGTCGCCCAGCAGGTCGGCATTGAGCATCGGCCCGTGGAATGTCACAAAGCCGGCGTAACGGTTGATCGCCAGGTGCAAGGCGGTGATATCGCTGTAACCCACGAATGGTTTGGGGTTGGCGCGCAGCAGGTCAAAGTCCAGCGCGTCGAGCAAGCGTGGCGTACCGTAGCCGCCGCGCAGGCAGAAGATGGCATCGACGTCGGGGTTGGCGAAGGCGGCGTGCAGGTCGCGCAGGCGCACTTCATCGCTGCCGGCCAGGTAGCCGTCGTGCTCGTACACCCCAGGGAAAATGTGCAATTGGTAGCCACGGGCACGCATCCATTGCCCGGCTTTTTCAACATCCAGCGCAGCGGGGCCGGCGGGGGCGATCAGGCCGATGGTGCCTTCGGGGCGCAGTGCAGGTACGGCGGCGGTCATCCATGGTTCTCCCTATATGACGCAGAACGAAATGTGGGAGCTGGCTTGCCTGCGATGCAAGCGCCTCGGTGTATCAGTGACACCGAGGTGATGCTATCGCAGGCAAGCCAGCTCCCGCACAAGCCAGCATTCCACATTGATTCTGGGGGCGGCTTAGGAAACCAGGCTTGCCTTGACCAGCTTGGCCTGCTCATCGGCGTGGTACGAAGAACGCACCAACGGGCCCGACGCCACGTTCTTGAAGCCCATCTTGTAACCTTCCTCGGCGAACCAGGCGAAGGTGTCCGGGTGCACGAAACGCTGCACCGGCAAGTGGCTGCGCGATGGTTGCAGGTACTGGCCCAGGGTCAGCATGTCGATGTCGTGTTCGCGCATACGCTTCATGACTTCGATGACTTCTTCGTCAGTCTCGCCCAGGCCCAGCATCAAGCCGGACTTGGTCGGGATGTGCGGCATCATCTGCTTGAATTTCTGCAGCAGGGTCAGCGACCACTGGTAGTCCGAACCCGGACGCGCAGCCTTGTACAGGCGCGGTACGGTTTCCAGGTTGTGGTTGAACACATCCGGCGGCTCGGCGGCGGTGATTTCCAGCGCCACGTCCATACGGCCACGGTAGTCCGGCACCAGGGTTTCGAGCATCACGTTCGGCGACAGCTTGCGGATTTCGCGGATGCAGTCGGCAAAGTGCTGGGCACCGCCGTCACGCAGGTCGTCACGGTCAACCGAGGTGATCACCACATACTTGAGTTTCAGGTCGGCAATGGCGATGGCCAGGCTTTCCGGCTCGTTGACGTCCAGAGGTTTCGGACGGCCGTGGCCGACGTCGCAGAACGGGCAACGACGGGTGCAGATGTCGCCCATGATCATGAACGTGGCGGTGCCGCCGGAGAAGCATTCACCCAGGTTCGGGCAGGACGCTTCTTCGCATACGCTGTGCAGTTTGTGTTTGCGCAGCAGGGACTTGATACGGTCGACTTCCGGCGAAACCGGGATGCGCACGCGAATCCAGTCGGGTTTCTTCGGCAGTTCGGTGGTCGGGATGATCTTGACCGGGATGCGTGCAACCTTCTCGGCGCCGCGCAGCTTGACGCCGGCTTCCACCTTGGCACGCGGGGCCGGGGCTGGACGCTCAGTGATGTCCAGCGTCGGGATCATGGTTTGCACAACATCAGTAGTCATATCAATCGATTCCGCCCGTCAGGGTCGTCTGCTCTGCATAGTCGAGGTGTTTGACGAGCTGCACGCGCAGCCGGGCACTAACCTCGGCAAATTTAATCGGTGTGGCATGATCGCTCAGTTGGGTCATCGCCAGCCCGGCATAACCGCACGGGTTGATCCGTCGGAACGGCGCCAGGTCCATGTCCACGTTCAAGGCCAGGCCGTGAAAGGAACAACCGTGGCGAATACGCAGCCCCAGAGAGGCGATTTTCGCGCCGTCTACATACACACCGGGTGCATCGGGCTTGGCCGCGGCGGTTACGCCGTAACTGGCCAGCAGCTCGATCAGGCAAGCCTCCATGCGGCTGACGAGATCGCGCACGCCAAAACCCAGTTTGCGCACATCCAGCAACAGGTAAGCCACCAATTGCCCTGGGCCATGGTAAGTCACTTGGCCACCCCGGTCGACCTGCACCACCGGAATATCACCCGGAAGCAACAAATGCTCGGCCTTGCCGGCCTGCCCCTGGGTGAATACCGGCGGATGTTCCACCAGCCAGATTTCATCCGGGGCCGAGGTGCCGCGCTCGTTGGTAAAGCGCTGCATGGCATGCCAGACCGGCTCGTAGGCCATCTGGCCGAGCTCGCGAAAGCCCAGAACGTGCGACATCACAGCACCATGTGCACGAAGCCGGTGGCCCGCAGTTCGCTGTTGATGTTGTAGAGCTGGTCCTGATCGGTCGCAACGATGTGCAACTGAATCGTGGTGTACTTGCCGGTGGAGCTTTGACGCTCGTCCACGCGGTTGTCGTTGATCGTCGCGTGTTTCCTGACGATTTCGAGAATCTTGTCCTTGCGGCCGACACCGGTATCGCTGATCACCTTGACGGGATAATCCGTCACTGGAAATTCGATCTTTGGCGCCTTTACTTCTACGTCTTTATCGGTCATGGCAGAACAGCCTCGTAAGCGCTAAGCCGTGGCGACGGGCAAAGCCCCGCGCTGGATCAACGCGGGGCTTTGCAGGTGCACACAATCAGTTGAACAAGCCGTAGAAGAATAGACGGATGCTATCCCATACGCGGCGGAAGATACCACCTTCCTCGACAGCGTCCAGCGCGATCAGGTCGGCGCTGTGCACCACCTTGTCGTCCAGCTTGACTTCGACTTTACCGATCACGTCGCCCTTGGCGATTGGGGCAACCAATTGCGGGTTCAGGGTCATGCTGGCGGCGAGCTTTTTCAGCTGGCCTTTAGGCATGGTCAGGGTCAGGTCGTCGGCCAGGCCGGCCTTGACTTGCGAGGTGGCGCCTTTCCATACCGGCGCGGTCGCAAGCTCGGCACCCTTCTGGTAGAAGGTCTGGGTTTCGAAGAAGCGGAAACCGTAGGTCAAAAGTTTTTGCGTCTCGGCCGCACGGGCCTGCTCGCTGTTGGTGCCGAATACCACGGCGATCAGGCGCTGACCATCACGCACAGCGGACGACACCATGCAGTAGCCGGCTTCGTCGGTGTGGCCGGTTTTCAGACCGTCGACGGTCTTGTCGCGCCACAGCAGCAGGTTGCGGTTAGGCTGCTTGATGTTGTTCCAGAAGAATTCCTTCTGGGAGTAGATCGCGTAGTGCACCGGGTCAACGCGGATGATCGCGCGCGCCAGGATTGCCATGTCATGAGCCGACGAATAATGCTCTGGGTTCGGCAGGCCGGTCGGGTTCATGAAGTGGCTGTTGGTCATGCCCAGGTCGGCTGCAGTCTTGTTCATCACGTCGGCGAACGCATCTTCGCTGCCGGCGATGTGCTCGGCCAGGGCGACGCTGGCGTCGTTGCCGGACTGGATGATGATGCCGTGCAACAGGTCACTGACGGTGACTTGCGAGCCGACCTTGATGAACATCCGCGAACCACCGGTACGCCAGGCGTTTTCGCTGACGGTGACCGGGTCGTTCTCGCCGATCTGGCCGCGACGGATTTCCAGGGTCGCGATATAGGCAGTCATCAGCTTGGTCAGGCTGGCTGGCGGCAGGCGTACATCACCGCCGTTTTCGACCAGCACGTTGCCACTGGCGGCGTCCATGAGGACCCACGACTTGGCGGCCAGTTGCGGGGAGGCCGGCACCATTTCAACCGCCCAGGCGGCCGGGGTGATGATCAGCGAGATAAGCAGGCACGTGCGTTTGGCTAAGGTGGTGATGTTCATCCGTCTCTCGAAATTGCTTATGGAAACTTGCCCTCGCGGGCAAAACTATTCAGACAGCCCGCTTCCAGACTGTCACGTGTTCGGTTGCCCGCTCACCCCTTGCCCCTGGGTTTTTATTGTTCAACGAGCCAACAACCTGGACTCAAGCGCGCGGGCGCACCTGAGCCATCAATCCGTTACTTATTCTGCGGTGACCACACTGGGTTGCCCCAGGTTGGCCAGGCGCACGCTGTTCTGCACTTGCGCCACTTCACTTGGCGAACCGATCGGGCCCATGCGTACACGGTGCAACGTTTGCTGGTTACGCACGATGGAGCTGATGAAGACCGGCGCGCTGACCATACCGCTGAGCTTGGACCTTAACAGTTCTGCCGCATCCGGGTTGGCGAAAGCGCCGACCTGCAGGTATTGCCCGCCCACCATCGAGGCGCCCGGTGCTGCATGAGGAACGACGACGGTATCCGGAGCATGTTGCGCCGGCGGCGGCGTCCACTGCTCGATCTTGCCGGTCGAGGCCGTCACTTGCGGTTGCGGGGTTGCCGGTTCGTTGAGCATCAACGGCGCCGGCTTGCCGCGCTGGGCCCAGTACTGCGCCGGGTCGATGCCTTCGACTTTCACCCGTGCGGTGCCGGTTTCGGCGTAGCCAAGCTTCTTGGCGGCAGCGTAGGACAAGTCGATGATCCGGTCCGAATAGAACGGCCCGCGGTCGTTGACCCGCAGGATCACCGTGCGGTTGTTGTCGAGGTTGGTAACGCGAACATAGCTGGGCAACGGCAGGGTCTTGTGGGCCGCGCTCATGCCGTACAGGTCATACACTTCGCCGTTGGCGGTGTTCTGGCCATGAAACTTGGTGCCGTACCAGGACGCGGTGCCGGACTGCACGTAGGTCTTGGATTCCTGCAGCGGGAAGTAATTCTTGCCCAGCACGGTATAGGGGTTGGCCTTGTAGGGGCCGGTATGCAGGGTCGGCGTGGCATCCGGGATTTTCGAGACATCCACATCCCACCACGGCGCGCCATCTTTGTGCGCACGGTTGATGTCCAGGCCCGGCTGGGCGCGCACCACCGCGCCGCCGGCCTTCTTGGCAGGCGCACGGTTAGGGGTGGTGGAGCAACTGGCAACCAGCAAGGACAACGCGGCGAACGCCACCAGCTTGAGCGGTTTTTTGAACGGCGATACCCGCATTACTTGTTGCCCCGTGCTTGAACCAGCTCATCTGACAGCTGATGCACGGCCATGGCGTACATCACACTGCGGTTATAACGCGTGATTGCGTAGAAATTCTTCAGGCCCATCCAGTATTCCGGGCCGTTTGCACCTTCCAGGCGGAATGCCGTCACCGGCATGTCGTCGCGTGGCGCATTCTGACTCGACCAGCCCAGCGCTCGCAACTCCCCGACGGTCTTGACCGGCTCGATACCCTGGGTCAAGCCTTCATCGGCGCGCTCACCTGTGACATCGGCGCGGATAACCACCGGTTCGCCGCCAACCCAGCCGTGACGCTTGAAGTAGCTGGCCACGCTGCCGATGGCATCGTCGGGGTTGCTCCAGATATTGATATGGCCGTCGCCGTCAAAGTCCACCGCATAGGCGCGAAAGCTGCTCGGCATGAACTGCGGCAAGCCCATCGCACCGGCGTACGAGCCCTTGAGTGTCATCGGGTCGACCTGTTCTTCGCGGGCCAGCAGCAGGAATTCGCGCAGCTCCTTGCGGAAGAATTCGGCACGCGGAGGGTAATCGAAGCCCAGGGTCGACAAGGCGTCGATCACCCGGTAGCTGCCGGTATTGCGGCCGTAGAACGTTTCAATGCCGATGATCGAGACGATGACCTGGGCCGGCACGCCGTATTCCTGCTCGGCGCGGGCCAGGACGGCTTCATGCTGACGCCAGAAGTCCACGCCGCGGGCAATACGTGCGTCAGTAAGGAACATCGGGCGATATTCCTTCCACTGCTTCACGCGTTCGGCGGGGCGGGAAATGGCGTCGAGGATCGCCTGCTTTTTCTGGGCTTCGCGGAACACGCCCATCAGTTGCTCGCCGGCAAAACCGTAGTCGCGGGTCATCTCACCGACAAATTCGGCGACCTGGGGTGAACCATCGTAGTCACCGGCCTGCGCCTCTTGCGTTGCCCCCAGCAGCCCAATCAGGCCCATCCAGGTCGCATGCCGAGTCGCCCAGCCGCGCATTACTTGCATTGACATCTTCACCTTATTCAAACCTGTGCGATCCACTTGCGATGCGTATGAATCGACATCAAAACCCCAAACGCTGACAGCAATGTCACCAGCGAAGTTCCGCCGTAGCTAATGAATGGCAACGGCACCCCAACCACCGGCAGCAGGCCACTGACCATACCGATGTTGACGAAAACGTAAACAAAAAAAGTCATGGTCAGGCTGCCGGCAAGCAATTTACCGAACAGCGTCTGCGCCTGGGCGGTAATCACCAGGCCGCGACCAATCAACAGCAGATAGATCAACAACAAGGCGCAAATGCCCACCAGGCCGAACTCTTCGCCCATCACCGCGATGATGAAGTCGGTATGACTCTCGGGCAAGAAGTCCAGATGGGACTGGGTGCCCAGCAACCAGCCTTTGCCGAATACGCCGCCGGAACCGATGGCTGCCTTGGACTGGATGATGTTCCAGCCGGTGCCCAGCGGGTCGCTCTCCGGGTCGAGGAACGTCAGGATCCGTTGCTTCTGATAGTCGTGCATGAAGAAGAACCACATGGCCACGGCCACGGGGACGGCAGCGGCCAGCACGCTGAGGATCCAGCGCCAGCGCAAGCCGCCCATAAACAGCACGAACGCGCCACCGGCCAAAATCAGCAATGAGGTGCCAAGGTCAGGCTGGCGCACGATCAGAATAAACGGCACGCCGATTAGAAGCAGGCTGATCACCACGTGCTTGAGCTGTGGCGGCAAGGTGCGCTTGGACAAGTACCAGGCGATGGTAGCCGGCATCAGGATCTTCATGAATTCCGACGGCTGGAAGCGAATCACCCCGGGAATGTTGATCCAGCGCGTGGCCCCCATGGCGTTATGGCCCATGACATCCACCACCACCAGCAGCAACACGCCGGCGACATACCCCAGCGGCACCCAACGCGCCATGAAGCGCGGTTCAAGCTGGGCGATCACCACCATCGACAACAGGCCCAGGCCAAACGAGGACGCTTGCTTGATCAACAGGTCCCAGTTCTTGCCGCTGGCCGAATACAGCACGAACAGGCTGCCGGCCGCCAAGGTCAGCAGCAGGATCAGCAGCGGCCCATCAATGTGCATGCGTTGCAGCAACGTCGCACGGCGACGCATCACATCCTCGCTGGAGAGGATGCGGTCAAAATTACTCTTCACGGGCCGTAACCTCGGGGCTTGATGGGGGGCCGCCATACTCGGGCTTGAGCTTGCCATCCTCGGCCAACAGCCAGGCATCCATGATCTGCCGCACCACGGGCGCCGCGACGCCAGAGCCGGACTCACCGTTCTCGACCATCACCGAGACCACGATTTTCGGGTCGTCAGCCGGGGCGAAGCCGACAAACAAGGCGTGGTCGCGGTGACGCTCCTGAACCTTGGAACGGTCATATTTTTCGCCCTGCTTGATCGCGACCACCTGGGCCGTACCACTCTTGCCGGCGATGCGGTATTGCGCGCCGGCTGCCGCCTTGCGTGCGGTACCCCGTGCGCCGTGCATGACTTGCTGCATGCCGTGGTTGACCTTGGCCCAGTCGGACGGGTCGCGCAGCACAATGTCGGGAATCGGGTTGTCGTCTACCGGCTTTTCGCCTTCGATGGTCCTGGCCAGGTGCGGCCGGTTCCAGATGCCTTTATTGGCCACCAGCGCCGTGGCCTGGGCCAGTTGCAGCGGCGTGGCCTGCATATAGCCCTGGCCGATCCCCAGGATCAGGGTTTCACCCGGGAACCATGCCTGACGGCGCGTCGCACGCTTCCATTCCCGCGACGGCATCAGGCCGGGAGACTCTTCGAACATGTCCAGAGAGACTTTCTGACCGAGGCCGAACTTGCCCATGTAGGCAGACAGGCGATCGATCCCCAGCTTGTGGGCCAGGTCGTAAAAATAGGTGTCGTTGGAGCGCATGATCGCGGTGTCCAGGTCGACATAGCCGTCACCGGAGCGGTTCCAGTTGCGGTATTTGTGATCATAGTTGGGCAGCATGTAGTAGCCGGGGTCATAGACCCGACTGGAGGCCGTGACTACACCGGAGTCCAGGCCGGCGATCGCCACCGCCGGCTTGATGGTCGAACCCGGTGGATACAGGCCGCGCAATACACGGTTGAACAGCGGTCGATCGATGGAGTCGCGCAACTCGGCGTAGGCCTTGAAGCTGATGCCGGTGACGAACAGGTTAGGGTCGAAACTCGGCTGACTGACCATCGCCAGCACTTCGCCGGTCTTCGGGTCCAGCGCCACCACGGCACCACGCCGGCCCCCCAGGGCCATCTCGGCAGCTTCCTGCAACTTGATGTCCAGGCTCAGCACAATGTCCTTGCCCGGTATCGGGTCGGTACGCTTGAGCACGCGCAAGACGCGGCCGCGGGCGTTGGTCTCGACTTCTTCGTAACCCACCTGGCCGTGCAGCTCGGGCTCGTAGAACCGCTCGATGCCGGTCTTGCCGATATGATGGGTGCCGCTGTAATTGACCGGGTCGAGGGTTTTAAGCTCTTTCTCGTTGATCCGCCCCATATAGCCGACCGAGTGGGCAAAGTGCGCCCCTTGCGGATAGTGGCGCACCAACTGCGCCACCACTTCCACACCCGGCAGACGGAACTGGTTCACGGCGATTCGGGCGATCTGCTCTTCGGTCAGCTCGAACAGGATCGGCACCGGCTCAAACGGCCGGCGCCCCTGCTTCATGCGTTTCTCGAAGATCACCCGGTCTTCCGGCGTCAGTTGCAGCACCTCGACAATCACATCGAGCACCTGCTGCCAGTCGCCGGAACGCTCACGGGTCATGCTCAGGCTGAAGCTGGGGCGGTTATCCGCGACCACCACGCCATTGCGGTCGAAGATCAGCCCACGGGTCGGCGGAATCGGCTGCACATGCACCCGGTTGTTTTCCGACAGCGTGGAGTGATAGTCGTACTGGATCACCTGCAGGAAATACAGACGCGCAATCAGCACACACATCAGCACCACCACCAAAATCGCACCGAACACCACCCGCGCGCGTACCAGACGTGCGTCTTTCTCGTGGTCCTTGATGCGGATCGGCTGGGTCATCGGGGGCGGCGCAGACTATTTGTGGTAAGGGTGCCCGGACAGGACTGTCCAGGCGCGATACAGCTGTTCACCGATCAGAATCCTTACCAACGGGTGCGGCAATGTCAGCGCCGACAACGACCAGCGCTGATCGGCTCGCGCACAGACTTCCGGCGCCAGCCCCTCGGGGCCACCGACCATGAAGTTGACCGTACGCGAATCCAGGCGCCAGCGATCCAGTTCCACCGCCAACTGCTCGGTGCTCCAGGGCTTGCCGTGCACTTCGAGAGTGACGATACGCTCGTTGGGGCCGACCTTGGCCAGCATGGCTTCGCCTTCCTGGCGGATAAAGCGCGCCACATCGGCGTTCTTGCCCCGGGTATTGAGCGGTATTTCCACCAGTTCAAGCGACAGCTCAGCGGGCAGACGCTTGGCATACTCGTGCCAGCCTTCTTCCACCCACTTGGGCATGCGTGAACCGACAGCGATCAGACGCAGGCGCACAGCCGTTCCTTATTCCTGGTCTTTGTTGAGCTTGTCGAAGTGCGCGTGGCCCACTTCCGGGCTGTGGTGCTTGCCATCGGCGGCACGGCTCTGCTCGGCGCCTTTCCACAGACGCTCCAGGTCGTAGAACTGGCGGGCGTTGGAGGTCATCATGTGAACGATCACATCGTCCATGTCCAGCAGTACCCAGTCGCTGTCGCCCTTGCCTTCTTCACCCAGAGGCTTCACGCCCTGGGCTTTGACGGCTTCACGAACCTTGTCGAGCATCGCGCCGATCTGACGGTTGGAAGTACCGGTAGCGATGATCATGAAGTCGGTGATGCTTTGCTTGTCGCGTACGTCCAGCACCTGGATGTCCTGGGCCTTAACGTCTTCCAGGGCGGCCACGGCCACTTTCACCAGCTCTTCGCCAGCCAATTCCGGGCCCACGTGGGCTTCAACCGGCAGCGGTGCGCTTTTGAAGGTGCCTTTGCGCTTAACTTTGCTTACGTCTTTGTTCGTCATATAAAACTCGTTTTGCTCGTATGTTCGGGCGCTTGCTGCACGGTTCGTGCGTTCAAGCGCGCCTTTTCAGTTCGACGCACGGTAAAGCCCGTGCGCATCGATGTAGGCCAGGACCGCGTCAGGCACCAGGAAACGTACCGACTTACCGCTGGCCAGCAGTTGACGGATCTGGGTGGCGGACACCGCAAGCGGGGTCTGCCAGACGAATGCAATATTCCCGTTCGGCCCGGTCAGGGCCAAGGGGTCACTTACCGACCGCGCGGCCAGCAGGTTGCGCAAGGCATCCGGCGGTTCGCTGTCGGCATCCGGGCGTTGCAAAACCAGGATGTGGCAATGCTGGAGGAGCTCCTCCCAGCGGTGCCAAGAGGGCAGGCCGCAAAATGCGTCCCAGCCCAAAAGCAGAAACAACTGGTCATCTGCGCCCATCTCGGCGCGCATCAATTCCAGGGTGTCGACAGTGTAGGACGGTTTATCGCGCTTGAGCTCGCGGTCGTCCACCATCAACGGCTGTATGCCCTCTACGGCCACCTGCACCATTTCCAGGCGCTGTTGCGCAGACACCTGCGGCGTATCGCGATGCGGCGGCCGAAAATTGGGCAGCAGCCGCACCTCGTCCAGCGCCAGGGCATCGGCGACTTCCAGGGCACTGCGCAAATGGCCGATGTGCACGGGGTCGAAAGTACCGCCGAGCAGCCCGATGCGTTTAGCCATCAAGTGCGCACATGACCGTCGCCGAACACTACGTACTTCTCGCTGGTCAGCCCTTCAAGGCCAACCGGGCCACGTGCATGGAGCTTGTCGGTGGAGATACCGATCTCCGCCCCCAGGCCATACTCGAAGCCGTCGGCAAAACGTGTCGAGGCGTTGATCATCACCGAAGCGGAGTCCACTTCATTGAGGAAACGCCGGGCATCGCTGAAGTGCTCGGAAACAATGGCGTCGGTGTGCTTGGAGCCGTATTTATTGATGTGCTCGATGGCCTGGTCCAGGTCGTCGACGATGCGAATCGACAGGATCGGCGCGGTGTATTCGGTGTACCAGTCTTGTTCAGTCGCTTCGATCACATCGCTGCCGAGCAGTGCACGGGTACGCTCGCAGCCACGCAGTTCCACGCCCTTGTCACGGTAGATGGCAGCCAGAGGCGGCAGCACGCGCTCGGCAATGCCGGCGTGCACCAGCAGGGTTTCCATGGTGTTGCACGGCGCGTAGCGGTGGGTCTTGGCGTTGTCGGCAATGCGAATCGCCTTGTCGAGGTCGGCGGCGATGTCGATGAAGACGTGGCACACGCCGTCCAGGTGCTTGATGACTGGCACCTTGGCATCGCGGCTGACGCGCTCGATCAGGCTCTTGCCGCCACGGGGCACAATCACGTCGACGAATTCCGGCATGGTGATCAACGCGCCCACAGCCGCGCGGTCGGTGGTTTCCACCACTTGCACCACTTCGGCTGGCAACTCGGCCACGGCCAGGCCTTGCTGGATGCAGGCGGCGATAGCACGGTTGGAATTGATCGCCTCGGAGCCGCCTCGCAGGATGGTGGCGTTGCCCGACTTCAGGCACAGGCTCGCGGCGTCGATGGTCACGTTCGGACGCGACTCGTAGATGATGCCGATCACACCCAGCGGCACGCGCATCTTGCCTACCTGGATACCGGACGGCAGGTAACGCATGTCGCGGATTTCACCGATGGGGTCAGGCAGCTTGGCCACCTGACGCAGGCCTTCGATCATGTCGTCGATACGTGCCGGGGTCAGTGCCAGGCGATCCAGCAAGGCCGGTTCCAGGCCATTGGCGCGACCATTGGCCAAGTCCAGTTCATTGGCAGCGGTCAACTCGGAGCGCGAAGCATCCAGAGCATCGGCAGCCGCCAGCAGCGCACGGTTCTTCTGCGCAGTGCTCGCACGGGCGATCAACCGCGAGGCCTGACGGGCAGCGCGACCCAGGCGGGTCATGTAGTCAAGAACGGACTCAGTCATGGTCAGGGAGTCTTGGCAAAGAGGAAAGCGGCAGATTATAGCTGTGACGCCGCTCGACTGACAGCGGTGAGGGGCGGATGGTCGAAATGAACTGTAAAAACCCGGGGTTCAGCGGTAATTAAGGTGAGAGTTGTTATTATTCCGTCACATTTAGCCGTAATAACCCTGAACGCCATGCCCGGACTTACCGCCCCACTCCCCGCAAGCGCCCTGCCCGACGGCTTCTTCGACCGCGATGCACAACTGCTCGCGCAAGAGCTGTTGGGGAAAATCATTCGCCACCGTGTTGGTGATCTCTGGCTTTCGGCGCGAATTATTGAAACCGAAGCCTATTACGTGGCCGAAAAAGGCAGCCATGCGTCGCTGGGTTACACAGAAAAGCGTAAGGCTTTGTTTCTGGATGGCGGTCATATCTATATGTACTACGCCAGGGGCGGTGATTCCCTGAACTTCAGCGCCCACGGCCCGGGGAATGCCGTGCTGATCAAGTCGGCTTACCCGTGGGTCGATGAAATCTGCGGGCCGGCAAGCCTGGCGCAAATGCTGTTGAACAACCCCAACCCCGACGGCAGCCCGCGCCCGGCGCAGAAGCTGTGCGCCGGGCAGACCCTGCTGTGCAAGGCGCTGGGCCTGAAAGTGCCGATGTGGGACGCCAAGCGCTTCGATCAGGAACTGCTGTATGTCGAAGATGTGGGCCAGGTGCCCACGCAGATTATCCAGACCACCCGGCTGGGCATTCCCAGCGGGCGCGATGAACACTTGATGTATCGCTTCGTCGATGCCGGCTATGCGCCGTACTGCACGCGGAACCCGCTGCGTCGCGGGCAGGTCGAAGGCCGCGATTATTTTTTGATCTAACGGGCGACACATCCCATGTGGGAGCTGGCTTGCTTGCGATAGCGGTGGGCCAGGCAACTTCCATGCTGGCCATGCCGCAGCCATCGCAGGCAAGCCAGCTCCCACAGTGGAAATTCACCGTCTCATTATGGAGTGGATTGTATGGGCCAATGGCTCGATAGCATCACCGGCTGGCTGACCCTGAACCCGCAATGGCTGGCAGCCGCGGTGTTTATTGTCGCGTGCGTGGAGTGCCTGGCCATTGCCGGGCTGATCGTGCCGGGCACGGTATTGCTGTTTGCGATTGCCGCACTGGCCGGCAGCGGTGCGTTGTCACTGAGTGAAACCCTGCTGCTGGGCTTCCTCGGCGGACTATTGGGCGACGGGGTTTCCTACTACCTGGGCCGACACTTCCATCAGAACATCCGGCGCTTGCCGGGCCTGCGCCATCATCCGGAATGGATGAATGGCGCAGAAACCTACTTCCACAAGTACGGAATCGCCAGCTTGCTGGTCGGGCGCTTCATCGGGCCATTGCGGCCCATGCTGCCGATGGTCGCCGGTATGTGCGACATGCCGCTCCCGCGCTTTGCGATCGTCAGCGTGATCGCCGCCGCCGGTTGGTCAGTGGCGTATCTGCTGCCGGGCTGGGCAGCCGGTGCCGCGTTCCGCCTGCCCTTGCCGGAAGGTTTCTGGCCGGAAGCGGCGATTGTTGCGGCGTGCCTGGCGGCGCTATTGGGATTAAGTTTGAACAGCAGCCTGCGCGCCCATCGTCGCGCAACGTTGTGGATCGGTTGTGCCAGCCTGACCCTGCTGATCGCGCTGTTTATCGGCTACCCGCATCTCAATGACTTCGATCAGGGCCTGAGCGCCCTGGTGCAGGAGCATCGCAGCCCGTGGCTGGATGAGGTGATGGTGCGGATCACGCAATTGGGCGAGTTCAAGAAAATGTTCGTCGCCAGCGCGGTGTTCACCGCCCTGTTGTTTGTGGCCCGGCAATGGCGACACGCGCTGTTTGTAGGAGCGACCCTGGCAGGCGCGGCGGTGATCAACACCGGCACCAAGCTGTTCTTTGCCCGTGGCCGCCCGGAGATTCTGACCGACCCGTTGACCAGTTTCAGCATGCCCAGCGGCCATGCCTCCGGCGCTTTTGCGTTCTTCCTGGCGCTCGCGGTATTGGCCGGTCGCGGCCAACCCACGCGGTTGCGCCTGACCTGGATGCTGCTGGGCTGCATACCCGCCGCATTCATTGCTCTGTCGCGGGTGTACCTGGGCGCTCACTGGCCCAGCGACATCCTCGCAGGCACGCTACTGGCCATGACGGTATGCGCATTCAGCCTGACCGTGATCCAGTACCGCAGCCCGCTGCCGGCAATGACGCAAAAAGCCTGGTGGCTGGTATTGCCGGCGGTGGTGGCGGTGCTCGGCTTCATTGCATTCACCGGCACCTCCCATGCATTGCTCAGGTACGCCTACTGACCCTTGGCCGGGCCAATCCAGTCGACTGAAGCAGAGCGACGCTCCACGCAACGTTCGCGTCGCTCCAGCAGCATCTCGTCGGCAATCTCGGCGGCGCGCTCGGCGATGTACTCCGCGCCCCGGGTGGCGTCCTGCTGGAGCAATTGCGTGGTCACGCTGACAAAATACGTGTCCCAGGCGACTTGTTCCGATGGTGTCAGACGAATCATGGTCATCCCCGATCATTATGGTGTGATCGGAAAATATTGCAGGCGTCGCGCCTGAAATGACGTAGCAAAATCCGAAAGCAACCGCAGAAAATTCCGTATCTCAGGTGAACAACTCACCCTGCAATTCATCCAGCAACATCTGAATGGCATCCAGCCGCTGCTGCGGATCGTCAATTTGCAGCAAGTCGACCTTATCGGCGTCGGTAAACGGCAGCAGGTACGCCAGTTGGTTGCCGAGGGCCTGCTGGCCTTCGGCATGGGCGTTCATCTCCAGCGAAGCTACCATCGGGTGCTCCGCCAGAGCCTCCAGCAGCGCCAGCAAGTCGGCGTCCTCTTCTTCCAGAGGCCGATCCGGCACCTCCTCCAACCATTTAACCTCGGCCACCAGCAATTGATCTTTCTGCACCGTGACGTCTAGTACGCGGAAACGCCGGCCACCTTCCACACGAATCCCCAGCAGGCCGTTGTCCTGCTGTTTGAAGTCGCGAATAAACGCTTCGCAGCCGATCAGCGCGTAGCCGTCCGGGGCTATGCCCACTTCCAGGCCATTGAAGATGCACACCACACCAAAGCTTTCGCCCTTTTTCATGCAGCGGCTGATCATGTCTAGGTAGCGCGCCTCGAATATCTGCAGGTCGAGGGTGCAGCCTGGGAACAGCACAGTGTTGAGTGGGAACAGCGCCAGACTCATAACGGTTTCCTTAAAACCCGGGTTAAACAATTACCGACACGGCCAACGGCAGAAACACCGCCGTCGCCACGCCCATCAGGCTCATGGCCAGCGCCGCAAAAGCGCCGCACTCTTCGCTTTCCTGCAGGGCCACCGAGGTGCCGACCGCATGAGCGGTCATGCCCAGCGCCATGCCCCGCGCTTCAGGGCTGTGCACACCCAGCCGCGACAGATACGCCGGGCCGATCATCGCGCCGACCACCCCGGTGATCAGTACAAACACTGCCGCCAATGCCGCCACGCCACCAATCTGTTCGGCGACCAGCATGGCAATCGGCGACGTTACCGACTTGGGTGCCATGGTCATCAGCACCCTGTGTTCGGCACCAAACCACCACCCCAACAGCACACACAAGCCGGTAGCCAACACCCCGCCTACCACCAGCGTAGTAAAAATCGGCCAGAACAATTGGCGAATCCGCCGCAGGTTAAGATAAAGCGGTACCGCCAATGCCACCGTTGCAGGCCCCAGCAGGATCCCCATGATCTCGGTGCTTTCGCGGTACTCGGCGTAACTCAGGCCACAGGCGAGCAACACACCGATCACCAGCAACATCGACACCAGCACCGGTTGCAGGAAGATCCAGCGGGTTTTCTCGTACCCCGCCAGCACCAACTGATAGGCGCCCAGGGTGATACCGATGCCAAACAACGGGTGATGAATGACCGCCGTCCAGGCGCCCTGCCAGTCAAGCATCATTGGTCCTTCTCCTTGCGCCTGACCATCTGCTGCATCAGCACACCGACAAAGCCCATGGCGATCACCAGCGACAACACCAGCGCCCCGACGATAGCCCAGAAGTCCGCGACAATGTCCTTGGCGTAGACCATCACTCCCACGGCAGGCGGCACCAACAGCAACGGCAGATAACGCAACAGGCTGCCAGCCGCCAGGCTCAGCGGCTCGCCGACTTCACCGCGCCAGACCAGAAAGCCCAGCATCAGCAGCAGCCCGATGATCGGCCCCGGCAGTACCGGCAACAGCAAATGATTGATCGCCGTACCGATCAATTGAAACAGCACCAGCCAAGTCAGGCCACGTAACAGCATCCCGCTCTCTCCCCCCTCAAAGCCCATGCGCATTATAAGCACGCCCGCCCTATGCCCAGGCATTCGCCAAAAGCATGTTGGGTTGACCGGGCCATTTGCCCATGATGATCTACATTGGTTCTCTGTATCCCATATAAAACCCCTTATCAACGTGGGATAAAAATGATGAACCCAGGAGAGACGCAATGCCCTATGTACCCGTAGCGCAGCTCAAAGATTATGTCGGCAAGGAACTGGGACGTTCCGAATGGCTCACCATCGACCAGGCGCGCATCAACCTGTTCGCAGAGGCCACCGGCGATCATCAGTTCATCCACGTCGACCCGGTCAAGGCCGCACAAACCCCGTTCGGCAGCACCATCGCCCACGGTTTCCTGTCGCTGTCACTGATGCCCAAGCTGATGGAAGACATCCTGATCATGCCCGAGGGCTTGAAAATGGCCGTCAACTACGGCCTGGACAGTGTGCGCTTCATCCAGCCGGTGAAGGTCGACTCCAAGGTACGCCTGAACGTCACGCTCACCGACGTCACCGAGAAAAAACCCGGCCAATGGCTGTTCAAGGCCACCGCCACCCTGGAAATCGAAGGCCAGGAGAAACCTGCCTATATTGCCGAGTCGCTGTCACTCTGCTTCGTGTAAGGCCGACCCTGTGGCGAGGCAATAAACCTTGCCACAGTGTATGTAAATTTATGTATGAATCTCGCGGCTGCGGCATACTCGGCGCTCAATTATCCGGATCCCGCTATGCGCCCACTCGCTCCCCTTGCCCTTGCCCTGTTGCTGACCGCTTGCGGAGACGGCGAATCGTTGTTGCCGCCCGATGCGCGCCTGCCCGATGGCGGCCGCTACCGTGGCGATGTGGTCAACGGCCTGCTGCAAGGCCAGGGCCGCGTGGACTACCCCAACGGCAGTTGGTACGCCGGCCAGTTCGATAAAGGCCAGTGGCACGGCCAGGGCGAATGGCATGGCAGCAATGGCGAAGTCTATAAAGGCCAGTTCCAGCAGGGCCTGTTTGATGGCCAGGGCAGCTTGACTACCACGGGCAGCAGCTATGTCGGCAGCTTCAAGAACGGTCGACGCAATGGCGAAGGCACCCTCAAAGAAGGGCAGATGACCTATCGCGGCGAGTTCAAGGACGACCAGTATGCAGGCCTCGGTCGCCTGGAATTGGCCGATGGCAGCCAGTACCAGGGCCAATTTGCCCACGGCAAGCCCAATGGCGAAGGCCAGCGCAATGACGACAGCGGCAATCAGTTCAGCGGCCACTTTGTCGATGGCCAACTGGAGGGCAATGGCACCTTCAATAGCGCTGAGGGCGATATCTATATCGGCCAATTCAAGCAGAACCAACTCAACGGCAAAGGCCGCTATGAAAACGCCGACGGCGACGTATGGATCGGCCAGTTCAAGGAAGGCGCCCTCAGTGGCAAAGGCGAGTTGATTGGCGCCGATGGCAGCCACTACGTCGGTCAGTTCAGTGACTGGCGCTTTACCGGTGAGGGGCGCCTGAACCTCACCGATGGCAGCTTCTATATCGGTGGCTTCGACAGCGACAACTATCAGGGGCGTGGCACCCTCGTGCTCACCGACGGCACCGTGCAGGCCGGCACCTGGGTCAATGGCCTGCGCGTGCGCGATGCCGATGGCAAGTTACTGCCCGACCCACTGGAAACCGGCCTATTGGCCCAAGGCCGCTTGCTCGACGAGGCCCTGGCCGCCGTGCCGGCCTCGACACCTGCCGTCGAGCTTTATACGTTGGCGTTGGCAGGTGACGGCAAGCAAAGCGTGTTCCTGCGCGAAGCCGATTACGTCAGCAACCTGCTCACCACACGCTTCGGCGCACGCGGGCAGGTCCGCCTGGTCAACCATCGTGACCACATCGCCGACCGTCCACTGGCCACCCGTGAAAGCCTGCGGCGTTCCGTGCAAACCCTGGCCGAACGTACCGGGCCCGAAGACCTGGTATTTATCTACTTGACCAGCCACGGCACCCATGAACATGAGTTGGTGCTCGACCAGCCGCGCATGGAACTGGCCGACCTGCCCGCCGATGAACTGGCCGCCGTGCTGACGCCGTTGAAAAACCGCGACAAGATCATCGTGATTTCCGCCTGCTACTCCGGCGGTTTCATTCCGGCCCTGAAAGATGAGCGCACGCTGATCATGACGGCTTCCCGTGCAGATCGCGTGTCCTTTGGCTGTTCAGAAGAGGCGGACTTTACCTACTTTGGCGATGCCCTTTTCGCACAAGCCTTCAACCAAACGGACGATTTGCAACACGCGTTCAAACTGGCACAACTGCATGTGGCCGAACGCGAGCAGGCGGACAACTTCGAAGCCTCAGAACCGCAGATCTGGGCGCCCAAAGGCGTGATCGCCCATTGGCAACTATTACGCAAACAGCAGGCACGAAAGGCGCTCGAAAGCGTCTCAATGAATAGCAAGGAAGCCAAAGGCAACTAAGCTGTAACGTGTAACAAGGGGGAAACATCATGTACCTGACACCTCAGCATATCCTGCTGGCGGGGGCCTCCGGCCTCACCGGCGAACACCTGCTTGATCGTCTGCTCAACGAACCCACCGTGACCCGTGTACTGGCGCCGAGCCGCAAGCCGCTGGCTGAACACCCACGCCTGGAAAACCCGGTGGGCGACCCTGCGGTGTTCCTGCCGCAACTGAGCGGCCGGGTGGACATTGCCTTTTGCTGCCTGGGCACCACGATCAAGAAAGCCGGCTCGGAAGCGGCGTTCCGTGCGGTCGATCTGGACATGGTGGTGGCCTTCGCCAAGCGCGCTCGGGAACTGGGTGCGCGGCATCTGATCGTGATCAGTGCGATCGGCGCCGACCCGAAATCCTCAGTGTTCTACAACCGAGTCAAGGGCGAAATGGAGCAGGCACTCAAAGCCCAGGACTGGCCGCAACTGACCATCGTGCGACCTTCCTTGCTGCTGGGGGACCGGCTGGAACCGCGTCTGGCCGAACAGCTTGCCGGGCCGTTGTCGCGCTTGATTCCGGGCAAGTACCACGGCATCGAAGTCTGCGAACTGGCTCGCGCCATGTGGCGCCTGGCGCTGGAAGAACAGGATGGCGTGCGGGTGGTGGAGTCGGATGAGCTGCGCAAGCTCGGCAAGTAAGAACACCAATCCAAATGTGGGAGGGGGCTTGCTCCCGATGACGGTGGGTCAGCAACAAGGTAGTTGCCTGACACGGCGCCATCGGGAGCAAGCCCCCTCCCACATTGGGTTCGTGTAGTTCTCAGAGTCCGCCAGTGGCGTTGAAGCCCACACCCAGCACGGTCAACAACGACAGTGGCAACAGCAGCGTATCGAGCAGCGCGCTGGCCGGCAGGTCGAGATGGGGATAGCCCGGCGCCTCGGCCCCAAACCTGTCCTTGGCACAGCAGCCGCCATTGATCGCATACAAATCCAGGCGCGTACCGGCATACACCACAGGCGCGCCAGGTTGCGCGGCGTCCAGGGTGCGCGCCGTGGCGCAGCCCGTGAGGTGCAACGCCAGTAATAGCAGCAGCGCTTTATTCATCGCCGCCCAAATGGTGCTCGCCCCAACGCGGCAGCATGTCCTGGGGAATGTTCAGCAGGTTGAGAATGCGCGCCACCACGAAGTCCACCAGGTCATCGATGGTCTGCGGCTGGTGATAGAAACCTGGCGACGCCGGCAAGATGGTCACGCCCATGTTCGACAACTTGAGCATGTGTTCCAGGTGAATACTCGAATACGGTGCTTCGCGCGGTACCAGGATCAATTGGCGACGCTCCTTCAAGGTCACGTCCGCCGCCCTTTCAATCAGGTTATTGCAGGCGCCCGTGGCAATCGCCGACAGGGTGCCGGTGGAGCATGGCACCACCACCATCGCCGCCGGCGCGCCGGAGCCCGAAGCCACGGGCGACATCCAGTCTTCCTTGCCATAGACCTTGATCTGCCCCGCTGCCGCACCGGTGTATTCGGTGAGGAACGCTTGCATCATCTGCACCTTGGCCGGCAATTGCACATCCGTCTCGGTCGCCAGCACCAATTGGGCGGCCTTGGAAATCAGGAAGTGCACTTCACGGTCTTCACGTACCAGGCAATCCAGCAGGCGCAGGCCGTAAGGCGCGCCGGATGCGCCGGTCATTGCCAGGGTGATACGTTCGGGGCCACTCATTGCAACGCCTCGGCCAGCTTGCCGTGCAAGCCGCCAAAACCGCCGTTGCTCATGACGACCATATGGGTGCCGGGCTTGGCCAAGTGCTTCACATGCTCAATGATGCCTTCCAGCGAATCACACACCGTCGAGGGCACGGTGCACAGCGCAGCGATCCCCGGCAGGTCCCAACCAAGGTTGGCAGGCGCGTACCAGACCACCTGGTCGGCGTCGTTGACGCTTTCCGGCAGGCCATCGCGGTGCGCACCCAGCTTCATGGAGTTGGAGCGCGGTTCGACGATCGCAATGATTTGGGCATCGCCAACGCGCTTGCGCAGGCCGTCGAGCGTAGTGGCGATAGCTGTTGGATGGTGGGCAAAGTCGTCGTAGATGGTAATCCCATTCACGTCGGCGACTTTTTCCATGCGCCGCTTGACGCTTTTGAATGCGCTCAAGGCCGCGATGCCCATGGCCGGCACCACACCGACATGCCGTGCAGCCGCCAGGGTTACCAGCGCGTTGGCGACATTGTGCTGGCCGGTCATATCCCACTCCACGACGCCTTGGGCTTGGCCTTCGAACAGCACTTCAAACCGGGAGCCGTCTTCGCTGAGCAACTTGACCTGCCATTGCCCGCCCACACCGGTGGTCTGCACCGGCGTCCAGCAGCCCATGTCGATCACGCGCTGCAACGCCGGTTCAGTGGTCGGGTGGATGACCAGGCCTTCACTCGGGATGGTACGCACCAAGTGATGGAACTGCCGCTCAATAGCCGCCAGATCGGGAAAGATGTCCGCGTGATCAAACTCAAGATTGTTCAGGATCGCTGTGCGCGGACGGTAGTGGACGAACTTGGAGCGCTTGTCGAAAAACGCGCTGTCGTATTCATCGGCTTCGATCACGAAAAACGGCGTATCGCCCAGGCGCGCCGACACCGAGAAATTCTGCGGCACGCCGCCGATCAGGAAGCCCGGACTCATGCCCGCATGTTCCAGTACCCAGGCGAGCATACTGCTGGTGGTGGTCTTGCCGTGAGTGCCGGCCACTGCCAATACCCAACGACCTTGCAACACATGATCAGCCAGCCATTGAGGGCCTGAGACGTAAGGCAAACCTTTATTGAGCACGTACTCGACCGCTGGGTTGCCACGGGACATGGCGTTGCCAATCACTACCAGATCCGGCACCGGGTCGAATTGCGAGGGATCGTAACCTTGGGTCAGCTCGATACCTTGCGCCTGCAGCTGCGTGCTCATGGGCGGATAAACGTTGGCATCGGAGCCCGTAACGTGATGGCCCAGCTCTTTGGCCAGAACCGCCATTGAACCCATGAACGTACCGCAGATACCCAGAATATGAATGTGCATAGTCGACCTCGTAAACATCGAGGCAGGTTAGCGTAGGGTGGGAAAGTTCGCACGCTTTAGCTGAGGGCGAAACGCCCGCCGGTAGGATCCGGCGGGCAAAAGGGATGTCTTAAACCATGGTGCCAGCTTTTTTAAGCTCAGCGTCTTTCAAGGTCATGATTCGTTCGGCCGCTTTTTCCATCGCGTCATACCGACGCTCTATTACGCCTAAGCGTCCCCCGGTGCCGGGAGAGGTTGACGACTCAATGTGAGGTTTGAAAATAACGCCGTTGTCCTCGGCCACTTGCCTCATATGGGTTTCTGACACGCTCAGTAACTGCTCTAGGTTAGTCAAGCGTGCCCCACGCTCCTTGGGCCAGGCGTCGTCCATGGCAAGCCGGTCTGCGGTGCTTCCCGACGCCAGCATCATGACGACATTGGCAAACTCCAGCACCACTTTCTCTACCCGATCCAGATGGCGCATGGCTTCAAGCGCAGGCTCATCGGGTGCGGATGGCGCAACGGTTGGCGGCATGGAGTCCTGTTCGGGCTGTGCAACGCCCGGCAAATGCGGTGGCGGTGGCGCCACTGGCACCGGTAGGTATTGGCCCTTGATCGCTTCCCCCGCAGCCACGGATCCGGCATACGCCCCCACATTGATCGGCGCGCTGACCATACCATTGACGCCTGCGTTGATGAACGCGTCCTTGACCGTCTTGCTGGTAGAGGGTGATGTAGAAATAACGCCCGCTTTGACCAGCCTGTCGGCATCCAACAGTCGCTGGGTGACATCGACCACGCTGACCTTGGGCGGATCGTTCTGTTTCACAGGGGCGGTCCCACCGAGGGGGGGCGTCTGAGGCCCCTTGCTCAGCACGTCCTTGAGCCTACCTGCGGTTGACTGGCTTGAACTGCCCGCAGTCGCACTTGCACTTGCACCAGGGGTATCGTGGCTTGTCGTCGGCTTTTTCCCACCCGCCGTGATTGGGGGCCGGCTGGGCGTGGGACTGACCGAGGCAGGCGGCAATCTGGGCGATGGCGTGGGCGGCACGTGAGGCGTGGGGCGGGATCCTCCCCACCCTCGCAGTCCAAAGATTCCACGCTTGATGCGCACCTTCGGCGTTTGATCAGTCTCCTGCGCAGACAACTGCGTGCCAGGCTCAGGCGGAGTGTGGTCCACCGGTTCGTCCCAGCCCGCCGTAAAGGGTTGCGGTTGGGACGTGAGCGTAACGTCAAGTTGAACAGGGAGTTGTGGCACAGGAGTCGTTATTGGACTTGTAATATTCATGTGTTGTCACCCTAGAAGTTTCAAACAACTGTGATTAAGGGCACGTGATGCTCTGCCCTTATTCCATCAGTGCTTAAAACAACGTGCAGCGTTCCGGGGCGACGTGAGTACGTAGCGCGATAAAAAACCTTAAAGCCTGTGCGACAAAACACGAGCCATCGGCAATAACTGAGTTACTCCGACAAGTGTCGCACTCCCTTAATGAGTGCAGTCCCTGGAGATTCCATGTTTGCGTAACTTGCGGTACAGCGTATTGCGACTGACCCCCAACTGTTCAGCCACATGGCTCATATGCCAGCGCTGCTGCACCAACGCACCGAGTAATGCCTGACGCTCGGCGCTTTCCAGCGGCAAGGCGTACGGCGCATCCACCCTCGCCCCCAGCGGCCGCGCCTGGCGAATCAGCGCCGGCAAGTCCTCAAGACCGACTCGCCCGCCCTCACAGAGCGCTACCACCGTGCGCAACACGGTACGCATTTGCCGCAGGTTGCCGGGCCAGTGGAATGCCAACAAGGCCTGGCGCGCTGACTCGTCTAGCATCACCTGTTCGGTGCCGGCCTCTTGGGCCAGGAGGAAGTCCAACAATTGCGCCTTGTCAGTGCGTTCGCGCAACGGCGGCAGGGCGACTTCCAAGCCGCTCAAGCGGTAATACAGGTCTTCGCGAAAGCTGCCATCGGCCACACGCTCCAGCAAATTACGGTGCGTCGCGCTGATGATGCGCAGGTTCACGGCTTGAGGTTCGCCGCCGATAGGCACCACCAGGCGATCCTCCAGCACCCTCAACAAGCGGGTTTGCAGCGCCAGTGGCATGTCGCCGATTTCGTCGAGAAACAGCGTACCGCCGTCGGCCTGTTGCAGCTTGCCGCGCATGCCTTCTTTAAGGGCGCCGGTGAAACTGCCGGCGCGATAGCCAAACAGTTCGCACTCGATCAGGTTTTCCGGAATGGCCGCACAGTTCAGCGCGACAAAGGCCTTGTCGCCTCGCTGGCTGGCCTGGTGCACGGCCTTGGCGAAAGCCTCTTTACCGCAGCCGGTTTCGCCGTTGATCAGCAAGGGCACGTCGCGCTCGAATACGCGCGAGGCCTTGCGCAGCTCATTTTGCAACGCCGGATCGCCCAGGCAAATACCCAGTGGACGTGGCGCCTGCGGCTTGACGACCGGGGCCAGCGTACTGCGGGGCTGGCCTCGCAGCGCTGCAAATAAAGGCCGACCATCGCGGCTACGCAGCGGCCAACTGGCAGTGGCATTCGCGCTGGCCCGCCCTAGCAACTGATCCAGGGAACAGTCGAAAAACGCGTCCACCGGCTGGCCCACCAAGCCGCCGCGTAGCTGCCCCAACAGGTTCAGGGCGCTCTGGTTCACCGCACAAATGCGCCCTTCGCCATCGAACGCCAGCAAGCCTTCACTGAACAACCCGACCGACTCGGCCTGCAGGTGAAAACGCAGCAGCCAATGATGTTCGAAGTGGCGCAGGAAGTAGCAACTTTCGATCATCTTGGCCGACAGGTTCACCAGCGCCATGGTGTGGAACTGGCTCTGGCGCGACACGGCTTCGCGGGCCGAGGACACATCCAGCACCGCCAGCAATTCACCGTGAGGGTCGAACACCGGGCTCGCCGAACACGTCAGCCCGGTATGGCGACCGCGAAAATGCTCGTCACGGTGGATGGTCAGGGATTGACGCTCGACCAGGCAGGTGCCGATGCCATTGGTGCCTTCGCAGGCTTCACTCCAGTCGGCGCCCAGCCACAGCCCGGCGCGCTCGAAAATCTTGCGCTCGGACGGCGCGGTGACACAGTTGAGGATCACCCCCCGGGCATCGGTGAGCAGCACCGCGTGACCAGCCCCCGAGAGTTGCTGGTGCAGACTGTTCATCTCGTTGCCGGCGATGTGCAGCACCTGGCGCAGGCGTTCGCGGCTTTCCAGCAGGCGGCCATGCTCAAGCACGGTGGGCGCGACGGTCTGCGCAGGGTCGAGGTGGTAGTCCTCAACGCAACGCAGCCAGGAACGGGCGATGGAGGGATCGCTGCCCGGCCCTTGGAGCGGCTCTTGCCCCCGGGTGACAGTGAGAACCTGCTGGGCATGGCGACTGAAATGATCGTTGTGCATGTTCTTATTATTCTCCCTGCGTGAGAGCGCCCAGCATCCACCAGCCACCGGGCCATTGCAATCCCGGTCCGACCCATCGGTCACAGGCTGTACCGTTTGTGGCACAAACTGTCACCCCGCCTGTATCGCCCCAGCCACAGTCATGCCTTGTAAACAAAACCAAACCCTTGATTTACCTGGCCCGTACGCACTGGCCCGACCTTTGCTCTACGCTTTATAACGCGCTTGCAGCGCTGTACTCCGATAAACATAAAAGCAGGAGATGCCCACCATGCGTTATGCACACCCCGGTACCGAAGGCGCCATCGTTTCGTTCAAGGCCAAGTACGGCAACTACATCGGCGGCGAGTTCGTTGCGCCGGTCGATGGCAACTACTTCTCCAACACCTCGCCGGTCAATGGCAAGCCCATCGCCGACTTCCCGCGCTCCACCGCCAAAGACATCGACAAAGCACTGGACGCCGCCCACGCCGCCGCTGACGCCTGGGGCAAAACCAGCGCCCAGGACCGCTCGCTGGTACTGCTGAAAATCGCCGACCGTATCGAGCAGAACCTCGAGTTGCTGGCCATCACCGAAACCTGGGACAACGGCAAGGCCGTGCGTGAAACCCTCAACGCCGACATCCCCCTGGCCGCCGACCACTTCCGCTACTTCGCAGGCTGCATTCGCGCCCAGGAAGGCAGCAGCGCCGAAATCAACGAACTCACTGCCGCCTATCACTTCCATGAACCACTGGGCGTGGTCGGCCAGATCATCCCGTGGAACTTCCCGCTGCTGATGGCCGCCTGGAAACTCGCCCCGGCCCTGGCCGCCGGCAACTGCGTGGTACTCAAGCCCGCCGAGCAAACCCCGCTGGGCATCAGCGTACTGATGGAACTGATCGGCGACCTGTTGCCGCCAGGCGTACTGAACGTTGTGCACGGTTTCGGCAAGGAAGCCGGCGAAGCCCTGGCGACCAGCAAGCGTATCGCCAAGATCGCCTTCACCGGTTCTACCCCGGTGGGCTCGCACATCATGCACGCGGCGGCCGAGAACATCATTCCGTCTACCGTTGAGCTGGGCGGCAAGTCGCCGAATATCTTCTTCGCCGACATCATGAAAGCGGAACCTGCATTCATCGAAAAAGCTGCCGAAGGCCTGGTGCTGGCGTTCTTCAACCAAGGCGAAGTGTGCACCTGCCCATCTCGCGCCCTGGTGGAGGAGTCGATCTACGACGACTTCATGAAAGTGGTGATGAAGAAGGTCGAGTCGATCAAGCGTGGCGACCCGCTGGACACCGACACCATGGTCGGCGCCCAGGCGTCCGAGCAGCAATTTGACAAGATCCTGTCCTACCTGGAAATCGCCAAGGGCGAAGGTGCGCAACTGCTGACCGGTGGCAAGGTTGAAAAGCTCACGGGCGATCTGGCCACCGGCTATTACATCCAGCCGACCCTGCTCAAGGGCACCAACGACATGCGTGTGTTCCAGGAAGAAATCTTCGGCCCGGTGGTGAGCATCACCACTTTCAAGGACGAAGCCGAAGCCCTGGCGATTGCCAACGACACCGAGTTCGGCCTGGGCGCCGGCCTGTGGACCCGCGACATCAACCGCGCCTACCGCATGGGCCGCGCGATCAAGGCCGGTCGCGTGTGGACCAACTGCTACCACCTGTACCCGGCGCACGCCGCGTTTGGCGGTTACAAGAAGTCTGGCGTAGGGCGCGAAACCCACAAGATGATGTTGGATCACTACCAGCAGACCAAGAACCTGCTGGTGAGCTACGACATTAATCCGTTGGGCTTTTTCTAACCCAGCCTTATAGCAAGCAACCAGCCTCCAACTTGAAATGCAATCACGTGTGGGAGCTGGCTTGCCTGCGATAGCGGTGTGTCAGCCAAGTAAAAGGTCGCTGACAAGGCACCATCGCAGGCAAGCCAGCTCCCACACTTGAACTTCGCCAGTAATTGCTACCGCGTTCGGCACACAGATGCCGAGTTAAAAACAATAACAATCCAAGGTACTTCCCATGCCTAGCGAACCCACTGGTTCTTCTGTCGACTTCGAAAAAGTCGGCACCGATTACTTTCAACAACGAGAATTGAAAAAAGGCGCTGCCGGCTGGGTGCTGTTAGTCGGCCTTGGCGTCGCCTACGTCATCTCCGGCGACTATGCCGGCTGGAACTTCGGCCTGGCCCAGGGTGGCTGGGGCGGCATGTTCCTCGCCACATTGCTCATGGCTACCATGTACCTGTGCATGTGCTTCTCCCTGGCCGAACTGTCTTCGATGATCCCCACCGCCGGCGGTGGCTACGGTTTTGCCCGCAGCGCCTTTGGCCCTTGGGGCGGGTTTCTCACCGGCACCGCGATCCTGATCGAGTACGCCATCGCCCCCGCCGCAATTGCGGTGTTTATCGGCGCTTACTGCGAGTCGCTGTTCGGCATTGGCGGCTGGATGATCTACCTAGCGTTCTACATCATCTTTATCGGCATCCATATTTTTGGTGTCGGCGAAGCCTTGAAGCTGATGTTTGTCATCACCGCCGTCGCCGCGATCGCTTTGGGCGTATTCCTGGTGTCGATGGTGCCGCACTTCAACGTCGCCAACCTGCTGGATATTCCGGTGACCGAGGCCAAGGGCGCCAGCAGCTTCCTGCCGTTCGGCTATGTGGGCGTGTGGGCGGCGATCCCTTATGCGATCTGGTTTTTCCTCGCGGTAGAAGGCGTGCCCCTGGCCGCTGAAGAAACCAAGAACCCCAAGCGCGACCTGCCCCGTGGGCTGATCGGCGCGATTGTGGTGCTGACCAGTTTTGCCCTGTTGATCCTGGTGATCGCGCCGGGCGGAGCAGGCACGTATGCGCTGATCAAATCCGGTAACCCGTTGGTGGAAGCCCTGGCGCTGTCCTATGGCGGTTCGACCTGGATGGGCAGCTTCGTCAACCTGATTGGCCTGGCCGGTTTGATCGCAAGCTTTTTCTCGATTATCTACGCCTACTCGCGGCAGATCTTTGCCTTGTCCCGCGCTGGCTACCTGCCGCGCAAATTGTCCCAGACCAACAAGAGCAAGGCGCCAGTACTGGCATTGGTGATTCCCGGGATTATCGGTTTCGGCCTGTCGCTGACCGGCCAGGGCGACCTGCTAATTTTGGTGGCCGTGTTTGGCGCGACGATCTCCTATGTGCTGATGATGGCCGCGCACATCACCCTGCGCATCCGCCGCCCTAAGATGGAGCGCCCGTATCGCACGCCGGGCGGCATCTTCACCTCGGGCGTGGCGCTGGTACTGGCCTGCGTGGCCGTGGTGGCGGGCTTTTTGGTCGACCCACGCGTGGTGATTGGCGCGGCGGTCATCTATGGAGTATTAATTGCTTACTTTGCTTTCTACAGCCGGCATCACTTGGTAGCAGGCACGCCGGAAGAAGAATTCGCGGCGATCCAGGCCGCAGAGGCCGCCCTGCACTAAGCGCCGTAAACCTCGACGCGGGCGCCTGCTCGCGTCGTCAAGGAGACACTGTATGGCAAGTTTTTCCCACGCGGTGGGTGCACATACCTACCGCTTCGACAGCCTCAAGGACCTGATGGCCAAAGCCAGCCCGGCACGCTCCGGCGACTTCCTGGCCGGCGTCGCTGCGCAAAATGATGGCGAACGGGTCGCCGCCCAGATGGCGCTGGCGAATACACCCCTGAAGCACTTCCTCGAAGAAGTGCTGATTCCCTATGAAAGCGACGAAGTCACCCGGCTGATCATCGACACCCACGACAAACAGGCTTTTGCCACGGTCAGTCACCTCACCGTCGGTGGCCTGCGCGACTGGCTGCTCAGTGACGCGGCTGATGAACAATCCCTACGCGCACTGGCGCCGGGGCTGACACCGGAAATGGCGGCAGCCGTGTCCAAAATCATGCGCGTACAGGACCTGGTGCTGGTGGCACAGAAGATTCGCGTGGTCACCCAGTTTCGCGGCACCATGGGCCTGCGCGGGCGCTTGTCCACGCGCTTGCAGCCCAATCACCCCACCGACGAACCGGCGGGCATTGCCGCGAGCATTCTCGACGGCCTGCTCTACGGCAACGGCGACGCCATGATCGGCATCAACCCGGCCACCGACAGCATCGCCTCGATCTGCGCCATGCTGGAGATGCTCGACGCGATCATCCAGCGCTACGAAATCCCCACCCAGGCCTGCGTACTCACCCACGTCACCACCTCCATCGAGGCGATCAACCGTGGCGTGCCGCTGGACCTGGTGTTCCAGTCGATCGCCGGCACCGAGGCCGCCAACGCCAGTTTCGGCATCAGCCTGAGCGTGCTGCAGGAAGGTTACGAGGCTGGCCTGAGTCTCAAGCGCGGCACTCTGGGGCAAAACCTGATGTATTTCGAAACCGGCCAGGGCAGTGCCCTGTCGGCCAATGCGCACTTTGGGGTCGACCAGCAAACCTGTGAAACCCGTGCCTACGCCGTGGCCCGGCACTTCAAGCCGTTCCTGGTCAATACCGTGGTCGGTTTTATCGGCCCGGAGTACCTGTACAACGGCAAGCAGATCATCCGCGCCGGCCTGGAAGACCACTTCTGCGGCAAGCTGCTCGGCGTACCCATGGGTTGTGATATCTGCTACACCAACCACGCCGAAGCCGACCAGGACGACATGGACACCCTGTTGACCCTGCTCGGCGTGGCCGGCATCAACTTCATCATGGGCATCCCCGGCTCCGACGACATCATGCTCAACTACCAGACCACCTCGTTCCACGACGCCTTGTACGCCCGGCAAACATTGGGTTTAAAACCGGCGCCGGAGTTTGAACAGTGGCTGGCGAAAATGGGCATCTTCACGCAAGAAGGCGGCAAGGTGCGCTTCGGCAACAGCCTGCCACCGGCGTTTCGCCACGCTCTGGCGCAACTGGGATGAAGGAGCCGACCGTGCAACCAGAGTTGCCTGACAACCCGTGGCTGGAATTGCGCCGCCTGACCCCGGCGCGCATCGCCCTGGGCCGCACCGGCACCAGCATTCCTACCAGTGCCCAGCTGGACTTCCAGTTTGCCCACGCCCAGGCGCGGGATGCGGTGCACCTGCCCTTCGACCATGCCGCGCTCAGCGGCCAATTGGCCGAACGTGGCCGCGACAGCCTGTTGCTGCGCAGCGCCGCCACGGACCGGCATATGTACCTGCAACGCCCGGACCTTGGGCGACGCTTGAGCGATGAGTCGGCCCAAACCTTGCGCGACTACGCTTCGGCGCATCCGGGTGGCGTGGATTTGGCCATAGTGGTGGCCGATGGCCTGTCGGCATTGGCGGTGCATAAACATACGGCGCCGTTTCTGATGCGCCTGGAGGAACAGACCCACGCCGAAGGCTGGTCCTTGTCACCGGTGATACTGGTGGAACAAGGCCGCGTGGCGGTGGCCGATGAAATCGGACAATTACTCGGCGCCAAAATGGTGGTGATCCTGATCGGCGAACGGCCGGGGCTCAGCTCACCGGACAGCCTGGGCCTGTATTTCACCTACAACCCCAAGGTGGGCCTCACCGATGCGTATCGCAATTGCATCTCCAATGTGCGGCTGGAAGGCTTGAGCTATGGCATGGCGGCCCATCGCCTGCTGTACTTGATGCGTGAGGCGTGTCGCCGGCAACTGTCGGGGGTCAACCTCAAGGATGAGGCACAGGTTCAGACGCTTGAATCCGACGACCCGGACTTGATGAAGGGCAATTTCCTGCTCAGCCCACCGAGTGACCGATAGCGGCACGATTGCGCTTTTTTGCCGCATTAGGCAGCATCAAGTCACGGCCGCTCGCGTGGTCATACCCCATTTGGAAGTTGAGGCCTGGCATGCGGATTACTCAAGCGACCCTGGAACACCTGGACCTGTTGACCCCGTTGTTCGTCAAATACCGCGAGTTTTACGGGGCCCTGCCATTCCCGGATTCATCCCGGGCCTTCCTCGAAAAGCGCCTGCGACGCAAGGAATCGGTGATCTACCTGGCCCTGGCCGATGATGATGACAAGCGACTGCTGGGCTTTTGCCAGCTGTATCCGAGCTTTTCCTCGTTGTCGCTGAAACGGGTGTGGATCCTCAATGACATCTATGTAGCCGAGGATGCCCGCCGGCAACTGGTGGCCGACAACCTGATGCGCACGGCCAAGAAGATGGCCAAGGAAACCCAGGCCGTACGATTGCGGGTATCCACCAGCAGCGACAATGAAGTGGCGCAGAAGACCTATGAGTCCATAGGCTTTCGTGAAGACACCGAGTTCAAGAACTACGTGCTACCGATCAACGAAGACTGACCCCCAATCCCCCAAACACTGTAGATCTCTTGTGGGAGGGGGCTTGCTCCCGATGGCGGGGTGTCAGTTAACGAATTTGTCCCTGACCCACCGCAATCGGGAGCAAGCCCCCTCCCACAAAAAACCAAGCCAACCGCTTCACACTTTCACGACACTCCCCGCTACAAAAGCCACACGCTTTTCACCATTCAATCCGTATAATGCGGACCTCTCAAGGTTGTAAGAACCACGACATACACTTGTAGCCTTATTACCCGTCGTCCCCGCACTGGCCCGCTGAGCCGGGCCATTCACACAGGTGCCATCCATGGATTTCAACCCGCTTGACCTTATCCTGCATCTCGACGTTTACCTCGACATGCTGGTAACCAACTACGGTCCGTGGATCTACGCCATTCTGTTCCTGGTGATTTTTTGCGAGACCGGCCTGGTGGTCATGCCATTCCTGCCGGGTGATTCGTTGCTGTTTATCGCTGGCGCCGTAGCGGCTGGCGGCGGTATGGACCCAGTGCTGCTGGCCGGCCTGCTGATGCTGGCGGCGATCCTCGGCGACAGCACCAACTACGTCATAGGACGAACCGCTGGCGAACGCTTGTTCAGCAACCCCAACTCGAAGATCTTCCGCCGCGACTACCTGCAAAAGACCCACGACTTCTACGACAAGCACGGTGGCAAGACCGTGACCCTGGCGCGCTTTCTGCCGATCCTGCGTACTTTCGCGCCGTTCGTCGCCGGCGTGGCCAAAATGCCCTACCCGCGCTTCTTCGGGTTCAGCGTACTCGGCACCATCCTCTGGGTCGGTGGCCTGGTGACCCTGGGCTACTTCTTCGGCAACGTGCCCTTCATCAAGAAAAACCTGTCGCTGCTGGTGGTGTTCATCATCCTGCTGTCCCTGGTGCCGATGATCATTGGCGTGGTGCGCAGCCGCTTTGGCCGCACGTCCTCCGAAGCCAACCCACACTGATTGCCCATGTGGTCCCTAAGCGCCTGGCGTCGCCGGCGCCTGCTGGCCAAGCACCCGATTGCCGATGACACCTGGCAACGGGTGCGCCACCACCTGACCTTCCTCGACGGCATCAGCGCCGAGCAAGACCAGTGGCTGCGCGAAGCCTGCGTGATCTTCCTCGCCGAAAAACACCTCACCGCCCTGCCCGGCGTCGACCTGCACCAGGAACAACGCCTGCTGCTCGCCGCGCAGGCGCAATTGCCGCTGATGAACCTGGGCGACCTCGACTGGTATCAGGGCTTTCATGAAATCGTGCTGTACCCCGACGACTTCCTCAGCCCGCAGCGCCATCGCGATGCCAGCGGCGTGGAGCACGAGTGGGACGGCGAACACAGCGGCGAAGCCTGGCAACAAGGCCCGGTGATCCTCGCCTGGCCTGGGGTGCTCGCCAGTGGCCAATGGGAAGGCTACAACCTGGTCATCCATGAATTGGCGCACAAGCTCGACATGCTCAACGGCGACGCCAACGGCCTGCCACCGCTGCACCACGACATGCGCGTGCAGGAATGGGCCAGCGTGATGCAAAGCGCCTTCGACGACCTCAATCGCCAACTGGACGCCAACCCGGAGGCCGACACCGAGATCGACCCTTACGCGGCGGAAAACCCAGCTGAATTCTTTGCCGTCACCAGCGAGTACTTTTTCAGCGCACCGGATTTACTGGTCAACCGTTATCCACAGGTGTACGCCCAACTCAGCCGCTTCTACCGCCAGGACCCACTGGCGCGCCTGACCCAACTGCAAGCCGGCGACCCACGTTATCAGCCGCAAGGCGAATGACCGTACGACGCTTGGCGCATGGCATCGGCGTCAGAATATGCCTATAATCGCCGCCACTTTTAGGCCAATCCGGCCATGTCATATGGCCAACTAACGGGGGCAACGCCCAATGAGCTACAGCAAGATTCCGGCTGGCAAAGACCTGCCGAACGACATCTACGTCGCCATCGAAATTCCGGCCAACCACGCGCCGATCAAATACGAAATCGACAAAGACAGCGACTGCCTGTTCGTTGACCGTTTCATGGCCACCCCGATGTTCTACCCGGCCAACTACGGTTTCATCCCCAACACCCTGGCTGACGACGGCGACCCCCTCGACGTGCTGGTCGTGACCCCTTACCCGGTTACCCCAGGCTCGGTTATCCGCGCACGTCCAGTCGGCATCCTGAACATGACCGACGACGGCGGCGGCGATGCCAAAGTCATCGCAGTGCCACACGACAAGCTGTCCCAGCTGTACGTGGACGTGAAGGAATACACCGACCTGCCGCCACTGCTGCTGGAACAGATCAAGCACTTCTTCGAGAACTACAAAGACCTCGAAAAAGGCAAATGGGTGAAGATCGACGGTTGGGGCAACGCAGAAGCCGCCCGCGCCGAGATCATGAAGTCGGTTGCCGCCTACAAAGGCTGATACCCGCGCCTGATTTTGCTTCGGCAAATAAAAAAGCCCCGTTAGTTCGGGGCTTTTTTATGGGCAAAATTAAACATCAAGTTCAATGTTTATTTTGCGCTGTTTATCTAAGTTGCACACCTGAAAGATCGAGCCACAACTAAGCCAAATCCTACATATGCAATTCAACGCATGGTTTATTTGATTAGTTTTTCCCGCCAGTAAACTCTGCGTTTATGAATACATCAGGTGATCGTTTAAAAGCGCTACTCCGGGAAGTTAATCTTTCCGCCTCCGACTTCGCCAAGAACCGCGGCGTCACGCCTCAACACGTGAACAACTGGTTCAAACGCGGCGTTCCCATGGGCCGACTCAACGAGATAGCAGAACTGCTGTGCGTCTCAAGTCGCTGGTTAAGCGACGGCCGAGGCCCCAAACACCCGCCCGCCAACTACCTGCTGGAAGGCCCCGACACAAGGAAACTACTGCCCACCCGCGAAGACACCGGCAAATACCTCACAGGCCCCGCCTGCCGTCCGGAAACAACCGACGTGGAGATCCCCCTCCACCCCACATTCACCTCAAGCGAACGCATCCGCGTCTCCCGGCACAGCCTGCAAACCCTCAACGTCCATCCCGACCGCGCGGTAGGCGCTTACATGGTCGACAACAGCATGACCGACATCATCCAACAAGGCGCCACCCTTGCCATCGACCGAGGCCGCACCCAAATCATCGACGGCGAAATTTATGCGGTAGAGCACGACGGGATGCTGCGCATCAAATACCTCTACAACCGACCTGGCGGTGGTTTGCGCCTGCGCAGCCACAACGCCGCCGAACACCCGGACGAATACCTCAACCACGAAGAACGCTTCGAACAAAGCTTCAAGGTTGTCGGCTGGGTATTCTGGTGGTCCACCCTTAACAACCGCCGCCCGCCCGTGCCGCTGGATGAGCACCTGCTGGGCTGGGAAGGCTCTAAATCGGAACCGGAGGTGGGCAACTGAGGGGAATGTGGGTAGAATGCGCCGCACATTTGGCAGGGGGATGGCTTAGCTATCTGCCCTGTCAGGCGATGCGGAGGAGTTCCCGCGGATGCCCCTACTATTCAGCCCGACGCCATGTGGGCTGAGCGATTTGAAGGCTGGTGAGGTTTGTCAAAAACAAGCTGAGGCAGTCCCCGAGAAGCCGGCCACAAGCCGGCTTTTTAATGCCCCTCCTTAAACATCAATCACGTAGCCTTAAAGATCCACTCTGCGCTCCCTGAACATGTCTCTGGTGCAATAGGCAGCCATTCAAAGGCCAGTGGGCTCCAGCAATATCAAAATGACTCGACGCAATTTAGGTGTATTACCCCTTCTTCATTGCTTCACCCAAATAATCAGCAACCTGATCGATATCCAACATGTCGCCAACAGCGACACGAGGATGAAACATGTCGCAAAAATACAAAAATAACGACACGTTATGCACGCGGGCTTACACTAGCGACATGACAAGGGCGCTTATAAAAGCGGCCTCACCTTTAATTGGACGTCCTAGTGAGCGTGCGCCCATGACTAACCCCCAGCGGCCTTGGCAGGCGGATAGACCCTATAACCAGCTTCCACCCTTGCCGCCAAAGGCAGAACTGGAAACCCGAGCAGTCCTCAAACGCTGCATCGAAGCTCGAGCAGCCTTGGCCGAATTGAAACAAGCAGCCGAGCTGATTCCTAACCAAACGATGCTGATCAATACGATCCCGCTGCTGGAAGCCAAGGACAGCTCCGAGATCGAAAGTATTGTCACTACTACAGATTTACTCTTTCAGCATGCCCAGGATGGCGCCAATCATGCAGATCCCGCGACCAAAGAAGCCCTCCGGTACCGCAAGGCTCTACATAACGGTTTCCAGTCGCTGGCTGAACGTCCACTCTCTACCGGCACAGCAGTAGAGATCTGTCGAACGCTCAAGGGTGTAGACATGGACATCCGTCGAGTACCAGGCGTCCAGCTAGCCAATGATCGAACCGGAGAAATCATCTATACCCCACCAGAGGGCGAAGATCGCTTACGCGACTTGCTCGCCAACTGGGAACGTTTTCTACACAACGAGACAGACCTCGACCCGCTGGTTCGCATGGCTGTCGGGCACTATCAGTTCGAGGCTATTCATCCATTCACAGACGGCAATGGTCGTACCGGGCGCGTGCTAAACACCCTGTATCTGATCCAGGAAGGTCTGTTGAATCTACCGATTCTCTACCTTAGCCATTTCATCATTGCGCATAGAGCCGATTACTATCGACTACTGCTTGATGTCACACGCGAACAGGCCTGGGAGCCCTGGCTGCTGTACATGCTTACTGCCGTGGAAGAAACCGCTCGCTGGACCAGTGCCAAAATTGCCGCCATTCGCAGCCTGTCCGAACACACCAGCCAATTTGTTCGCGAGCGTCTGCCGAAAACCTACTCACGCGAATTGGTGGACGTGATTTTTGAGCAGCCCTATTGCCGTATTAGCAACGTCGTCGACAAGCAGATCGCCCAGCGCCAGGCTGCTTCTCGCTACCTCAAAGAGCTGGTCTCCATTGATGTTCTGCAAGAGGTTCAGGTCGGAAAGGAAAAACTGTTCATTCATCCAAAGCTGATGCAGTTGCTGATTCGCGACGGCAACGAATTCAAGCCGTATTTCTGAGCCGAGATTAAGGAAATCGTGAATAAGTCGCCTGGACGATAAAAACGAACAGGCGACGTCATATCACCTAGGCTGCAAACACTCCACAGCCCGATCCGCCACCATCTTCGCCATCTCCACCAAATGCATCACCGCTCTCTGCGGCGCAGCCACTGACTCACCGATCACCTGCGACGTAGCCAGCGCACAATGCAGCAACTCAGCCACCTGCACCCAGGCATCCTCGAAGCTCAGTTCTTCATTGACCGTGAATGGGTTGGTCGCGCCTGACGACGGCAAATCCGAAACAACGTTATCCATAGCAAGACTCCAATCGATAATTTGAAGCTGCCATTTACGCGACTAAACGAAAGGTGGCAGCTGTACGCAGGTTAGTCGACCGGTCGATTGGAACCCGGCGCACCCGAAGGTGCCCTGCGCACAGCCACCATAAGATGCAGGCGAAAGAGTGCCTGACTCATGAGTTGCTTATGCGCCAATCGAATCCGGGCGACTAAACCCGATCACTGAATTAGCAGTGACGGTCAGCAGCCTAGTCACCCAATTCCACTGGCGCAAGCGGTTGGGATTCTCTCGGAAACGTCCTGCAAATGAAAGGGATCGTACCTGCTGGCTACTCAAAATCAGGCAATTCATTCGCGTTATGCGCATTAGTACGGCGCCCCCAATCGTTCGCTCGCTGTCTCCTTTAAGTTGACAGTAAGACTCGTCCCACCCGATTTATCCCCCGCCACCCACCCATTAATCTGTGCCCATGTTGAACGCAACGCCCAACCAACCTAAACAAAAAGGATTCAACCATGAGCGCTCCCACCTACAACCGCTTGAACAAAGACGACGCCATTGTTCTGCTGGTAGACCACCAGACCGGCCTGATCTCCCTAGTGCAGGACTTCTCCCCCAACGAGTTCAAGAACAACGTGCTCGCCCTGGCTGACCTGGCCAAGTTCTTCAACCTGCCGACCATCCTCACCACCAGCTTCGAGCAAGGCCCCAATGGCCCGCTGGTGCCAGAGTTGAAGGAAATGTTCCCGGATGCGCCGTACATCGCCCGCCCAGGCCAGATCAACGCCTGGGACAACGAAGACTTCGTCAAGGCGATCAAGGCCACCGGGCGCAAGCAGATCATCATTGCCGGTGTGGTGACGGATGTGTGCGTGGCGTTCCCGACCTTGTCGGCGCTGGCAGAAGGCTTTGAGGTGTTTGTGGTGACGGATGCGTCCGGCACGTTCAACACCACGGTGCAGCAGGCGGCGTGGAGCCGGATGACGCAGGCCGGTGCGCAGTTGATGAACTGGTTCTCGGTGGCGTGTGAGCTGCACCGCGACTGGCGCAACGATATCGAAGGCCTGGGTAACCTGTTGTCCCAGCGGATTCCCAACTATCGCAACTTGATGAACGGTTACGCGGCGCTGACAGCTCATCAGAAATAAGCAAACCCAGCGTGATAAGCCTGCCCTGAAAAGCAGGCTTTTTCCGTTGCTTGCCCGCCCCTAGCCCGCCAACTCCCGTTCGATCTGCTCAATACTCGGCAAACTGGTTTGCAATTCTGCGGGCAAAGATTCCACCAATTGATATTCCGCCACGCCGATAGGTCGGTTGTTATCGCGCAGTGCATATTCAGCCACCACCTCATTTTACCTTTGCACAACAACAGACCAATCGTCGGGCCATCCTGTGGGTGCTTTATCTCGGCATCCACAGCTGCGAGGTAGAAGCTCAGTTTGCCCAAGTGTTTGGGCTTGAACTTGCCAGCCTTGAGTTCGATCACCACGTAGCAACGCAGCTTCAAGTGATAGAACAGCAGGTCGACGAAGAATTCGTCACCGCCCACATTCAACAGCACTTGCCGGCCTACGAAGGCAAAGCCTGCGCCCAATTCCAATAAGAAGTCGGTGACATGCTTGATCAGGGCGTTTTCAATATCACGCTCTTGCGCGTTCAGGCCCAGGCTGAGGAAGTCAAAGCGGTAAGGGTCCTTGAGGGTTTCACGCGCCAGATCGGATTGGGCTTTGGGCAGATGGCTTTCAAAGTTGCTGACGGCCTTGCCACTGCGTTCCAGCAGGCGGTTTTCAATGTGCATCATCAGCGTGTTGCGCGACCAGCTGTGTTTAACGGCCTGGAGAATGTACCAACGACGTGTTTCTGGACCCGGAAGCTTATCGAGCAACACTAGGTTGTGACCCCAGGGCAATTGTGCAGCAGCTTGTTGCACAAATTCCGCTTCTGGCCCCGCCTCGGCAAAAGCACGCATGTACTTCAGATTGCGCGGCGAAAAACCCTCGATGTCTGGAAAGGCCGCCCGCAGATCCTGCGCAAGGCGATCGATCACTTTGCTACCCCAGCCTTGATCGTTCTGACGGGTCAAAATATCGCGACCGATCTGCCAGTAGAGCAGCACCAGTTCGCGTACCTTGCAGAAAGGTCCTGCTGGCACTGGCTGTGGCCCTTGACTCTCCCCTATACGGCACCCCCTACCCTGAACGCCCATTTCAGGAGCCTTCAGCATGAGTCAGCGCATCCTGGTCATTCTCGGCCATCCGTCCACCGATAGTTTTTGTTCAGCCATGGCGCAGACCTATATCCACGCTGCGAAAACGGCAGGTCACGAAGTACGCATCCTGCACCTGGGTAACCTCACATTCGACCCGACTCTTCACCACGGTTATACCCAGGCTCAAACACTGGAACCCGACTTGCTCAGCGCCCAAGCCGACATCCTTTGGGCCGAGCACCTCACATGGGTTTTCCCTGTTTGGTGGGGTGGTATCCCGGCACTGATGAAAGGCTTTATCGACCGAGTTTTCCTACCCGGCTTCGCCTTCAAATACCGCGCAGGCAAGGCATTCCCTGACAAGCTACTCAAGGGCCGAAGCGCGCACTTGTTAGTGACCCTGGACACGCCGGCGTGGTATTACCGCTGGGTCTACCGCATGCCGGCCATCCACCAGATGCGTCGCACCACGCTGGCGCTGTGCGGCATCACGCCGAGCAAGACGCTGCTGTTTGGCCCCGTGCTGGGCTCTACGTTGACGCAGCGGTCCCGGTGGCTGAAACAGGCCGGCGCATTATTTGAGAAAGGGAATTTTCATGTACATAGGCAAAGCCGCGCAGTTGTCCGGCACGACCATCAAGGCGATTCGTCACTATGAGGCGATTGGATTGATGCCCGAGCCGCAACGCCTTGGCGGCTACCGCGTTTATACGGCGCAGAGCGTAGAGCGACTGACCTTTATCAAATGCGCCCAGCAGCTCGGGTTCAAACTCAAGGAGTTGCAGGAGATTTTGCTGGGGTACGACGGTGACGCCTTTCCCTGGGACAGGGCGGACCAAGCCATCACCAACAAGAAGCACGCGCTGGCCGCGCAAATCGCCGTGTTGCAACGGATGCAGGCGGGCTTGATTGAGTTTGAAACCCAACTGAAAGACGCCCAAGGGCACTGCTCGTCAATCAGTAGTGTCGCCATTTGAAGTAGCCCTTACGCATGAGTTGCCGCTGACTTTTGCGAGCCCCGTGTAAGGGCAATCTGATTTTCCAAACCGTTCATCCAGCCGCTTTTCGCTGCGGCAGACTCCGACGCCTTGCCTTCTGTCGAGACGTCATGGATGACCCACGCTGCCCACATTGCCGCTATCGAACATGAGCTGGATGGCTTCCATCAGAGCCTGGTGGAGTACCGCCAGCAAATGGACGCCTGGTATTCGCGCGCGCTGGATTCGGTCAGCCATGCAGCGGATATGCCGTCGTTGCTGGGCATGGACCGAGTGTTGCGGGTTGGGGATTCGCAGCGTTCGGTGAGCATTACCGATGCAGATTTCTCCACCGTGGCCCGTTGCCCGGTGGGTGGCGTGCTGGAGATCGAGAGCAAATTCGAATCAGCGTATGACGTGCCGATTGGCGACATCCCGGTTGAGGTGATCGGCCTGGATGACGGCAGCTACACGCGGGTGATGCTCGATGAGCACGGCAAGGGCTCGCACTACTGCGCCGCTGGCGGGCGCTATCAGGTACGGGTTCAGGGCGGTGTTTCAGCGCAGCAAGTGGAGGCCTTGTTTGCCTCCTATGCAGGGCTGACGGCGGACTTGGAACAGTGGCTTCGGTCACAGTGGAAAGACTTCAAACCCCACTGGGAACGCTCTACTGCCAGCGCGATTGGCAGCGGCGTGCTGGCGGGCAGTTGGGCGGCGATCACGGATGTGTGGGACAGCATCAAGCTGGTGCAGGCGATTCTCGAAGATCCGCTGAAGTACGTCGAGCAACTGGGTAGCGAGGCGGCCAAGTTGGCGCAGATCGCCACCGATGCGCCCAAGGTCATGGAACAGGCGATGTTGCTCGCCAGTGACGAGGCGGCGCTGTACCTGTTACTGCGCACCGCCATGATCTGGCTGGACGCGTTACCGCCCCGTGAAGTCGCGCAAGCGGCCGCAGGTTTTATGGTGTCGTTGCTGATTGACCTGGTGATTGGCGCGGTGTTGACCATAGCGTTGCCGGCAGCGGGCGTGGCGTATTTGAGCGTTCGCCTGGTGAAGCATGGCGCACAAATTCTTAAGGCTGCCGTGGGCTTCGTGAAGGGGGTTCTGGCAATTCTCACCAAGTTCATGCAAGCGGTCGACCGTTATAAAGCGGTGGCGGTTCGCGGTGTGGTCGGCTGGGTGAAACAAGGCACGATGCAGATGCGCTGGCGGGCGCGGCAGAACGCGGTGCTGACGCAGAAAGAGCGTGTGGATGATGTGCCGGTCATGGCGTCGAATCCGAAGGGAGATGCGGCGGCGCCAGCGGACAAGACGGTCACCAACGGCTGCCCGGTGTCGATGGTCACCGGGGAAGAATTACTCACCCTCACCGACGGCGCGCTGGACGGGGTTTTGCCGTTTGAGTGGACCCGGCTGTATCGCACCAGTGCGGTGGATGTGGATTGCGGGTTGGGGTTTGGCTGGAGTCATGCACTGGCGCACAGGCTTTGTGTGTCGGGCGATTCGGTGGTGTGGACCGACCATGAGAACCGCTCGACCACCCTGCCCTTGCCGACTTCTGCTCGACCCGCGATTACCAACAGCCTGGCGGAAGCGGCGATCTACTTGGGCTCGACGCCTGATGAGCTGGTACTGGCCCAGGCGTCGCGGTTCTATCACTTTCGCGACGGTGCACTGGTTTCGATCAGCGATGCGTATGACAACCGTCTACGCATTTGCCGTGATCGTTCCGGGCGGATTGAGCGGCTGGATAACGGTGCTGGCCGCTCGCTGCTGCTGCGTTATGAGCTGGATCGAATCGTGGCGGTGGACTACCAGGTTCATCGCGCCACAGGGCGTGCACCTTACGTCTGGGAAACCGAGCAGAACGTTGTTTCCTACGCCTATGACGAAGCGGGACGACTGGTTTGCGCGACCAATGCCGTCGGTGAAAGCGAGCGTTATCGGTACGACGATCAGCACGTCATTCTTGAGCGGCAGCTGGCCGGTGGGGCGAGTTTCTTTTGGGCGTGGGAAGGCTCCGGCAAGGCGGCGCGTTGCGTCCGGCACTGGGCGAGCTTTTCGCAGATGGACACGCGCTATGCCTGGGGGGATGACGGCCGTGTCACCGTGCATAACGCCGATGGCAGCCAGGAAGTCTATGTCCACGACGACCGGGCGCGGTTGGTGCAGCGGATCGATCCGGACGGCGCCGAGCATTTCAAATCCTATGACGACAAAGGCCGGCTGACCGTCGAGCAGGACCCGCTGGGCGCGGTGACGGCTTATCAGTACGACGAAGCTGGGCGCTTGGTGGCGTTGTTTCCGGGGGATGATGAGCCGACGTCTTACGAGCATGACAACGGCTTCTTAAGGGTTGTAAGGCGCGGTGAGGCGGTTTGGAAATATGAGCGCAATGACCAGGGTGACGTCATCCGCAAGATTGATCCGGATGGCAGCGCGACTGACTACAGCTATAACAAACACGGGCAACTGACTGGGGTTTGGTACCCGGATCACAGTTGCCATCGGCTGGTGTGGAATGAGCGTGGGCAGTTGCTGGAAGAGCAATTGCCCAATGGCGGGATCAAGCGTTATCGCTATGACGATTTAGGGCGCCAGATTGCCCGTGAGGATGAACACGGCGCCCAGACCGTTTATGAATGGGACAGCGTCGGTAGGTTGATTCGCCTCGTCTTGCCAGGCGGCGCCACACGAGAGTTCAGCTACAACCCCTACGGGAAAATCATCGCCGAGCGCGATGAGCTCGGCCACGTCACCCGCTACGAATATGCCAATGGCCTGCACCTGATCAGCCGCCGCATCAACGCCGACGGCACCCAGGTCAAGTACCGCTACGACAACGCCAGGCTACTGCTGACCGAAATCGAAAACGAAGTCGGCGAAACCTACCAACTCGACTACCACCCCAACGGCCTGATCCAGCGGGAAATCGGCTTCGACGGCCAACGCACCGCCTACGTCTACGACCTCAACGGCAACCTGCAGGAAAAGACCGAATACGGCGACGATGGCAGTCAGCTAGTGACCCGCTACGAGCGCGACCACGCCGGTCGCCTCGTCCGAAAAACCCTGCCCGATGCCAGCGTTGTCGACTATGCCTACGACCGCCAGGGCAACCTCCTCAGCGTCGAAGACGGTCACTGGGCGTTGGCCTACGAGTACGACAAACAAAACCGCCTCACCGCCGAACACCAAGGCTGGGGCACCTTGCGCTACGGCTACGACGCCTGCGGCCAACTACAAAAACTGCGCCTGCCCGACAACAACCGCCTCACCTTCAACCATGACAAGGGAGGCCATCTCGCTACGGTCGAGCTCAATGGTGAGGTGCTCACCTCGCACTTATTCAAGAGCGGCCGCGAACACCAACGCCAACAAGGTCAACTGCTCAGCCATTACCACTACGACGACCAAAACCGCCTGCACGCCCACGCCGTTACGCAGCAGCAAAACTACCTCTACCAACGCCAATACGACTACGACAAAAGCGGCACCCTCACCCGCCTGCTCGACACCCGCAAGGGCCAGCACGACTATCGCTACGACCCGCTTAACCGCCTGACCCGCGCCGATCATTCGCAGGACGTGCAGGAACGCTTCGGCCATAACCCGGCGGGAAACTTGCTGATGCAAGACCGCCCTGGCCCAGACATTGTCGCGGCCAACCGCCTGGTGATCCAGGGCGACCGCCACTATGACTACGACGCCTTCGGCAACCTGATCCGCGAACGGCGAGGCAAGGGTCATCAACTCGTCACCGAATACCGCTACGACTGCCTGCATCGACTGATCGGCGTCACAAAACCGAACGGCGAAACCGCCAGTTATCGCTATGACCCGTTTGGGCGGCGCATCAGCAAAACCGTAGATGACAAAACCACGGAGTTTTTCTGGCAAGGCGACAAGCTGATTGCCGAACACCATGCGGACTGTCATCGCAGCTACATCTACGAACCGGACAGCTTCCGCCCATTGGCGCTGCTGGAAGGCTATGGTCCAAAGGACACCAAGCCCTACCACTACCAACTCGACCACCTCGGCACACCGCAGGAACTGACCAGCCCCGAGGGCGAAATCGTCTGGTCCGCCCATTGCCGCGCCTACGGCCAGATCGCCCGCCTCGACGTGGGCAAAATCGACAATCCGCTGCGTTTCCAAGGACAGTATTTCGACCAAGAAAGCGGGCTGCACTACAACCGCCATCGCTACTACAATCCGGACATTGGTCGTTACCTCACGCCGGATCCGGTGAAGTTGGCGGGTGGGATCAATGGGTACCGGTATGTACCCAATCCGACGGGATGGGTGGATCCACTAGGTCTAAATGCATGCCCCGGTGAAGATGGCTGTAAGCCCGAGATTGAAGCGCGTGAATCAGCCCAGGCAGTTCGAGTTAATGAGGGTCAACCAGAGCTACCAAAAGCAGGAGGAGCACAGCGAGCAGCCCGGTACTCGGCCAATTGGCAGACCGCTGACCTGAACGAAAATATCGTTAAATTTGCTGGGCCTGACCCGATAGTAATAACTACAGATAAAGGAAAGAAAATATACAAAAACCCTCAGAGCGGGATTGAAATAGTGGAGGACCTTAATGGTAATTACTTTAGAATTCACGACCCGTCCTTGCCGGGATCCAGGCGTTATCTTAGTTTAGCCGGAGCAATCCCCAACAACAAAACCTCCTCTTCTGGCAAACAGATGGGAAGAACACAAAGCGAATACAATGAAGTCACACATTTTAAAAAAGGAAATTCTCGATGAAATTGATTTGCACGCCATTGACTGGCGAAGCCATGTTTTTGCTAGACCTAAATGCGTGCCCAAACGACCAGATGGAGCGTGTGCTCCTCACAAGCATAGAGCACCAACAACTCTTGAAATCGGGAATATACGAGGAGATCAATGATTCTTTAAAAAAGATCATCGATGACTATGAGGACGAACACATTAACACTTCCGAAGAGCTCACCGAAATGCTAAGAATTTTAAAAAAAAATTCCTTGCCTGAAAACCCCGAACTATTAGAAAAAATAATCCATTTAACCCAGCTAGCTATCGATAGAAAAACCGGTGTTTTTTCTACTTCTAGGCACTAGACGTGAAATTAAAGAAAGCACGAGTTATAGAAACCAGCATCCATATAGAAGAGGACGTAATACTGCTCATCGAGGGAGTCATCATTAATTGCTTCGTCAGCTATTCCCCACATGAGATAGAAGTCGGAAAGACGTATGACGTCGAGCTGACAATGAATCTATCTGACGATTACGAGATTGAAAGGGTTGAACCGAGAACACCACTGATTGAAAAGACAAATTCCGGATACGCTTACCTACTTTATGGAAACCTACGCAACACACAATTTCACAGCTTCGTCTCATTAAACGATGAGGACATTCACTACGACCATCCTGAATGTAACGAGCGCTTCATAAAACTAAAAGTCGACAGAATCGACGTCAGCTTCCGTTGAATATCAAACGCGCCCCTGAGAACGCACTCTGTGGCCCAGTAGCGCCTCGACGATGAGCCGAATACAAAGCACAATCAGCTCACAAAATGAGCCGAATACTCTCTCTATTCGGCTCACACGCCCCCAGGCTTCTCCTTATGAATCAACAACACGCCACCTGGCCGACTACTGGAAAAAAACTGCCTGACACGCCTCCCCGGAGGCGGCCGCAGCACGCGTTATCAGATCAATTCCGCCCGGCAGTAACAGCCCCACTCATTTGCCCCAATCCCCCATGTCTGCTAGTGTCGCGCCGGTTTACCGTCTACCGGAATTGCCGCCATGGCCCGCAAAAAAGTTGCACTCGATTTCGAACAATCCCTCGCCGACCTGCAAACCCTGGTCGAGCGTCTGGAGAACGGCGAGTTGTCGCTGGAAGACTCGTTGACGGCATTTGAGCAAGGCATTGGCCTGACCCGCGACTGTCAGAGCGCGTTGGCGCAGGCGGAGCAGAAGGTCCAGGTGCTGCTGGAGCGCGACGGGGAGTTGGCGCAAGAGCCTTTCGATGCGGAACAGCCGGAATGATCAGCGCGTATCAGGCCAGTAGCCAAGCCCGGGTGAATGCGGCGCTGGAGCCCTTGTTTGTTGCACCAAGCCCGGAATTGACGCGCCTCTATGAAGCCATGCGCTATAGCGTGATGAATGGCGGCAAGCGGGTGCGCCCGTTGCTGGCCTATGCGGCCTGCGAAGCCCTGGGCGCGCCGGCGGCCGAGGCCAATGGCGCAGCGTGTGCGGTGGAGTTGATCCACGCTTACTCCCTGGTACACGACGACCTGCCGGCGATGGATGACGACGATCTGCGTCGCGGCCAGCCCACGACCCACAAAGCCTTCGATGAGGCTTACGCGATCCTGTCCGGGGATGGCTTGCAGAGCCTGGCGTTCAGCGCGTTGCTGGACCCGGCACTAAGCAGCGTCAACGCCGAGATCCGCCTGCGCATGGTTACTGCCCTGGCCCACGCTGCTGGCCCGGCCGGAATGGTCGGCGGCCAAGCCATCGACATGGGTTCGGTCAGCCTCAAGCTGGATCAAGAAGCCCTTGAATACATGCATCGCCACAAGACCGGCGCGTTGATCGAAGCCGCCGTGCACCTGGGCGCCCTGGCCAGCGGCCGCGCCGACGCCGAGCAACTGGCGGCCCTGCAGACTTATTCCCGCGCGATCGGCCTGGCCTTCCAGGTGCAGGACGATATTCTCGACGTGGAAAGCGATACCGCCACCCTCGGCAAACGCCAAGGCGCCGATATTGCACGGGACAAGCCGACGTATCCGGCTCTGCTGGGGCTGGAAGCCGCCAAGGCATACGCCATTGAGTTGCGTGACCAGGCCCTGGATGCCCTGCGACCTTTCGACGCGGCAGCCGAGCCATTGCGTGACCTGGCGCGGTATATCGTCGAGCGCCGCCACTGACAGCCGCGGCCATTTGCGCCGCATATCGGCCAAGTTCGGCGCCCTGCGTGGGCAGTTTGCACGGCTTGAGGTAAACTGCCGCCTCTTCTATACCTATAACGATTCGCCTGATGCCCACGACGTTTCAAGAGATTCCCCGCAAACGCCCGTCCACGCCCCTGCTCGACCGCGCTGCCACGCCGGACGGCCTGCGTCGACTGGGTGAAGCCGAGCTGGAAACCCTGGCCGATGAATTGCGCCTGGAATTGCTCTATACGGTCGGCCAGACCGGTGGGCATTTCGGCGCCGGGCTGGGCGTGATCGAGCTGACCATCGCCCTGCATTACGTGTTCGACACCCCGGACGACCGGCTGGTGTGGGACGTGGGCCATCAGGCATATCCGCATAAAATCCTCACCGGCCGTCGCGAGCGCATGGGCAGCCTGCGCCAGAAGGACGGCCTGGCCGCCTTCCCGCGCCGTTCCGAGAGCGAGTACGACACCTTTGGCGTCGGCCACTCCAGCACGTCCATCAGTGCAGCGTTGGGCATGGCGATTGCCGCCCGTCTGCAAAACAGCGATCGCAAGGCGATTGCCGTGATCGGGGATGGCGCGCTGACTGCCGGCATGGCCTTCGAAGCGCTCAACCATGCGCCGGAAGTGGATGCCAACATGTTGGTGATCCTCAACGACAACGACATGTCGATCTCGCGCAATGTCGGTGGCCTGTCCAATTACCTGGCGAAAATCCTCTCCAGCCGCACCTACGCCAGCATGCGCGAAGGCAGCAAGAAAGTGCTGTCGCGTCTGCCTGGAGCGTGGGAAATCGCCCGTCGCACCGAAGAATACGCCAAGGGCATGCTGGTGCCCGGCACCCTGTTCGAAGAGCTGGGCTGGAACTACATCGGCCCTATCGATGGCCACGACCTGCCGACCCTGATCGCCACCTTGCGCAACATGCGCGACCTCAAGGGCCCGCAGTTCCTGCATATCGTCACCAAAAAGGGCAAAGGCTTTGCCCCGGCTGAAGTCGACCCGATTGGTTACCACGCGATCACCAAGCTCGAACCCCTGGACGCGCCCGCAGCCGCGCCGAAAAAGGCTAGCGGGCCGAAGTATTCCGGTGTGTTTGGCGAATGGCTGTGCGACATGGCGGCTGCCGACCCACGCTTGGTAGGCATCACCCCGGCGATGAAGGAAGGCTCCGACCTGGTGGCGTTCAGCGAGCGTTTCCCGTTGCGTTACTTCGACGTGGCGATTGCCGAGCAGCACGCTGTCACCTTCGCCGCCGGCATGGCCTGCGAAGGCGCCAAGCCGGTGGTGGCGATCTACTCCACCTTCCTGCAACGCGGTTATGACCAGTTGGTTCACGATGTGGCGGTGCAGAACCTCGACGTGCTGTTCGCCATCGACCGCGCCGGCCTGGTGGGCGAAGACGGCCCGACCCATGCTGGCAGCTTCGACCTGTCCTACCTGCGCTGCATCCCCGGCATACTGGTGATGACGCCCAGCGACGAAAACGAACTGCGCAAGATGCTCAGCACCGGCCACCTGTACAACGGCCCGGCCGCTGTGCGGTATCCCCGGGGCAATGGCCCGAATGCCGTGATCGAGAAAGACCTGGAGCCGATTGAGATCGGCAAAGGCGTCGTGCGTCGCCAAGGCAGCAAAACTGCATTCCTGGTGTTTGGCGTACAACTGGCCGAAGCGCTGAAAGTGGCTGAAAAGCTTGATGCCACAGTGGTGGACATGCGTTTCGTCAAACCGTTGGATGAAGCGCTGGTACGCGAAATCGCCGCCAGCCATGAGTTGTTGGTGACCGTCGAAGAGAACGCCATCATGGGCGGCGCCGGTGCGGCAGTCAGCGAGTTCCTGGCGCGGGAGAACATCCTCAAATCGGTGCTGCACCTGGGCTTGCCGGATGTGTACGTCGAGCACGCCAAGCCGGCGCAGATGCTGGCTGAGTGTGGCTTGGACGAGGCCGGCATCGAGGCTTCGGTGCGCGAGCGTTTGGCGCTTCTGGCCCTGTAGAAACCGGGACTAAATGTGGGAGGGGCGGTGCGACGATTCGGCTTGCTCCCGATAGCGGTGTATCAGTACCAGATGTTCTGACTGACACACTGTAATCGGGAGCAAGTCGAATCGTCGCACCGCCCCTCCCACATTTAACTTGTATCACCTTCAAAATCGCTATGGACAGCCCATGAAACGCCTGTGCCTCGCCCTGCTGCTTTTACCCGCCGCCGATCTGCTCGCCGACACCCGCGACCAGGCCTTGAAGCTCTCCGATGTGATCATCAGCGCCAACCGCCAAGTGCAGGCGCGTAACGACAGCAGCGCTGCCAACACCGTCTTCACCCGCGCCGACATCGACCGCCTGCAACCCACCAGCGTCACCGACCTGCTCAGCCGCGTGCCCGGTGTGCAGGTTGCGCCGACCGGTGGGCGTGGCAGTTTGCCGGGGATCTTCATTCGAGGCACAAAGTCTGCCCAGAGCCTGGTGCTGGTTGACGGTCAGCGCATCGCCAATACCACCTCAGGCGACAGCGGCTTGCAATACCTCAACGTCGACCAAATTGAACGGGTGGAAGTGCTGCGCGGCTCCCGTTCGGTGATCTACGGCAGCGATGCCATTGGCGGCGTGATCCAGGTATTTACCCGGCGCAATGCCGAGCAAGGCTTGCAGCCGCGCTTGAAGCTCGGGTTTGGCAGTAACCAGACTTGGGAACGTAGCCTGGGCTTGTCGGGCGGCGATGAACATACGCGCTTCAACCTGGGCGCAAGCCTGGATGAAACCGCAGGTATCAACGCGAGCCACGCATCGTTCCCCAGTGACGGCGACCATGACGCCTACCGCAACCAGTCCATCAGCCTGAACCTCCGCCATTCGTTCAGCGATGAGCTGGAGGTAGGTTTCAATCTGCTGGATAACCGGGGCAAGTCGGAATATGACAATAGCTTTGGCCGCTACGACAGCGTCACCGAGCAAAGCGTTGGTCAGAAACCTTACACCGACTACACCGTCAGCAGCGCCAGCGGTTATGTCGATGCCAAGCTCAATGAGACCTGGCAGTCGCGCCTGGAGTTGGGCCACAGCGAAAACCGTGACACCAAGCGCGATACGCTCAGTGATGATTTCAGCGCGTTCAATACCTACCGCGACTCGGTCAACTGGCAGAACGACCTGACCCTGAATGAGCAGAACAACCTGATCATCGGTGGCGACTGGTATGAAGACCGCTTCCACGGCTCCACCACCTTTACCGAAAACAGCCGCTGGAACCGCGCCGCTTTTGTGCAGCACCGCTTCCACAGCGAGTGGTTTTCTACCGAGCTTGGGCTGCGTCGCGACCAGAACCAGCAGTTCGGCGGCCAGAATAGCTGGAGCGGCACCCTGACCGTACCGGTCAACCCTGACAACGACCTACTCTTGAGCTACAGCGAAGGCTTCCGCGCGCCGACCTTCAACGACCTCTATTACCCCGACACGCAGTACAGCAACCCCAATCTGCAGCCCGAAACATCAAAGAGCTACGAGCTGCAATGGCGCAGCCAACTGACCGACAGCACACGCCTGGAAGCCTCGCTGTATCGTACCGACCTGAGCGACGCGATCATCCTTGACGCCGGCAAGCCGCAAAACGTGGCATCGGCGCGGATCAACGGCTTTGAAGCGGCGCTCAAGCAGGAAGTGTTTGGCTGGCAGGGCAACCTTGGCCTGTCGCTTATCGACCCGCGTGACCGTGACAGCGGCCACACCCTGGCACGTCGCGCTCGGCGTACATTGAACCTGGATCTGGATCGGCAGTTCGACAAGCTGGGCGTTGGCGCGAGCTGGCAGGCGATCAGCAGCAGCTACGACGATGAAGCCAATCGCAACCGTTTGGGCGGGTATGCCTTGTTGGGGCTACGCAGCAGTTGGGCGCTGAACCGGGAGGTATCGTTGTCGCTGAAGGTGGATAACGTGCTGGACAAGTCTTATGCACGGGCGAAGTACAGCTACCTCGGCGAGGCTCAGAATTATCGTGAAGAAGGTCGGGTGTGGATGGTTGGGCTGACATGGACGCCTGAGTTCTGAGGGGCCTGCACCGACGTCATCGCAGGCAAGCCAGCTCCCACAATTGAAATGCATTCCCCTGTGGGAGCTGGCTTGCCTGCGATAGCGGTTTCACAGGTTAGGTGATAAAACCTGACACAACCGCCCCACCGCCTCCAACATCTGCCCGCTGGGCCGCTCCAGGCCCTTGTCCGGCACTAATCGCACCCGCGAAGACATCATCGGCCATGCCTTCCACGCATCTCTCTGAGCTTGATCACCCACCAGGATCACCTCGGGATCACGCGCCAGCACCGACTCGATATTGACCTGCGGCGCCGGCAACTTCAGATCATCAAACACATTGCGCGCGCCACACACACTGAGCGCATCGCTGATGATCTGCCCACCACCCACGGTGTACAGCGGTTGGTTCCACACTTGGTAAAACACCCGCAACGGCTCGGTTCGCTGGTAGCGCTGGCGCAACTCGGCCAAGCGCTGGCGTAGTTGTGCAGCGAGCTGGCGCCCTGCCTCAGCTCGGCCCAATTGCTCGGCAATGGCCTGGACCTGAGTAGTCAGTTGCTCAAGGCTATGGGGCTCGGCGACATACACCGGGATATTCAACCGCTGAAGCTGCTCACGCTGGGCCGGGCCGACGCTGCCGGGCCACAGCAGGATCAGGTCGGGCTTCAGGCTGAGCAGACGCTCCATATCCAGTTGGCCGTAATGCCCGACCGACGCAACCGTTGCCAGTGCCGTTGGCCGCTCACCACCATCAAGCACGCCTGCCAATAGGTCAGCAGCACCCAGTTCAACGACGATTTCAGACAGCGACGGCGCCAGGCTGACGACACGTTCGACCGACCACACCGGCGTACTGACCACCAGCAGCAGCGCCAGCCAGTAGCGCTTCATCCCAACTGACGCGGGATGCGATAGAGGTAAAACAGCACCAGCGTCGACAGGGCCAAGAGAAACAGGGGCACCGCTTCCAGGCCGACGAACACCGCGAGCGCACCGATCCAGGCCGGTAACGCAGCCACCAGCAAGGCCGTGCGGCGACGAGCCGCGAGGGTGATCCAGGCAGCGGGTTCTTCAGGGGTATCGAGGGCTTTGGAAGTGGCGATCAGCGCATGTTTATAGCCGTGAAAATAACGCAGGCTGAGAAACATCGAGGCCACCCCGGCAATAAAGAACGGCATGGCCAGCACGGGCAGCAGGGGTTCAGCCCGGCCAAACAGCAGATTGATCACGAACAGGGGCAGCAATGCCAACGCCAGGTACTGCCACCAGTTGAAGGACAACCGCCGTTTCACCTGGCCGCGAGTCACGCGCGGTCGACCTCGCCCTGGTGCTCGTTGCCCATCATATGGTCGAGCTTGCTGGCTTTGGTCGCCAGGTAGAGCTTGTTGTGCGGATTGTGCCCGGTGTGCAGCGGCACGCGCTCGGCCACGGTGATGCCCATCTCGGTCAAGGCTTTGACCTTGCGCGGGTTGTTGGTCATCAGGCGCAGGGATTTGACCCCCAGGTGCTCAAGCATCGGCAGACAGATGGCGTAGTCGCGCTGGTCGGCGGCAAAGCCCAGGCGCTCGTTGGCTTCCACGGTGTCGGCGCCGCCATCTTGCAGTTCGTAGGCGCGGATCTTGTTCAACAAACCAATGCCACGGCCTTCCTGACGCAAGTACAGCAGCACGCCACGGCCTTCACGGGCGATGGCTTGCAAAGCGGCTTCCAGTTGCGAGCCGCAGTCACAGCGCTGGCTGAACAGCGCATCGCCGGTCAGGCACTCGGAATGCACGCGCCCCAGCACCGGCGCGCCATCCGTGATGTCGCCGAGGCTGAGCACAACGTGTTCGCGCCCGGTGGCTTCTTCAAGAAAGCCGTTCATGGTGAACGTGGCAAAAGGGGTAGGCAGCTTGGAAGCGGCGACGAAAACGACGGGCACCGTGTGCTCCTGATTTCAGATTTCACAGAGGCGGCCATTGTAACAGCAGGTTCCTACAGACGCTTAAGCTGAATTATCGCTGATAAAGATCAATAGGTTCGATTGGCCTTCGCGTCAGTTCTATGGGCCCGGAAACGGATACGGCTGTTTCCAGCGCGCAAAAGTCGCTTTGAGCTCGCCGGTCTTGACCAGGGCGGCCAAACGCTGGTCATACACCGCCATCAACGCCCTGCCGCGCTCGGTATCGGCAAAGGCTATGTAGAGCGGCAACTCGGCGATATGCGTAAGTTTGAACAGCGCCGGGTCTTGCGCCTGGCTGAGTACATACTTGGCTTCAGTGAGGGCATCGATATAGAAATCGGCGCGACCGTATTGCAGCATCGGCAGGATACCGTCGCGCCGTTCGATCTGGTTGAAGCGGCGCACATTGGGCAGGTATTGCTCGTACTTGTAGCCACGCACCCAGGCCAGGCGGTAGTCGCCCAGCGTCGCCTGTGTCGGCGTAGGCGCAGTGGCGAGCCCAAGGGCATAAACGTGGTCGGCGTCGAAGTTCCAGCGGGGGTACAACACTCCGCTGACTTCATTGCGATAGGTGCCGACGCATCCATCCACCTCGCCACGCTGGGCCAGGCCGACCGAGCGGGTGTAGGGCTCGCTGCGGGTCTGCAGGGTGATGCCTACCGGCTCGAAGATCTGGCGCACCACGTCCCAGGCCAGGCCGCTGCCATCTTTATTGGTGTAGTCGTTCCACTCTTCGCTGGCCAGCATGACCTTGCCGGGCACCGACGCCTCATCCGCCTGAAGTACAGAGGTAAAGGCACACAGAGCGATCAGCAGCCAGCAGCGCACGACCATAGTGACGGCTTCCTACGTGGTAATCATCAGATAAAGGGTAGCGCAGGACGCTGGCTACGGCGTCTCGCGAAAATGCTGATAGCCGCGCACGGCTGGCGTGATGTCCTGACCATGGGCATCGAGCAGAGTCACGCCCTGCCCCGCTTCAACCCGACCGATCACGTGAATCGGCCAGCCGCCCGCTCGCAAAGGCGCCAACGCGGATACCGGCAAGGTAAACGCCAGCACATAGTCATCGCCCCCGCTCACCGCCGCGACGCGGGCCTGATCCTCGCCGACGAATGTCAGCAAGGCGGTAGATAACGGCAACCTGTGACGTTCAATCACCAGGCTGACCGCCGAAGCCTTGGCGATATGCCCACAATCGGCCAGCAGCCCGTCGGAGATATCCATGGCCGCGCTCGCCTTGCCCCGCAACGCCAGCCCCAGGGCCAACTGCGGTTGCGGCGACCAGTAATGTGCCAGCAGCGGCTCGGCGACTGCCGCATCCGCCGTGCGTTGGCCCAGGACCAATGGCAAAGCGCCAGCGGCATTGCCCAGTTCGCCGCCCACACACAGCAGGTCACCCGGCTGCGCACCACTGCGCGTCAACGCCTGCCCGGCCGGTACGCGGCCAAATACGGTCAGGGTCAGGCTCAGTGGCCCTCGGGTGGTATCGCCGCCCACCAAGCCCACGCCGCAACGTTGCGCCATGGCGTTCAGGCCTTGGGCATAGCATTGCAGCCAATCGGCATCAACGGTCGGCGTGGTCAGGGCAAGGGTAAACGCGAGGGGGTTGGCGCCCATGGCGGCCAGGTCGCTCACCGCCACGGCCAGCGAGCGCTGGCCGAGCAGGTACGGGTCACAGGGGTCGGCAAAATGCACGCCGGCCACCAGCGTATCGGTAGAGACCGCCAGTTGCTCTCCGGCGGGCAGCGCCAGCAAGGCACAGTCGTCGCCGATCCCCAGGGCAATGCCATCGCCGCCTTGCGCACAAGGCGCGGCGGCGAAGTACTTGCGGATCAGCTCGAACTCGCCCATGCGGGACTCAAGCGCAGATTAGCGCTTGTGTTCCTTCACTTCGGCTTCACGCAGGCGCGGGGCCAGCTTGTCGAGCACGCCGTTGACGAACTTGTGGCCGTCGGTCGAACCGTAGACTTTCGCCAGTTCGATGCCTTCGTTGATCACCACGCGGTACGGTACGTCAACGCGCTTGAGCAACTCCCAGGTGGACAGGCGCAGTACCGCCAGCTCAACCGGGTCCAGCTCTTCGAGGGTCAGGTCCAGGCATGGCGACAGCGCAGCATCGATTTCGGTCATGTTGGCCGGAACACCGTGCAGGATGTCGTGGAAGTAGCTCTGGTCAGCAAAGGTGAAGTCGTTATCGACGCGAAATTGCGCTTCGATCTCGTTCAGCGAAGTGCCAGCCATATGACGCTGGTACAGCGCCTGGGTGGCGAGCTGACGGGCCGCACGGCGCTTTTCGCTTTTCGAAGGCTTGCCGGCATCGGCTGGACGCTCGTCACGGGGGTTGAAACGATCGCTTTCGTCGGAAATCACTTGGCCTCCAACTGCGACAGCAGGCTGACCATTTCCAGGGCGGACAAGGCAGCTTCAGCGCCCTTGTTACCGGCCTTGGTGCCGGAACGCTCGATGGCTTGCTCGATGGAATCAACGGTCAGCACGCCGAAAGCGACTGGCACGCCGAACTCCATGGACACCTGGGCCAGGCCCTTGGTGCATTCGCCGGCTACGTATTCGAAGTGCGGGGTACCGCCACGAATGACCGCGCCCAGGGCGATGATCGCCGCGTATTCACCCTGCTGAGCAACTTTTTGCGCAACCAGTGGAATTTCGAAGGCGCCAGGGGCGCGGATAAGGGTGATATCGCTCTCGCTCACACCGTGGCGAACCAGGGCGTCAACCGCACCGCTTACCAGGCTTTCAACCACGAAGCTGTTGAAGCGGCCAACCACCAGGGCATAGCGGCCTTTGGGGGCGATGAAGGTACCTTCGATGGTCTTCAGGGTCATTCGACAAATCTCTTAAAGAGCCGGGACGCGAAAAGTGCGTCCCTCAGTGATGATTTAACCGCGAACAAGGGGCAGAAATCGCCGGCCTTTATTCGGAGGGCACGTATTCTACAACTTCCAGGTCGAATCCGGATATCGCATTAAATTTCATCGGTGCGCTCATCAGGCGCATTTTGCGCACGCCCAGGTCGCGCAGGATCTGCGAACCGGCACCGACGATGCTGTAGGTGGTCGGTTTTTTCACCGGCACGGCGTCGGCGGTTTCGCGGATGTGCGCCAGCAATACGTCGCCGTCCAGCGGGTGACCGAGCAACAGCACCACACCGCTGCCAGCCTCGGAAACCACGGCCATGGCGGCGCGCAGGCTCCAGCGGCCGGGTTGCTTGACCATCAACAGGTCGCGCAGAGGGTCCATGTTGTGCACCCGCACCAGGGTCGGCTCTTCGGCGCAAATGTTGCCCAGGGTCAGGGCCATATGCACGTCGCCTTCCACTGAATCACGGTAGGTCACCAAATTGAATTGGCCCAGTTCGCTGTCCAGCGGCTGCTCGGCAATCCGCTGAACGGTACGTTCGTGGATCATGCGGTAGTGGATCAGGTCGGCAATGGTGCCGATCTTGAGGTTGTGTTCGGCGGCAAAGGCTTCAAGTTCAGTGCGACGGGCCATGGTGCCGTCATCGTTCATCACTTCGCAGATCACCCCGCTCGGCTCGAAACCGGCCATGCGCGCCAGGTCGCAGGCGGCTTCGGTGTGACCGGCGCGAGCCAGGGTGCCACCCGGTTGAGCCATCAGCGGGAAAATGTGCCCTGGGCTGACGATGTCTTCGGCCTTGGCATCTTTGGCGGCGGCGGCTTGCACGGTACGGGCGCGGTCAGCGGCGGAGATACCGGTGGTGACGCCAGTGGTGGCTTCAATCGATACCGTGAACTTGGTGCCGAAACCCGACCCATTGCGCGGCGCCATCAACGGCAGCTTGAGCAACTCGCAGCGTTCGCGACTCATGGGCATGCAGATCAGACCACGGGCGTGCTTGGCCATGAAGTTGATGTGCTCGGGCTTGCACGCCTCGGCGGCCATGATGATGTCGCCTTCGTTCTCGCGATCTTCGTCATCCATAAGGATGACCATCTTGCCTTGGCGGATGTCTTCAACCAGTTCTTCGATGCTATTGAGCGCCACGCGGCACCCCCTTGGTCAGGATTTCAGGTAGCCGTTAGCGGCCAGAAAACTTTCGGTGATGTTGCCTGATGCAGGCTCTGCGGCCTTTTCGCCCAGCAACAGGCGCTCCAGGTAACGGGCAAGCAAGTCCACTTCCAGGTTCACCCGGCGCCCCGGCTGGTAGGAGGCCATGATGGTTTCGCTGAGGGTGTGGGGAATGATGGTCAGTTCAAATTCGGCGCCATTGACGGCATTCACGGTCAGGCTGGTGCCATCGACGGTGATCGAACCCTTGTGGGCAATGTACTTGGCCAGCTCTTTGGGCGCACGAATGCGAAATTCCACGGCGCGTGCGTTTTCACTGCGGGCCACCACTTCGCCGACACCGTCGACATGGCCGCTGACCAGATGACCGCCCAGGCGCGTGGTCGGCGTCAGGGCTTTTTCCAAGTTGACCGGGCTGCCAGCCTTGAGGTCGTTCATCGCGGTGCAGTCCAGGGTTTCCCGGCTGACGTCGGCGGCAAAGCCGTTGCCCGGCAGCTCAATAACGGTCAGGCACACGCCGCTGACGGCGATACTGTCACCCAGCTTGACGTCGCCGAGGTCCAGCTTGCCGGTTTCAACCAGCAGGCGCACGTCGCCGCCTTTGGGGGTCATTGCACGGATGCTGCCGATGGATTCGATAATGCCGGTGAACATTTCGCTCTCCTGAAAACGAGGGGCTGACGCTTAAGCGCAGGCCGGGAATTATACGCTCGCTGTCGGGACGGGAATGGCAGTGACTCGCCAGTCGTCGCCTACAGCGCGCATGTCAGTGATCTTGAGTTGGGGCGCGTCGACCAGCTTCTCAAGCGGCCAGTCCAGTAACGGCCGGGCAGCGGAGCCGAGGAACTTGCCGGCGATGAATATGACGTACTCATCCACCAGACCCTGCTGGGCAAACGCGCCCGCCAGGCTCGGGCCCGCTTCCACCAGCACATCGTTGACGCCACGGGCGGCCAATGCCACCAGCGCCGAGCGCAGGTCGACCTGGCCCTCCACGCCTGGTACCACCAGGCACTCTGGGCCACGGGGGAACTGGTTCTCCGGGGTTACGCAGGTGATGACCAGTGCCGGGCCTGCCTTGAAGAAGGGTGCATTGAGCGGCACGCGCAAGCGGCCGTCGATCAACACGCGCAGCGGCGGGCGCGACATGGCCAGGGCGGTGGTTTGTTCATCCAGGCCCAACTCAGCGGCGCGCACAGTCAAGCGGGCGCCGTCGGCCAGCACCGTATCGGCACCGGTCAACACCACACTCGCCTCGGCACGCAGACGTTGGACGGCGGCGCGGGCAGCGGGGCCGGTGATCCATTGGCTTTCGCCGCTGGCCATCGCCGTGCGGCCGTCCAGGCTCATGGCCAGCTTGACCCGCACGAACGGCAAACCGTGCTCCATGCGCTTGAGGAACCCCGGGTTAAGCGCCCGCGCCTCAGCTTCCAGCACGCCGCTGCGCACCTCGATACCCGCCTGGGCCAGGCGCTGCATGCCCCGCCCGGCCACTTCCGGGTTCGGGTCCTGCATACCTGCCACCACCCGCACCACACCGGCGCTCACCAGTGCATCGGCGCACGGCGGCGTACGGCCATGGTGGCTGCACGGCTCCAGCGTCACGTACACCGTCGCGCCACGGGCCTTTTCACCGGCGGCGCGCAGGGCATTCGGCTCGGCATGGGGCTCGCCGGTGCGCTCATGCCAGCCTTCGCCGACAATCTGCCCGTCACGCACGATCACGCAGCCCACCCGTGGATTGGGGTGGGTGGTGTACAGGCCCTTGCGCGCCAATTCGAGGGCACGCGCCATGTAATGGGCGTCGAGGACTGCCTGTTCAGACGTCATTGTTTGGAGGGCTCACGGGCCAGGCGGTCGATTTCTTCGCGGAACTCATTGAGGTCCTGGAAGCGTCGATACACCGAGGCAAAACGGATATAGGCGACTTCGTCGAGCTTTTGCAGTTCGCCCATCACCAACTCGCCGACCACCAGGCTCTTGACCTCGCGCTCGCCGGTCGCCCGCAACTTGTGCTTGATATGCACCAGCGCCGCTTCCAGGCGCTCGACACTCACCGGGCGTTTTTCCAGGGCGCGCTGCATACCGGCGCGCAGTTTTTCTTCGTCGAAAGGCTGGCGGCTGCCGTCGGACTTGATCAGACGGGGCAATACCAGTTCGGCGGTTTCGAAGGTGGTGAAACGTTCACCACAGGCCAGGCATTCGCGCCGGCGACGCACTTGATCGCCCTCGGCGACCAGACGCGAGTCAATGACCTTGGTGTCGTTGGCACCGCAGAAGGGACAGTGCATGGTTGGCAGGCAACAAAAAATGGGAGGGCCATGGTAGCGCATCCCCGTCGCAAGACAAGCCATAGCCTTTACGGTATATAGGCAGGCTTATATGTTTGATATTTTTTAAGCCACGGATTTTGTCCTTTCTGGAGCCGTACATGCAGTTACGACCACTCGTTCTACTCACGCTGTTCAGTTTTCTGGTCGCCTGCAGCAGCGAAGCCCCCAAACCGGCCGCGCCTCAACCGACACCGGCACAAGAGAAAAAAGTCCCGGGTATTGAAGACCTCGGCCCCCTGCCCGCCTATCAACGGGAAATCAGCGGCAGCCTGACCAACGTGCCCGCCGGCGCCGAAGTCGAGATGGCGCTGCTGGTGATCGACGACCGTTCGCGCCCACAGCAACTGCTCGCCAGCAGCGTGCTGAGCGGCAATGGCAAGCCGCTGGCCTTCCGCCTGCGCTTCAACCCTGAAGCCTTCCCGGCCGGTGCACGCGTTGAATTGCGTGGCCGCGCCAGCCAGTCCGGCCAGTTGATCCTGCACCTGCCCGCCGTGCGCGTCACCCAGGCGATCACCCAGAGCACCGGCCCCCTGCAACTCGTCAAGGCGCCATGACGCAACCGCTGCACCTGCAGCGCGCCTTGAGCGAGCTGATCGGCGACGCGCAATTGGTGCCCTGCCCTCTGCCGGGCACCGAATTGTCGCTATGGCTGCTCGATGCCGACAATATGAACCGCGCCTTCAGCCAGGAAGAAACCCGGCGCATCCTGCATGAGCCGCCCTACTGGAGCTTTTGCTGGGCCAGCGGCCTGGCGTTGGCGCGCTACCTGGCGGCGCATCCCGAGTGGGTCGCCGGTAAACGCGTGCTGGATTTCGGTGCCGGCTCCGGCGTGGCCGGGATTGCCGCCGTAAAGGCGGGGGCCCTGGAAGTAGTGGCTTGTGACCTGGACCCGCTGGCCCTGGCGTCTTGCCGCGCCAACGCCGAACTCAATGCGGTGGAGCTGGGCTATTGCGCCGACTTCTTCGCCGAAGCCGACCGTTTTGACTTGATCCTGGTGGCCGACGTGCTTTACGACCGCGCCAACCTTCCGTTGCTCGATCAATTCCTCAGCCGTGGCCGCGAAGCGCTGGTGGCGGATTCGCGGGTGCGGGACTTCCAACACCCGCGTTATCAACGGCTGGAGGTTCTGGACGCGTTGACCCTGCCAGACCTGGCCGAGCCTTGGGAGTTTCGCAAGGTGAGTCTGTACCATTCGCGGCGCCAGCCCTTATAGTTGCCCCCATTCCCGCTTTATTCGAGACGCCCCATGAGTGAGCCCACGCCGTACATCTTCGACGTCACCACCGCCAACTTCGACCAGGCGGTGATTCAGAATTCTTTTGAAAAACCTGTGCTGGTGGACTTCTGGGCCGAATGGTGTGCGCCATGCAAGGCGCTGATGCCGATGCTGGCGCAGATTGCCGAGAGCTATCGCGGCGAGTTGCTGTTGGCCAAGGTCGATTGCGAGGCCGAACAGGACATCGTCGCGCGTTTCGGCATTCAAAGCCTGCCGACGGTGGTGCTGTTCAAGGATGGCCAGCCGGTGGACGGGTTTGCCGGTGCGCAGCCGGAGTCGGCAGTGCGGGCGATGCTGGAACCCCATGTGCAGATGCCACCACCGGCTGCGGCGGATCCGCTGGAACAGGCCCAGGCGTTGTTCAGCGAAGGGCGCATCAGTGAAGCTGAAGGGCTGCTGGTGGCGCTGTTGGGCGAAGACAACACTAACGCCCCCGCGTTGATCCTGTACGCACGCTGCCTGGCCGAACGCGGCGAATTGGGCGAAGCCCAGGCCGTGCTTGACGCTGTCAAAAGCGACGACCACAAGGCCGCCCTGGCCGGGGCCAAGGCGCAGATCACCTTCCTGCGCCAGGCCGCAGACTTGCCGGACACCGCCGATCTGAAGAGCCGCCTGGCACAGAACCCGCAGGACGACGAAGCGGCCTATCAGTTGGCGATCCAGCAACTGGCGCGCCAGCAGTACGATGCTGCACTGGAAGGTTTGCTCAAGTTGTTTACCCGCAACCGCAGCTACAGCGAAGGCTTGCCGCACAAGACATTGCTGCAGGTGTTCGAATTACTGGGCAATGAGCACCCGCTGGTCACGGTGTACCGCCGCAAATTGTTTGCCGCGTTGTACTAATCACCGATCCAACGGTACAGCGGCGTATCCCCGCCGCTGCTCACCTTGACCTTGGCGCTATGACGCAGGCGTACCAACAGGCGCTTGCCCGCGCCCGCATCGCCTGCCAACCCTTCCAGTTGATCGAGTAATTCCAGACCGTTGAGCTGCCCTGCCTTGCGCAGCACCTCCTGGGCGCTCTGCCATAGGTCGTCGTTCTGTTTGACCGGCGCCGCGGTTGGCGCACTGGGCGTTGGGGTGGCCTGAAGCTGTGCGCCCAAGCGCGCCCAATCGCCGTCGTCCAGTTCCAGGGTCAAGTCCACCGGCAGGTCGCCGATGGTTCCACGAATTCGCAACATCGCTGTACTCCTGCATTTTTCTGACCGTCATGCTCCCATGCAGCTTGCGCAACACCAAGCAGGCGGTCAAACTCTCGGCTCTATTGTTATAAGATCACATAACAAAACTTTCATCCTGGAGCCCTCCCATGCGCCGTTTGCTGCTTGCTTTGCCGTTCGCCCTGCTGCCACTGGCTGTTGCCCACGCTCATGAAGAGCATGACCACGAGCACGGCAGCCTCGGCGTCCATGAACACGGGGTCGGCCGTCTCAATGCCGTGCTGGATGGCAAGGCCCTTGAGCTTGAACTGGACAGCCCGGCCATGAACCTGGTGGGTTTCGAGCATGTAGCGACCAGCGCCGCCGATAAAGCCAAGGTCGCCGGTGTACGCAAACAACTGGAGAACCCGTTGGCCCTGTTCAACCTGCCCAAGGCCGCAGGGTGTGTGGTCAGCAGCCAGGAACTCAATAGCCCGCTGTTCGGTGACAAACCAGAAGCCGACCATGACGACGATGACCACGCCACCGACGGCAAAGGCGCCGCCGCCCACGAGCACCATCACGACCACAGCGAAATCCACGCCCATTACCAATTCACCTGTGCTACGCCGACGGCGCTGAGCAACCTCGATCTGAGCCAAGTGTTCAAGACCTTCCCTGCGACGCAGAAAATTCAGGTACAACTGATCGGCCCAAGCGGTCAGCAAGGTGTTGACGCGACGGCCACCGCCGCCACCCTGAAGTTCTGACTTGAAAGCACAGTCCATGTGGGAGCTGGCTTGCCTGCGATACTGGCAACGCGGTGCAGCAGGCACACCGTAGCGATGCCATCGCAGGCAAGCCAGCTCCCACAGTGGATCGGCGCCATTTTCGACTACCAGGCGACACTGACTTCCCATGACTCAAGCGTTAATCGAACTGTCCGACCTGGGCTTCAACTGGCCCGGTCACCCGCAGTTGCTGGACATCCCCGCGTTCCGCCTGGAACCCGGGGAAACCCTGTTCCTCAAGGGCCCGAGCGGCAGTGGCAAGACCACGCTGCTGGGGCTGTTGGGGGGCGTGCAGAAACCCTGCCAGGGCAGCATCCGCCTGCTGGGGCAGGAGTTGACCGAACTCTCGGCCGGCGCCCGTGATCGTTTCCGTGTGGACCACACCGGCTACATCTTCCAGCAGTTCAACCTGCTGCCGTTTCTATCGGTGCGCGAAAACGTCGAGTTGCCATGCCACTTTTCCAAGCTGCGCGCGCAGCGGGCCAAGCAGCGCCACGGCAGTGTCGACCAGGCAGCCGCGACCCTGCTCGCGCACCTGGGCTTGAAGGACAAGGACTTGCTGGAGCGCCGCGCCGACTCGCTGTCTATCGGCCAGCAACAACGGGTGGCTGCCGCCCGTGCGTTGATCGGCCAACCGGAACTGGTGATCGCCGACGAGCCCACCTCGGCCCTGGACTATGACGCCCGCGAAGCGTTCATCCAGTTGCTGTTCGCTGAATGCCGTGAAGCTGGCGCCAGCCTGTTGTTTGTCAGCCATGACCAGAGCCTGGCGTCACTGTTCGACCGCAACCTGTCACTGGCCGAACTCAATCGCGCCGCCACGCCCGCAGAGGTTTGAGATGTATCTGTTTCGTCTAGCTATGGCCAGCCTCGCTAACCGCCGCTTTACTGCGATCCTCACTGCCTTCGCCATCGCGCTTTCCGTGTGCTTGTTGCTGGCGGTGGAGCGCGTGCGTGTCGAGGCGCGCAACAGTTTTGCCAGCACCATCAGCGGTACCGACCTGATCGTCGGGGCACGTTCGGGCTCGGTCAACCTGCTGCTGTATTCGGTGTTTCGCATCGGCAACGCCACCAACAACATCCGCTGGGACAGCTTTGAGCATTTCGCCGCCAGCCCCCAGGTGAAATGGGCCATTCCGATTTCCCTCGGCGACTCCCATCGCGGTTACCGCGTGATGGGCACCAACGAATCCTACTTCGAGCATTACCAGTACGGGCGCAAGCAAAACCTCGAACTGGCCAGCGGCCGCGCCTTTGCCACCGACCCGTTTGAAGTGGTGCTCGGCGCCGAAGTCGCCGACGCCCTGCATTACAAGCTCGGCGACAAGTTGGTACTCGCCCACGGCGTGGCGGTAGTCAGCCTGGTCAAGCACGACGACAAACCCTTCACCGTGGTCGGCATCCTCAAGCGTACCGGTACGCCGGTAGATCGCACGTTGCACATCAGCCTGGGTGGCATGGAGGCGATCCATGTCGACTGGCACAACGGTGTGCCGGCCCAGGGCAAAGGCCGCATCAGCGCCGACCAGGCGCGCAATATGGACCTGACGCCGCAAGCCATCACCGCGTTCATGCTCGGCCTGAACAACAAGATTTCCACCTTCGCCCTGCAACGAGATATCAATGAATTCCGTGGCGAGCCGATGCTGGCGATCCTGCCGGGCGTGGCGCTGCAAGAACTGTGGAGCATGATGGGCACCGCCGAGAAAGCCTTGTTCGTGATCTCGCTGTTCGTGGTGCTGACCGGCTTGATCGGCATGCTCACGGCGATCCTCACCAGCCTCAACGAGCGCCGCCGCGAGATGGCGATTCTGCGTTCGGTGGGTGCACGCCCCTGGCATATCGCGAGCCTGCTGATCTTCGAAGCCTTCGCCCTGGCCTTGTCCGGTGTGGTAGCAGGCGTGGGCCTGCTGTATGTCTGCATCGCCGCCTCCCGTGGTTACTTGCAGGCCAACTACGGGCTGGACCTGCCGATGTCCTGGCCGAGCGAATATGAATGGACCCTGCTGGCGGGTATCCTCGCTGCAGCGCTGTTGATGGGCAGCGTGCCCGCGTGGCGCGCCTATCGACAATCTTTGGCCGATGGCCTGTCCATCCGTTTATGAGGAAGGCTTCGATGCGTCGTGCCCTGTTTGCCCTGTTGCTGTTGACGGCCGTACCCGTGTGGGCGGATGAACAGCCCAAGGACCTGTCCTGGCAGGAAATGATCCCGCCGGATGCGCCACCGGAAGTGCCTAATATGAAGCCGCTGCACGACCTGTCAAACATGGCCGATGCCTTGTCCGTCGAGGCGGCGCCGGCGGCCAAGCAGGATCTGCCCAACGCGCCGGTGGTGCAGAGCCTCGACGGCCAGCACATCCGCCTGCCGGGGTATATCGTGCCACTGGAAGTCAGCGAAGAAGGCCGCACCACCGAGTTTCTGCTGGTGCCGTATTTCGGCGCGTGCATCCACGTGCCGCCACCGCCGTCGAACCAGATCGTGCATGTGAAAAGTGAAGTCGGGGTGAAACTCGATGAGCTGTACCAGCCGTACTGGATCGAAGGCGCGATGCAGGTCAAGCCGTCGTCGAGTGAACTGGCCGACGCCGGTTACCAGATGGATGCCGAGAAGATTTACATGTACGAGCTGCAGGAGTAGCGCTGATCACCCTTTCATTGAGCTGAGTCAAAAGACCGAGCGGAACGATCTTTACCATTGGACGTACAACTTTTAAACGTCCTTTGGAGCTCCCATGAACAAGTCTCTGCTCGGCGCGTCCCTCTTCGCGCTCGCCCTCGTCGCCCCGGTCGCACACGCTCACCAGGCGGGCGATATTCTGGTGCGTGCCGGTGCAATCACCGTCAACCCGGAGGCCGACAGCGGCAAGGTCAAGGTTGACCAGGGCCCGCTGGCCGGCACCAACCTGGGCGGCAAGGCGACCATGAGCAGCGACACCCAACTGGGCTTGAACTTCGCCTACATGATCACCGACCACGTCGGTATCGAATTGCTGGCCGCTACACCGTTCGAGCATGACGTGAAACTCAAGAACACCGCACTGGGCGCCGCCAACGGCAAGCTCGGCTCGCTCAAGCACCTGCCGCCGACCCTGAGCGTCGTGTACTACCCGCTGGACAACAAGTCGGCATTCCAGCCGTACGTGGGCGCCGGTATCAACTACACCTGGATCTACGACGAACACGTCGGCGGTCGCGCTCAACAAGCCGGCTTCAGCAACTTCAAGGCCGAAAACTCCTGGGGCTGGGCCGCACAGATCGGCGCCGACTACATGATCAACGACAACTGGATGATCAACGCCCAGGCGCGCTACATCGACATCAGCACCAAGGCGACTGTGGATAACAATGCGCTGGGCCAGGGCACTCGGGCCAAGGTCAATGTGGACGTGGATCCGATGGTTTACATGGTGGGTATTGGTTACAAGTTCTAAGCAACACTGCATAACCCATGTGGGAGGGGGCTTGCTCCCGATAGCAGAGTGTCAGTCAACAGATTCATGGACTGACCCATCGCTATCGGGAGCAAGCCCCCTCCCACATTTGGTTTTGTAGCGTGTCAGCTGTGGCGGTAGAACCGGTCCAGCAACGCCGGAAGTCCCGCCCGCCATGCCCTGGGCTTGATGCCGAAGGTATGCAGGATTTTCTTGCAGGCCAGCACCGCGTGCTGCGGTTCCTCTGCCGCATCCGGCCGGGCCGCATGGGCCTGGGCAGTCGGCGACTCGATCGCCAGCGGGTGGAAGTTGCGCGCTTCGGTCAGAATCGCCTGGCCCAGCGCCAACGGCGTAGTCGCCTCATGCCCGGCGTAATGATAGGTGCCCCAGAGCGGCGCCGCGCAATCAAGCTGCTTGAGCACCGAGATAATCACCCGTGCGGCATCGTCTACCGGCGTCGGGTTGCCACGACGGTCGTCGGCCATCAGTAGTTCATCGGGCTTTTCGGCCCGGGCCAGGAACCGCCCGAGCGTGCCGTCGACACTGTCATCGAGCAACCAGCCAAATCGCAGCAGCACATGTTGCGGGCAAGTGGCGCGCACGCTCTGCTCGATACGCCACAACGCCTGGCCGCGCAGGCCCAGGGGCACCGGCTCGTCTTTTTCGCTGTAGGCGGTGGCGCGGGAACCATCGAACACCCGGTAGCTGGACGGTTGCAGCAGCGTGATGCTGTGGTGCTGGCACAATTCAGCCAGGCGTTCGATGGCGAACTCCTGGGCGGCCAAGCGGGTTTCGCTCACGGTTTCGGCCTGGAACCAGTCGAAATAGTAGGCGAGGTTGATCAATGCATCGGGACGGGTGTCGTCGAGCAATTGGGTAAGGCTCGCGGCATCCCAGCCGTCTTGGGGCGGTTTGGGGGCGAGGAAACCGATGTCTTCCTCTGCACCGAGGCGAATCAGCGCCTGCCCGAGGGCATTCCCGCCGCCCAGTAACATAAGGCGCATTCGCATAGATTGAGCAGGCCCGGTCTGTTTGGAACGATGGTTATTATCGACAGGCGTGTGCGCCTTGCCGCAGGTAGTTGCCAGAATCGTTGCATTTTGCGGGTTTGTAGCGCAACCGTCACGGATAAAGTACGTGTTTGCAACTTGTTGGAGCAGGTGGCATCAATCACTTCATGAACCTTTCCGAATCAACGGCCAGCGCACTGGATGGTTTTCACCCCGCCGTCAGTGCCTGGTTTTGCAGGACCTTCCCCTCGGTGACCGGCGCCCAGGCCCAGGCGTGGCCGCTGATCCGCCAGCGGCGGTCAACGCTGATCGCCGCGCCCACCGGCTCGGGCAAGACCTTGACGGCCTTTTTGGCGGTGCTCGACGATTTGGTCCACCAGGGCCTGGCCAACGGCGGGCAACTGCCGGACGAGACCCTGGTGGTGTATGTGTCGCCGCTCAAGGCGCTGTCCAACGACATCCAGATCAACCTGCAAAACCCGCTGGCCGGCATTACCGAGCAACTTGAAAAGCTCGGCCTGCCGCCGCTGGTGATCCGCACCGCCGTGCGCACCGGCGACACCCCGCAAAAAGACCGCGCACAGATGCGCAAGCGCGCGCCGCATATTCTGGTGACCACGCCCGAATCTCTGTATGTGCTGCTGGGTTCGGATTCCGGCCGACACATGCTCGCCAGCACGCGCACGGTGATCGTCGATGAGATCCATGCCATCGCCGCCGGCAAGCGCGGCAGCCACCTGGCCTTGAGCCTGGAGCGTCTGCAAGCGCTGTGCACCGAGCCATTGACCCGTATCGGCCTGTCAGCCACGCAAAAACCCATCGAAGCGGTCTCGCGGTTTTTAGTCGGCACCGACCGTAAGTGTGCCATCGTCGACATCGGCCATGCGCGCCCACGGGACCTGGATATCGAAGTGCCGCCAGTGCCGCTCTCGGCGGTGATGGCCAACGATGTGTGGGCCCTGGTCTATGACCGCCTCGCGCAATTGGCCCGCGAACACCGCACCACGCTGATTTTCGTCAACACCCGGCGCCTGGCCGAACGCCTGGCCCGGCATCTGAGCGAGCGGCTGGGCAAGACCGCCGTGGCCGCCCACCATGGCAGCCTGGCCAAGGAACTGCGCCTGGACGCCGAGCAACGGCTCAAGGCCGGCGAACTGCAAGTGCTGATCGCCACCGCGTCCCTGGAGCTGGGCATCGATATTGGCGAGGTGGATCTGGTCTGCCAGATCGGCTCACCCGGCTCGATCAATGGCTTTTTGCAACGCGTCGGCCGCTCCGGGCACCAGGTCGGCGGTACGCCCAAAGGGCGCCTGTTTGCCACCACCCGTGACGACTTGATCGAATGCGCCGCGTTGCTCGACTGCGTACGCCGTGGCGAGCTGGATACCTTGCATATTCCAGTGGCGCCGCTGGACGTGCTGGCCCAGCAGATCATTGCCGAAGTCAGCGCCCGTGAATGGCCGGAACAGGCGCTGCTGGCGCTTGTCCGCCGCGCTGCGCCCTACGCCGAGCTGGATGAGCGCCACTACCAGGCCCTGTTGCAGATGCTCAGCGAGGGCTATAACGGCCGCCAGGGTATCCGCAGCGCCTACCTGCACCGTGACGCCGTGACCCACACCCTGCGCGGCCGCCGCGGTGCCAGGCTCACCGCCGTCACCAGCGGTGGCACCATCCCGGACAACGCCGACTACAGCGTGTTGCTGGAGCCCCAGAGCCTGAACATCGGCAGCGTCAACGAAGACTTCGCGGTGGAAAGCATCGCCGGCGACATCTTCCAACTCGGCAATACCTCTTACCGCATCCTGCGGGTCGAAGCCGGCAAGGTGCGCGTCGAGGATGCCCATGGCCAACCGCCGACCATCCCGTTCTGGCTGGGCGAAGCGCCCGGGCGCAGCAATGAGTTGTCGGTGGCCGTAGCGCGCTTGCAAGGGCAAATCGACAGCTTGCTGGGTGCCACGCCCGGCGACCTGCAACCGGCCCTCGACTGGCTTACCGGCACCTTGGGCCTGCATCGCGCCAGCGCCGAACAACTGCTGGATTACCTCGCCCGGTCGCGCCAGGCCCTGAGCGCCCTGCCCTCTCGGGACACGTTGATCATGGAGCGGTTTTTCGACGCGTCCGGCGGCACCCAGTTGATCATCCACACGCCGTTTGGCAGCCGCATCAACCGCGCCTGGGGCCTGGCGTTGCGCAAGCGTTTCTGCCGCACCTTCAACTTCGAGCTGCAAGCAGCGGCCAGCGAAAACGCCATCGTGCTGTCGCTGTCCACCAGCCACAGTTTTGCCTTGGATGAGGTGTGGCGTTACCTCAACAGCAACAGTGCTGAACACCTCCTGATCCAGGCCGTGCTGGATGCGCCGCTGTTCGGCGTGCGCTGGCGCTGGAATGCCGCCGTGGCCCTGGCGTTGCCGCGTTATACCGGCGGGCGCAAGGTGGCGCCGCAGATCCAGCGCATGAAGAGCGAAGACCTGATCGCCAGCGTCTTTCCGGACCAGATCGCCTGCCTGGAAAACCTCGCCGGCGAGCGCGAAATCCCCCATCACCCACTGGTGGAACAAACCCTCGACGATTGCTTGCATGAAGCCATGGACAGTGAAGCCTGGCTGGCACTGCTGCGGCGCATGGAACGCGGTGAAGTCCGATTGATCAGCCGCGACCTGCCCGCCCCTTCGCCCATGGCCGCGGAAATTCTCAGCGCCAAGCCCTACACCTTTCTCGACGACGCCCCGCTGGAAGAGCGCCGCACCCAGGCCGTGCTCAACCGACGCTGGAGCGACCCGCAGAGCACCGACGACCTGGGCGCACTGGATGCCGACGCCATCGCCGGCGTTCGTGAAGAAGCCTGGCCCGCGCCCAATGGCGTGGATGAAATGCATGAAGCGCTGATGAGCCTGGCGTGCATCGCAGCCCCTGAAGTTGCGCCGCAATGGGCCGCATGGCTGCACGCCTTGGCCAAGGCCGGGCGAGCCTGTCAGTTGCACAACGGCATGTGGGTCGCCGTTGAGCGCTTGAGTTGCTTGCAGGCGCTCTACCCTAACGATTTGCCACTGCTGCCCGGGTTCGACGAGCCCTGGGAGTTTGACGAAGCACTGTTAGAAGTACTGCGTGCGCGCCTCAGTGGTTTTGGCCCGTTGAACCTGGTCGAAATCGCTGCCCCCCTGGCGCTGCCCGTGGCGGCAATCACTCAGGCCCTGGCGCGCCTGGAGCAGGAGGGCTACGTGCTGCGCGGGCACTTCAGCCCCGGGGCCACGCAGGAACAATGGTGCGAACGTCACTTGCTGGCGCGCATTCATCGCTACACGGTCAAGCGCCTGCGACGGGAGATCGAGCCGGTGGCATTGCAGGATTTCATGCGCTTTCTGTTCGATTGGCAGCACCTGTCCGACAGCACCCGCGGCCAGGGCAGCGCCGTATTGCCGCAGATAGTCAGCCAACTCGAAGGCTATGCCGCCGCCACGTCGGCCTGGGACACTGACCTGCTCAGCGCGCGCATCAAGGATTATTCATCGACCTGGCTCGATGACCTGTGCCGCAGCGGCAAGCTGGTATGGACGCGCTTAAGCAACAAGGCCGGCGCCATGGCGTTGCGCAGCACCCCGGTGGTTTTGCTCCCCCGTAGCCAGGTAGCGTTGTGGAGCGGGCTGACCGAGCCCACCGACAGCACCACGCTGTCGCCCAAGGCGCAGAAAGTCCACTCGTCCCTGCGCGAACACGGCGCCTTGTTTTTTGATGAACTGGTGCACGAGGCCCACCTGCTGCGCAGCGAGCTGGAGACAGCCTTGCAGGAACTGGTAGGCGCCGGCCTGGTGAATGCCGACAGCTTCGCCGGGCTGCGCGCCCTGACCACGCCCGCCAGCAAACGCCAGGCCCGCAGCAGTCGACGTGGGCGCGGGGCGTTTGTCGGCGGCATGGATGATGCCGGTCGCTGGGCCTTGGTCCGCCGTTCCGCCAGCGCCGCCGGCCCACATTCGGCCGAGACCCTGGAGCATGTGGCGATGACCCTGCTGCGCCGTTACGGCGTGGTGTTCTGGCGCTTGCTGGAGCGCGAGGCGGATTGGTTGCCGAGCTGGCGTGAATTGCTGCGCACCTTCCATCGGCTGGAGGCACGCGGGGAGATTCGTGGCGGGCGGTTTGTCAGTGGGTTGGCGGGCGAACAGTTTGCGTTGCCGGAGGCGATACCCTTGCTGCGCGAGGTGCGGCGGCGGGCACATGACGGGAGCTTGATCGCGGTGTGCGGGGCGGATCCATTGAACCTTGTGGGCACGCTGCTACCGGGGGCCAAAGTGCCGGCGGTGAGCGGTAATCGGATTGTATATCGCGACGGGCTGCCGGCGGCGGTGATGGTCGCCGGCAAGCAGCAGGTGTTGCTGGAGATGGATCAGCAGGCAGTGCAGGAGAAGTTGATCAGGCGCTGACCTTTAGGGCCTCATCGGGAGCAAGCCCCCTCCCACATTTTGATATGTGAACACATTCAAATGTGGGAAGGGGTTTACTCCCGATGGGGCCGGAACAGCCACTCTCATCATTGCGGCCTGGCTTGCTCGGTCTCTGGCTCATCCTCCTGCGCCACACGCTTGGGCAACAACACCTGCTGTGGATAAGTCTGCGCAAAATGCACCTCGTCACAGTTATCCACAAGCTTTTTCAAGCGCTGATTGAAAGCCCGGCTCACCGCATATTGCCCACCCGATACCGTGCGGAATTGCGCCGTGAGCACCACGCCATTGAGGTCCATCTTGTCCACGCCGAACACTTCCAGTGGCCCTTGCAGGTTGTACTTGAGGAACACGTCGTCACGAATCGACTGGCCTGCTTCACGGATCAGCTCCACGGCCTTGTCCACGTCGGTGTCGTAGGTGAACTGCACCGAGAAGAACGCATAGGCGAATTGGCGCGACTGGTTGGTGACCGCCTTGATCTGCCCGAACGGTACCGAATGCACAAAGCCCTTGCCGTCGCGCAGGCGCAGGGTGCGGATGGTCAGGCCCTCGACGGTACCGGCGTGGCCGGAATCGAGCACCACCCAGTCGCCGATCGAGAGCGTGTCTTCGATGATGATAAACAGGCCGGTGATCACGTCCTGCACCAGCTGTTGGGAGCCAAAACCAATCGCCAGGCCGACCACCCCCGCACCCGCGAGTAACGGCGCGACGTTGATGCCCAGATTGGCCATGGTGGTGATCGCACAGATAACCACCAGAATGATTTTCACCGCATTACGCAGCAGCGGCAGGATGGTTTTGACCCGCGTACTGGGCTGGCGGCTGGAGCGTTTGTTCACCGGGGGCTTGAGCGCTTCCTGAATCGCCGTATCGAGCACCACCCAGAACAGCCACGTCATCAGCAGGATCAGGCCGATACTGCTGAGCGAATCGCTGATCGCCCGGCCCACTGAGTTGCGCTGGGCAAACTCGAACAGCGACACGCCCCAGATACGCCCCAGTATCTCGATAAAAGCGATGGCCATCACAATGCGCAATATCGCGTGCAACAGGCTGAGAAAGCGCTCCTTGTAGGCACTGCTGCGCTGTATCGCCACTTGGCTGCGCGACTTGAACAAGTGTTGCAGCACCGTGCTGAGAAACACCGTGCCGATCAGCAGGATGGTGGTCAACAAGGCACAGCGCAGGGCCTTTTGATTATCGTCGCCGGCACCGATCAAGTTGATCGCCGAGACCAGTACCATCAACAGGATCGGCCAGTACCACAGCCCGGAAAATACCCGCAGCGATTGCTGCAACGCCGGATGCTTAAGGCGCTGCGCCAACGGCCGGTTACGAATCAAATGCGCCACCGGGCGACGCAGGCGAACCACCAGCACACCGAAGATCACCGTCGCAAACAGCCCGGTAAACACCGCAACACTGCTGGTGATGTTGCCGCCCAGCTGCCGGGCGATCTGCGGGCTGGTGAGCGCGTCGCTGAGGGCGGCAAGGAAGCCGATCAGGAACAGCGGTTTGGGGCAATAGTCGCGAATGATCTGCACCGCCGGGCGCTTGTGGCCGACATTGAACATGACGATCACGCACAGCAGCATGGAGGTGGAAAAAATGCCGCTACTGGTGGCGTAGGCAAAACACAGCGCCAGTGCCCGTCCTACGGAAGAGGCGAGAAAATGGCTGACATACAGCGTCAATGGCAGGCAGATAACCGCAGGGATGGTGTAAGGCACTACATACCCCAGCACGCCCAGCAAGCGGGCCCGACGGCGGAAAAAGGCGCGCAGGCTCAAGCGCCGCACGATAAAGCGCCCCAGTAACGTCAGCAGCGCAAAAGCACCCACCCAAACGGCGGATAACAGCAGGAAATCCCCGGCCACACTCCATGGCGAGCGTGCGGCGGTCTGGTCGACCAGCCGCCCGACTTCATTCGCGGCCCGGTCGGCCCGCAGGCGCCACTCGTCGATAAAGTTCTGGTTCAGATCGAGCTTCTGCTGCACATCATCAATGCTGGAACTGATGGCCCCGAGCAGGCCGCCCTCCACCAGCAACTCGGGCTTGGCCGCCGCGTCGGGCTCAGGCGCGGTGGCCGCGGCTTGCAATGCGCCGCTGCCGCAGAACAGCAGCGCCCCTAGCAGTAATGCAGTCTTTAAATTCAGCAAAACAGCGGGCTCCTTCAGAAGGGTCTGTAAGGAACTGACGGGTTTGAGCCTTGATCGTTCCCTGCGTTTACGGGCATGTGATTCAAATTGTGGGAGGGGGCTTGCCCCCGATAGCAGGCTGTCAGTCAACAACTTCATGACTGATGCACCGCTATCGGGGCATGGGTATCTACACAACTTTGGCATGGCCCTGAACCTGTGGCGAGGGAGCTTGCTCCCGTGGCGGCCTGACAGCCACCGACTATCTAAATGATGCGACGCGATCCAAATGTGGGAGCTGGCTTGCCTGCGAAGGCGGCCTGACAGCCGACCAGGATGTTGGATCAGACCGAGTACATATCCGTTGCTGCGGTAACGGCCGCTTATGGTTTCGCTCTTACAGCGACTCACTTTTGGAGAGGCCCAAAAGTAAGCAAAAGGCCTTCGCCCCACCACTCGGCACCTCGCTCAGGCTCGGTGTGCCCGTAATCCGCCATGGATTTGGGGGGCCGCCGCCACGCGCCATCCATGGCGCGGGGCGGCTAAACCGGCATCCCTGCCGGTTTACCCCCCAAATCCCTGTCGAATTCCGGCCAGCGTGGTTTAACGGGGCGCCTAAGATCAAGATCAAAAGCAGATCAAGAGCGGCTCGCTTCGCATCGTGATTACTGATGGTTGCTACGTCAGAGTTGTGTAGATACCCATGGCTATCGGGGGCAAGCCCCCTCCCACATTTCGCACCCCGTACCGTCTGTAGGAACGTGGAAACTTTCAGCCAAATATCGCAGTCATCCCATAACGCACCCCACCTCCACAGGAGCAACCATGGCGGCGATTCATATCGGCATTTCCGGCTGGCGCTACACGCCCTGGCGCGGGGACTTCTACCCCGACGGGCTGACCCAGAAACGCGAGTTGCAGTTTGCGTCACGCGCCGTGAGCAGCATTGAAATCAACGGTTCTTTCTATGCGCTGCAACCCCCCAAGCGCTATGCGCAGTGGTACGCCGATACGCCTGAGGGGTTCATGTTCAGCGTCAAGGCGCCACGCTATGTCACGCATATCCTGCGCTTGCGCGAGGTGCACAAGCCCATGGCCAATTTCTTCGCCTCCGGGGTGCTGGAGCTCAAAGAAAAACTCGGTCCCATCCTTTGGCAGTTCCCGCCCAGCTTCAAATTCGACGCCGCGCTGTTCGAAGCCTTCCTGGCCGATTTACCCACCAACACCCAACAGGCCGCCGCCCTCGCCCGCCAGCACGAGCCGCGTCTGAACGGCAAGGCAAGCATGAAAGCCTATGGCAAAAAACCCTTGCGCCATGCCGTGGAAATTCGCCACATGAGCTTTGCGGTACCGGAGTTTGTGCAGCTGCTGGACAAGTACGGTGTTGCCCTCGTAGTGGCTGACACCGCCGGCAAGTGGCCCTATATCGAAGACGTCACCGCCAACTTCATGTACCTGCGGTTACACGGCGACAAACAGCTTTACGCCAGTGGCTATACCAGTGAGGCGCTCAAACGCTGGGGTGACCGTATCGAGCGCTGGGCCCACGGCAAACAACCGGCGGATGCGCACCTTGTCGCCCCGCAACGCAAACCCCGCGTGCGCAAACAGCGTGACGTGTTCTGTTTTTTCGACAATGACATCAAGGTGCGCGCGCCTTTCGATGCGCGCCAGTTGTTGCAGCGCTTCGGGCTGGACAAGCACCTGCTCACAGCACCCGGGCAGTTGCCGGAACCGGGAGTGCTGCCATGACTCACCCCGAGCTGATCCCCGTGCCCCCCACCGCCGCCATCACGCGTTTTACCGTGCTGACGGTGAATATCCATAAAGGCTTCACTGCCCTGAATCGACGCTTCATCCTGCCCGAACTGCGCGAAGCGGTGCGCAGCGTCGGTGCCGATATGGTGTTCCTGCAAGAGATCCACGGCACCCACGAGCGCCATCCCCAGCGTTATAGCGACTGGCCGAAGATGCCGCAGTACGAATTTCTCGCCGACAGCATCTGGCCGCAGTTTGCCTATGGTCGCAATGCGGTCTACCCCCATGGCGACCATGGCAACGCGCTGCTGTCAAAATTCCAGATAATCCGTTACGACAACCTCGACATCTCCCAAAGCGGCCATGAGAACCGCGGCCTGCTGCATTGTGTGCTGCGCCTGCCGGGCGGCGAACGCGAGGTGCATGCCATCTGCATCCACCTGGGCTTGCGCGAGGTACATCGCCAACAGCAACTGCGCTTGCTTGAGCAGCGTATTGGCCAGATCCCGGCGGATGCGCCCCTGGTGGTCGCCGGCGATTTCAATGACTGGCGGCAAAAGGCCGACCTGAGTCAAAGCGGCCTGCAGGAGGTGTTCATCCACGCCCACGGCAAGCCTGCGCGTACGTTCCCGGCGCGCCTGCCGTTACTGCCGCTGGATCGCATCTATGTGCGCAACCTGACCATCCACAACCCGCGCGTGCTCACCACGCGGCCGTGGTCGCACCTGTCAGACCATGTGCCCCTGTCGGTGGAGATTGAGTTATGAACATTGCGGTAGAACATATCGCCACCGACCAGCCGCCGGATGACAGCAAGGCCCGCGACCTAGACTACGGCTGGCAGAGCGGCAATCGCGTGCAATTGCTGGAAAATGGCGAGGCCTATTTTCCCGCGGTGTTCGAGGCCATGCGCGACGCCCAGCGGGAAATCCTGCTGGAGACCTTCATCCTCTTTGAAGACAAGGTCGGTCATGAGCTGCAAGGCATTCTCATCGAAGCGGCGCAACGCGGGGTCAAGGTGGTGGTCAGCCTTGACGGTTTCGGCTGCGGCGAACTGAGCCCGGCCTTTCTGCGCGAACTGGCTGAAGCCGGCGTGATCGTGCAGATGTTTGACCCGGCATCCAAAACCCTCGGCATTCGCACCAACTGGTTTCGTCGCCTGCACCGCAAGATCGTGGTGGTGGACGCCAGCGTGGCGTTTATCGGCGGGATCAATTTTTCCGCTGATCACCTGGGGGACTTCGGCCCCGAAGCCAAGCAGGATTACGCGGTACAGATCATCGGCCCGGCAGTGGCCGACTTGCACCACTTCGCCCTCGCCCAAAGTGGCCGTCAGGTGCGCACCCGTAGAGGTTGGCGCCGACGCCAGCAACGGCCTTCGCCATGGGCAGACGAGCACGGCGACGGGCGGGTGCGCCTGATTTATCGCGACAATATCCAGCATCGCGACGACATCGAAGAAGCCTATATCCACGCCTTGAGCCAGGCCCGGCAGCGGGTGGTAATTGCCAATGCCTATTTCTTCCCCGGCTATCGCTTGCTGCGCGAGATTCGTAACGCAGCGCGCCGTGGCGTGCAGGTGCAGTTGATCATGCAAGGCCAGCCCGACGTGCTGCTGGCCAAGCTGGCGGCGCGCATGCTCTACGACTATCTGCTCAAGGACGGCGTGGTGATTCACGAGTACTGCCAACGCCCGTTGCACGGCAAAGTGGCGCTGGTGGACGACCAATGGAGCACCGTGGGCTCAAGCAACCTCGACCCGCTGAGCCTGGCGCTGAACCTGGAAGCCAACGTGCTGATTCGTGACCGCGCCTTCAACCAGCAGCTGTACCAGAGCCTGGAAGCCCTGGCACGAGACCATTGCCAAACCATGCCGGCCAAGCGCAAGCCGCGCCTGTGGTTGTGGCGCCTGACCGTGGGGTTTCTGGTGTTCCATGTCATGCGCCACTTTCCCGCGCTGGCGAGTTGGTTGCCGGCACACAAGCCGCGTTTGAAACCCATTGAGAGTCCGGCCCATGACGTCTGAGAAAAACGGCTCACGGTTCCAGCGCTGGAAGAAGCCTCTGACCATTGCGTTCTTCCTGCTGCTGATCGTGCTCTTCACCCTGCTTGCCCGGCGCATCGACTGGAGCGAAGTGCTGCAGACGTTGAGCGACTTCAAAGTCAGCACATTGCTGATCGCCGGCGCGCTGACGCTGTGCAGTTTTATCGTGTACGCCTGCTTCGATCTGATCGGCCGGACCTACATTCGCCAGCCCCTGCGCTGGAAGCAGATCCTGCCGGTGGGCATTATCAGTTATGCGTTCAACCTCAATCTGAGCGCCTGGGTCGGCGGCATCGCCATGCGTTACCGGCTGTATTCGCGATTGGGGGTGAGCACCAGCAATATCGCCAAGATCCTCGGCCTGAGCCTGGCCACCAATTGGTTCGGCTATATGGCCTTGGCCGGGGTAGTGTTCAGCAGCGGGCTGGTCACCCTGCCACCAGGTTGGAAGCTCAGCACCGGCGCCCTGCAAGGTGTGGGCGTGTTGCTGGTGATCGCGAGCCTGGGTTACCTGGCGGCGTGCCGGTTTTCGAAAAAACGTGCGTGGTCGATCCGCGGCATCGAGATCAATTTGCCGTCGCTGCGCATGGCCTGCCTGCAACTGGCCCTGGGCGCCTTGAACTGGTCACTCATGGCAGCGGTTATTTTTACCTTGCTGCCCGCCAAACTCGATTACCCGCTGGTATTGGGCGTGTTGCTGATCAGCGCGATTGCCGGTGTGGTCACCCATATACCCGCCGGGCTTGGGGTGTTGGAGGCAGTGTTTATCGGGTTGTTACAGCATGAGGCGTCGCGCGGGAGTCTGCTGGCCGGGTTGATCGCGTATCGGGCAATCTACTTTATTTGCCCATTGCTGATTGCGTTGGTGATGTACCTGGGGGTGGAGGCCAAGGCCAAGGCGTTGCGGGTGAAGAAGACACCCGCTTAACGTCTATCGGGATTGGATAATGCTCAACCGCTCACCCACTACCATTTCGGTAATCCAGTCCACCAGGATCGAGGTATAGGCCTGTTGCGACACCGGGTCGCTCAAGGCATGGTCCGCGCCGTCGATGATGCGGTGGGTCAGGGAATGAGTCTGCTGGCACGCCGCGCGATAACTCATGATGGTGGCATGGGGCACATGGTCGTCGGTTTCCGATTCGACAATCAGCACATCACCGGTAAATTGCGCGCAGGCGTGCAGGGCACGGTTGGTTTCGGCACGCACCAAGGTGCCGCGGTAATCCATCAGGTCGGCTTTATCCAGCTCGCGCTTGGGCTTGAGCCATTCCTGGTCGCGGTACAGCGCGGGCACCCGCAGCGCCAGCCAACGCACCGGGCGCAACGAAGTGAGAATCGCCGCCAGGTATCCGCCGTAGCTGGTGCCCACCACCGCCACTGCCGAGGTGTCGATGGCAGGGTGGGACAGCAGCCGGTCGTAGGCGGCCAGCAGGTCGCGCAGGTTGTCTTCGCGGGTGACGCGCGATAAGGGAATGCCGGTGCCGGCGTGCCCCCGCAGGTCGAAGGTCAGGCATACGCAACCCAGCCCCGCTATACCTTTGGCGCGGTCCAGGTCGCGCTCCTGGCTGCCGCCCCAACCGTGCACAAACAATACGCCGGGCACTTTGGACTTGGGGCTGAGGAATGTCCCACTCATCTGTTCGTCATCTACATCGATACTGATGCTCTCGCTTCTAGCCGTCATAAGATTGAACCGTCACGTACTTGAGAAGAAAGTCGCTGTTTTCGGCGGGGCCTCGGTACACCTCAATGGCATCCGCCGGCAGCGCTTGATCCACGTAGGTTTCCACCGAGGACACGCGGATGGCCTTGAGGCTCGGGTTGTTGATGAAACTCTGCAGCGCCGCGACTTCCGCGCTGCTGGCCCCGCCCATGCGCCAGGACTGTTCGAGCACGCCGCTACGGCGCTGGCCGTTACTGTCCAGGCCCTGGGCGATGTCGTAATTGCGCCGCGAGGCGTAGAACCCCGGGTAGGCTTCGTCGGCAGCATTATCGAAAACCCGGGCTTGCTCGATGGCTTGCCGCACATCGTCAGGCAGGGCCAATTGCAGCAAGTCTTCATAGTAGCCGGGCACGACCAGCAGGTTGGATCCGCCGTAGACCTCCTCGCCCTGCCCGTCCTGGGTCAGGTATTGCTCGCCGCAATAGCTGAATACGTGCTCACCGATAAAGCTCTGGCCCACGCTGTGGGTAACCACGTCGTGCAGGTCTTGTTCCAGCACCACGCCGGCGCTGAACAACTTTGCGGCGTCAGGACGCGCCACTATCGCGTCGAACTCATCGAGACTGTGGATAACTTCCTGGCCCCGTCCAGCACAGGCGTGCACCGGTTTCATACGGATCGGGCCACTATAGAGCAAGCGCGCGGCGGCGGGCTTGGCGTCTTCCAGGGCGAACACACTCAAGCCATCCAACACAACGTCGCGTACGCGCTCGCAGAAGATCGGCGACCAACCTTCAGGTGCCTTTGCTTCAGGGCTCAACAGGCCGTGGCTGATCGCTTTGGTACAAATGAAATCGTGATCGACATAGCCCCCCCACAAATCTTCCGGCCCTCTGACGTCAAGCTTCAACGCCAGGGCGGGACCGACCAGAGTTTGCGTGGGTAGCAGGTACAGCTCGCGACCGGCGTGCATCTGGGGGTCGTAACTGCCACCAAACTTGAGCCCCAATATCTGCGCCAGCCAGCGGGCCAATGCGCGGTTGGTTTCAACCTCATGCAATGGCGCACCTTCGCGCGTCGAGTGTGCGACCACCAATTTGTTGCGATTTGTCGGGGTCATGCGTCCCCCTTGGCTATCCCGCCATGTGTGTGGTGGGAAAGTTGCAGGGATCAGGCCAACGCCGCTTTGTGAGGGATGTTTCTTAAATCAATGAGTTGCACTAAAAGCGATGGCAGTTAGCCTGCTCTATTCTGCACGACGATGCCCCAAATCCCCTGCGTTCTGCACGATTCAAACACCAAACCGGGTGCGGTAGTCGCTGGGGGTCAAGCCAGTAATCTTCTTGAAAATTGCACGAAAAGCGCTGGGGTCCTGATAACCCACGGTCCAGGCGATGTGGTCGATCGTGCCGTTGGTGAACTCCAGCATCTGCCGCGCCTTGCCGACCCGCAGATGCTGGCAGTACTCGGTGGGTTTAAGCCCCGTCGCACTGCGAAAACGGCGCAAAAACGTGCGCTCTTCCAGGTTTGCCTCCTGCGCCATCGCCGCCACCGAAACATCCACTGCGCCACTGGCTTGCAGCCAATGTTGGACCTTCAGGATCGCACTGTCGCCATGCCTGAGGATCGGCGCAAAGTTGCTTGCGCACTGGCGGGCACTGTCGCTGTGTTCGATCACCAGAAAACGCGCAGTGTCGGCGGCGACACTGGGACCCATCAGCCGGTCGACCAGGCGCAGGCCCAGTTCGGACCAAGCCATCAGCCCGGCGGTGGTGATCAGGTCGCCGTCATCGACGATGGGTTTATCCGCTTCCAGGCGCACTGCCGGGTAACGGGCTGCGAAGGATTCCGAGGACGACCAGTGAGCGGTGGCGCTGCGCCCATCCAACAGACCGCTACGCGCCAACATGATCGAGCCAATGCACACACCACCAAGCACCGTGCCAGCGGCATGCTGCTGGCGGATCCACTCCAGCAGTGCCGGCGGCGCCTGGTCTTCGGTGAACTCGCCAATCGACGGCGGTACCAGCAGAGCCATCATCGGTTGGGCCGGCGCTGGGTCGCTGTCGAACACGCGCGCAGGCGTGCCGTGGGCGTCCACCTGCCAGTGGCTGACCCGCAGCAGCGGCAGTTGCGCAGATTGGTACTCGGCGGCGATGCGATTGGCGACCCCAAACAGGTCGGTCAGGCCATGCACGGCGGCCAGTTGCGCGCCCTGATAGATCAATACACCCAGTTCGAGCGTCGCGCGTTCCACGGCCATTGTCAGTTTTCCCCCTGTTATTGTCGGTGCGGCCAATTCTCAACCTCGGCGCCAGCTAAGATACTGGGCCCATCAACCCATCAGGAGGCAACATACATGGCCAAGCAAGCGCTCATCCTAATCGATATCCAGAACGACTACTTCCCTCAGGGCAAGTGGCCGCTTGACGGCGTAGAAGCCGCGGCGGACAAGGCGGCGCAGGTGCTACAGGCATTTCGACAGGCAGGCGATGCAGTGATTCATGTACGCCATGAGTTTGAAGGCGACGACGCGCCTTTCTTCACGCCCGGCTCCGACGGCGCCCGCTTGCACGACAAGGTGTTGAACGAGGGTGATGAACCGGTAGTGCTCAAGCATTTTGTGAATGCGTTTCGCCAAACCAACCTGCGCGAGTTGCTGGAGCAGCGCAGCATCACCGATCTGGTGGTGGTCGGCAGCATGAGTCATATGTGTGTGGACGCCGTGGTGCGGGCGGCGGCGGACCTGGGCTATAAGGTCACGGTGATCCATGACGCTTGTGCTACTCGCGATCAGGCATTCAACGGCCAGGTGATTCCAGCGGCGCAGGTGCATGGGGCGTACATGGCATCCCTGGCATTTGGCTATGCGGGCGTCATGTCGGCGCAGGAATACTTGCAGACGCAAACGGCGGCCGCGTGACCGCCACTTACGCCGATCACGTTAGCGTGTCGCGATGATGAACAGGCGCGGAAACGGCAGCAACACAGTGCCATCGGCCAAGGCTGGATAAGCCTGGGCAATTCGCGCCTGGTATTGCTGCAGGAAGGCGGCCTTTTCATCGTCGGTCAACGGCGCAAGAAAGGGCCGCAATGCCGACGCCTTGAACCACTCCACCACCGCCGCATGATCTGCCAACGGGTGCTGGTAGGTGGTGCGCCACACATCCACCGTACTGCAGTGCTTGCTCAGCAACTCGTAGTAGTAACTCGCGGTATGCCGCTCATTGTGTTTGACCGCGCCGATCTTCGCCGACCATGGGCCGTCGGCCGCAACGTCGCGGGCCAACCGGTGGGCGGGCTCGTCGAGATTGTCCGGGGTTTGCACCGCCAGCGTACCGCCGGGGTTCAGTTGATTGACCAAGTGCGGGTATAGCCCGGCGTGGTCGGGCAGCCATTGCAGTGAGGCATTGGCCAGGATCACATCGAATTTTTGTGCTGGACTCCAGGCGCCGATATCTGCCAACTCGAAGCTCAACGCCGGCAAGCGCTCGCGGGCGTCGGCCAGCATGTCGTCGGAGCTGTCCATGCCGGTGACTCGCGCTTGGGGAAAGCGCTCGGCCAGTACCGCTGTGGAGTTGCCCGGCCCGCAGCCCAAGTCGACGGCAGTGCGCACGTCGGTTTCGGGAATCGCCGCCACCAGGTCACGGACCGGGCGAGTGCGCTGTTGTTCGAACAGGGTGTACTGCTTGGCAGACCAGGTCATCGCTGCTGTCCTTCTTTTTAGAGAGGGCTACAGCCTAAATCTTATGACCCATGAGAACAAATACCGCCCTGTTACAACAAGCGTTCTATTGGCGTGATGGGTGGCCACCTGGACCGCACGGCTCAATCGTGGAGACAGCCGATCAAAACGCAGAGGGCTGAGGCTGCCATTGTTGCGCGGTGAGGGGGTTCTCCAACTCCATCTGTATCAACTGGCCAACGGTTTGCCCGACCTTTTGCACGGCCATCTCGACCTTGCGGGTGGGTGGGTTGGCGAAGTTCAGCCGGATGCAATTACGGTATTTTCCCGCTGCCGAGAAAATATTGCCGTTGGCCACCTGCACATCCTGCGCTTCCAACAGTCGGTTGAGGGCGTAGGTATCGAACTCCCCGGGCAATTCGACCCACAGCGTAAAGCCGCCCTGAGGCTGGCTGACGCGGGTCCCCGCCGGGAAATAGCGGTTGACCCATTCACTCATCAGATCGCCGTTGCGCTTGTATTGCTTGCGCATACGCCGCAGGTGCAACTGGTAATTACCCTTGGCGATAAATTCGGCCACGGCCAATTGCGGTTGGGTGACGGTGGCGCCAGAGCCGATGAACTTCATATGCAGCACCTGGGGCAGGTAACGCCCCGGGGCGATCCAGCCGACGCGCAGGCCAGGGGCCACGGTCTTGGAAAACGAACTGCACAACACCACGCGGTTGTCTTCATCGAAGGACTTGAGCGAGCGTGGCCGCGGATAGCGATGCGACAGATCACCGTAGATATCGTCTTCGATAATCGGCACGTCGAAGCGTTGGGCCATGCGGATCAGCTTGAGCTTGCGCTCGTCGGGCATGATGTAGCCCATGGGGTTGTTACAGTTGGCGGTCAATTGGATGACCTTGATCGGCCACTGCTCCAGGGCCATCTCAAGGGCTTCCAGGTTGATGCCGGTCACCGGGTCGCTGGGGATCTCCAGCGCCTTGAGACCGGCCGCCTTGAGGATCTGCATCATCCCGTAATAGCTCGGCGAGGCGATCGCCACGATATCGCCGGGCGCGCAAATCGCGCGGATCGCGGTGGACAGGGCCTCCTGGCAGCCGCTGGTGACAATCAGGTCGGCCGGGGTCAGGCGAACACCCGCATCGATGGACAGCCGGGCGATCTGTTCACGCAAGGCCAATACACCCTGGATGTGGCTGTATTGCAGGCTGGTGTTGTCGCTGCGCCGGCTGATACGGGCCATGGCGGTCAGCAGCGGCTTGAGAGTCGGCACGCTGATGTCCGGCATACCGCACCCCAGTTGCACGATACCGGCGCCTTGATCGAGGCGTATCAGTTCCTGGACCATGTCCCACTGGGAAATGTCCACCGGCCGCAGGATGGGTCGGCCCATCTGCGGCAAAGGCGCCACGCGCCGGTCCGACGGCACGAAATAGCCCGACTTGGGACGCGATACCGCCAACCCCGAACATTCCAATACACGGTAGGCCTGTTGCACGGTCGTCAGGCTGACGCCGTGCTCATGGCTGAGGGTGCGTACAGATGGCAACCGCTCACCGGGCCCGTACAGGCCCTGCTCGATGCGGCTGCTGATGAATTCGGCGAGGTTCAGGTATAGAGTCATAGGCCCGACTGTAGCTTCTGATCTGTCGCTTAAGAAGTTACAGATTGGCCTTTTTTTGAAAAATTTTCAGCATAAAACCCCAATCTGTATTCAAAAGATTGAGTTCTGCTGTATCTGCAATACACGTCGTCGCCTTGGGATGATAGGTCCCATAACAGTGCACGAGACCTTGGACAAGGTGGGTACAAATGTAGTTACAAAATAGTAAAGCAGCACTGTACGCACCAAATTTTCAGAAATGCCCTACAAAGCAAGCACCTGACAAACCAACCAGGTGTTTGAATCTGCCCAGCGAATACCAAATGGATCAAGCGCTATGACGACAAGGACGACGCTCACACCGCAGATGGCCGAGTACGAACAGAAATTCACCGATGCCGGTGAAGTTCGATGGCTGCCCTATTTGATGTACTTCCACCCCACTGACCATGCTTCCCCCGTGGTCAATACCGATTCATCCGGCTTTCGCTACTCCGAGTCATTGGGCACCCGCTATTCGGTGGTCGATGGTATCAAGGGTAATGGCCCGGTACGCCTGTTGGCGGGCAGCTCCACCGTGTTCGGCATTGGCGCCAGCGCCGACAGCTGGACCCTAGCTTCGCGCCTCACGAAGAACGATCCCCGTGGCCAGCGCTGGGTCAACTTCGGCGGCCGCAGCTTCAACTCTACCCAAGAGCTGGTGCTGTTCACCCTCAACCGGCACCACCTGCCCAAGGTGGATGAAATCGTGCTGTTCTCCGGTTTCAACAACCTTGGCCTGGCACGTCAGCCTCACGCCTATCGGGGCGAGCACGGCGCGTTTTTCAACTGCCATCAGTTTTTCGATGCCTTGACGCCACAGCAGCCGACCGCCAGCAACTGGAGCCTGTCGAATCTGTTCGGCAAGCCTCAGGAGCCCGAGCAACCCACGCCGCCGTCGATGCAGGAACAGATCGACTACGCCGCCAACCTGACCTTGCAGCACCTGGATATCTGGCGCGCCTTGGCCACCGACATGGGTGCGAAGCTGACGTTCATCCTGCAACCGCTCGCCGGCTGGGTCCGCGAGACCGGCAGCCATGAGGAAGAGCAACTGTTTGCCGAACTCGACCAACTCGGCAATTTCACCGAGGTGTATGGCGACATCCTGCAAACCTCGGTGCGCGAAGCCTACGCCCAGCGCTTGCGCGACGGGGCGCGGGCCATGGGGGTGGAGTTTGTCGACATCACGCCATTGCTGGCCGAGGCACTGGGCCCGCAAGACTGGCAGTTCGTCGACCGCATCCATTTCACCGATGCCGGCAACGACCTGGTTTCAAAACTTATTCTCGATGTCACCCGCTAAAAGGACTTGCACATGAAATCCATCAAGAAGTTTTTCCAGCGCCTGTTTGGAAAAAAGAAGAAGAAACCTGACTCCTCCATTTATCCGATGTTCTGACGCGGCACTGGAAGGTAATGGCTATGGATGGCTCGATTCCAACACGCATCCCCGCAGACGACAGGTGGCGCGAACTCTATCGTTTGGCGCTGGAGCCTGAATGTTTCCTGGATACGGAGTACCTCGACACCCTGCTGGGCAAAGACGTCGAGCCGGTGCAGTTGCCGCTGCTGTCACAGCGGATCGATGCGTGGCAGTCGGAACAGGCGTCGGCGTATGCCGGCGCCGCCACCGCCGCCGTCGAGCAGCACAACGCCCGCGCTTTTGCCCAGGCATTGGCGGTTTATTCGGCACCGATGGCCTCGGTGCTCGGCTGCTGGCTGCAGGGCCTGAGCGCACCCGGGGTATTTGAAGACCCCGCGCAGCTGCGCCTGATGCAACTGTTTGCCCATGACATCGGCGTCGGCTACCCGAACGCCTCCCGCGGCCATCACTTCAACGCGTTGTTGGGCCAGCTACAGCTGACCACCTACGCCTTGGCGCCGGCGCAATTGGCGACCCTGCCGGACCTGCATGACGACGCGTTCGAACTGCCCGCGCTGTTGCTTGCCCTCAGCCGGCGCAGCGACGCCTACGGTGATGAACTCTGCGGTGTCGATTGGGCCTTGCGCGCCGTCGGGCTTTGCCCGGGCTGGGCAGCCATGGGCCAGCTTGAAGGGCTGGCGCTGGAACTCGGCCGGCTGGATCTGAGCGCGTCATTCCCCGGCCTGGAGCCGGCTTCGTTGCGCCATATCAGCCAATGGGTCGCGCACCGCATCATCGAGCAGGGCGAAGAGCGCCAGGCCCGTCTGCTACGCGGCGCCAACTGGCTGTTCGGCGCGCTGCAACGCTGGAATGCGCGGCTGTATAACGCCTCGCTGACCGCCACTTCGCCCCAACAGGCCATGGCGCATTTGATGCAGCGTCTGGCGCGGGTGGGCGCGGTGTATCACCAGAATTACCTGATTGAAGGGCGCAGCCTGGCGCTGTGGATCGAAGAAGCGCAGCGCGACCCGTTGCCCCTGCTGGATGTGCTGTCGCGCAGCCGTTTGATCGTGCCGGGCAACTCGAAAAAAAGCCTGCTGGTCACCAGCCTGGTGGCGCCGACCGGGCGCATGTTCCGCATCTTCAGCGAGGCAGACTTGAGCGTGATTCGCCAGTGGATCGACTGGTTGCCCCAGGCTGGCGCCACGCCGCAGCTGCCACGCCAGCCAGTCGACAGCGCCGCCACGGTGCCCCGCCCTGACTCAGCCAGCCCCGACGACACCGGGCACTGGCCCAAGAGCCTGCGCGAAGCCTATTTTGTCTTGCAGGGGCGTGCGCTGCAGCCGGCCACCCGCCAGTTTGCCCATGCCTATGTGAGCCGTTGGCTTGAGCGTTCGCGCCAGTCGCTGAAGACGTCCGAGCGCCAATTGCCCGAGCAGTGGGGCCCCAATGTGCTGCGCGCCTGGTTGCTGGACAAGCATGACCAGAACGGCCAACAGTTCGATGACAGCGACCCGGCGCAAATGCCCAGCCGTGAAGAAATCATCGAGTCGACCCTGCAACTGGCGCCGCTGACGCTGATCGACGGTGCGTGGCTGCAAGGCTTTACCGACCTGGGGCTGGCGTCTTCCCACGTGGGCTACACCCTGTTCCAGACCTATTGGGATGAATTGGGCAACGGCATCGAGGCGCTCAATCATCCGAAAATTTATCGCGATGGCCTGCGTGACATGGATTTCGAACTGGCCCCCACCGGTAGCCGTGAATTCGCCCAAGACCCGCGCCTGGACGAAGACTCCTTCCGCCTGCCCGTGTATTGGCTGTGCCTGGGCAAACTGCCGGTGACGTTCATGCCCGAAGTGCTCGGCATGAACCTGGCCATGGAGCTGTCCGGCGTGGGCGGCAGCTATCGTTCGGCGCGGCGCTTTTTACGGCACTACGGGTTCAGCACGGCGTTCGTCGACCTGCACAACACCATTGATAACGTGTCCACCGGGCATTCGGCCTGGGCTGCCGATGCGATCGATGCGTACATGCGTGCGTTGACCAGTGCCGAGCAGGTCGCCGCGCAATGGCAGCGCGTGCGCGTGGGCTATGAGTCCCTGGCGCCGATGCCCGGCAAATGGACCTCGATGTTGCGTCGCTTGCGCCTCTCATCGGCCGACCATGTACTCCCGCGCCCAACCCGCACAGCGGCTTCAAAAGGCTATCTGCATCACTTGCCGATCACGCGGCAGGTATTGCTGCAAACCCACGAACAATAACGCCACGAGGAGCAATTATGTCTTTGGTAGAAGTGCATAACGAATGGGACCCCCTCGAGGAAATGATCGTGGGTATTGCCCATGGCGCACGCGTGCCGCGGCCGGACAAGGGCCTGTTCGCCCTCGACTACAGCGAGCACCACGACTCGCCCAATGAGATTCCGTCAGGGCCTTACCCCGAACAACTGGTTGAAGAAGCACAGGAAGACCTGGACGCCTTTGCCGCCTTCCTGGTCGGCCATGGGGTGACCGTGCGCCGGCCCAAAGAGACTTATCACGCGGCACTGTTCGGCACCGGCGACTGGAAGACCGACGGCGAATACAACTACTGCCCAAGGGACGTGCTGCTGCCGATCGGCAAAACCATCATTGAAGCGCCGATGGCCTTGCGCAGCCGTTACTTCGAACCTTTTGCCTACCGCGAACACCTGCAGGCGTACTTCGCCAGCGGCGCCAACTGGATTTCCGCGCCCAAGCCGGAACTGCCCGACAGTACCTACCGGGTCAACCCGCGCGAGGGCTCGATCATCGCCAACGATGAGCCGATTTTCGATGCCGCCAACGTGCTGCGCATGGGCCGCGACATTCTTTACCTGGTGTCGCGCAGCGGTAACCGCATGGGCTACGAGTGGCTCAAGCGCGTGCTCGGCGACCAATATCGCGTGCACGCCCTCAGCGGGTTCTACGACGGTACGCACCTGGACACCACCATCACCCTGGTGCGTCCAGGGCTGGTGGTGTTGAACCCCGAACGCATCGGCAAGGATCAGGTGCCCGAAGTGTTCAAGCACTGGGACATCATCTGGGCCCCCGACATGGTGGACACCGGTTACTGCTGGTCGTACCCGCGTGCCTCTATCTGGCAGGGCATGAACTTCATCATGGTCAACCCGTCGCTGGCGGTGATCAATGACCAGCAAGTGCCGCTGATTCGCGCACTGGAAAAACACGGCATCGATGTGGCACCGCTGAAGATGCGCCACGCGCGCAGTCTGAGCGGCGGTTTCCATTGTGTGTCCGTGGACATTCGTCGACAGGGCACGCTGGAAGATTACCGTTGAGCAGGGCATGACCATGCAGGCACTGGATTACTACTCGATCGTGCTGTTCGTGATTGCCACCTGCGTCACGCCAGGCCCGAACAACGTGATGTTGATGTCGTCCGGGGCCAATTTCGGCATCGGCCGTACCTTGCGCCATGTGGCCGGTATCAACATCGGCTTTCCGCTGATGCTGGTGGCGGTCGGGTTGGGGGCCGGGGCGGTGTTCCGCCAGTACCCGTGGTTGCATGACGGCTTGCAGGTGGTCGGCGCGTTGTACCTGTTGTTCCTGGCGTATCAGATTGCCAGTGCCCCCACCACCGATCTGGGTGACCAATCAGGCAAGCCTTTGGGGTTCACCGCTGCGGCGCTGTTCCAGTGGGTCAACCCGAAAGCCTGGGTGATGGCGGTAGGCGCAGTGCTGGCCTACACCTCGCCCTTGGGCTCGTACACGGTGCAGGTGTTTCTGATTGCGCTGTTGTTTTTTTTATTCGGTTCACCGTGTTCGATGGTCTGGGTGTTTTTCGGGCAGTACCTGCGGCGCTTCCTGACCCAGCCACAACGTTTGAAGGCGTTCAATATCACCATGAGCCTGGTGCTCGTGGTGTCCTTGATCCCGGTTCTACGAAGCCTGCCATTCGCGCAATGGTGGCCTTGATACGCAGAGAAGGTTGCCTACACGCCAGCAGTTCGATTGGCGCAGGCGACTCCATGGATTGGCGGAATGTGATGAGGATGCACAGTTAAATGGCTAATTATGTTTTAGGGATTTCTGCCTTCTACCACGACAGTGCTGCCGCCCTGGTCAAGGACGGCGTGCCCGTCGCTGCCGCCCAGGAAGAGCGCTTCACTCGCGTGCGCCATGACCCGGCGTTCCCGGCCCAGGCGATTGCCTATTGCCTGGACGCCGAGGGCATCAGCCTGGATGACCTGGAGGCGGTGGTTTATTACGAAGACCCCCAGGAAAAATTCTCCCGGGTGATTTCGTCGTTTGCCAGCGGCGGCATCGGCGGCGCACGTACGTTCATCAATGCGATGCCGGAATGGATTCGCTGGAAGTGGAACGTGCTCAAGTTCGTCGACGAGCAACTCGAAATCCTGGGCCGGGGCAAGGCGCCGCGCACCCAGGCCTCCCAGCATCACCGCTCCCACGCGGCGGCGGCGTTTTACCCGTCACCGTTCAAGAACGCGGCGGTGTTGTGCATCGACGGCATCGGCGAATGGCATTCGACCACGATCTGGCACGGCCAGGGCACCAATCTTGAACTGAAAAACTCGATTTCCTACCCACATTCGGTGGGTTTGCTGTATTCGGCCATGACCTACTATTGCGGGTTCAAGGTCGACTCAGGGGAATACAAGCTGATGGGCCTGGCGCCCTATGGCCAGCCGATCTACGCCGACAAGATTCGCGACGAGCTGATCAATATCCGCGAGGACGGCTCGTTCACCCTGAACATGAAGTACTTCGAGTACCTGCGCGGTGAGCGCATGGTCGGCGAAGCGTTTGAAGAGTTGTTCGGTGGGCCGATCCGTCAACCCGAAAGCCCGATCTCACAGCGCGAGTGCGACCTGGCCGCATCGATTCAAAAAGTCACCGAGGAAGTGGTGCTGGGCCTGGCCACTGCCGCGGTCAAGCAGACCGGCGAGCGCAATCTGTGCCTGGCCGGTGGCGTGGCCTTGAACTGCGTGGCCAACGGCGTGCTCAGCCGCTCGGGGCGCTTTGATTCGATCTGGATCCAGCCGGCGGCCGGTGATGCCGGTTGCGCCCTGGGGGCGGCGTTGGACTTTGCCGTCAAGCACAGCGGTCGCCCGCACCTGGAAGGTGGCAAGTCTGATGCCATGAGCGGCAGCCTGCTGGGGCCGGGCTTTGGCGACGAAGAAATCGCCCGCTTCCTGCTGGAAAACCACTACCCCTTCACCCGCTATGACGACGCCGGGCTGTATGACCAGGTTGCCAGTCGCCTGGCCGAGGGCGCGGTGGTGGGCTGGTTCCAGGGGCGCATGGAGTTTGGCCCACGAGCCTTGGGCGCGCGTTCGATTCTCGGCGATGCACGCAACCCCGAGATGCAGCGCACCATGAACCTGAAGATCAAATACCGCGAGTCGTTCCGCCCGTTTGCCCCGGCCGTGCTGGCCGAGGACGCCGGCAACTATTTCGATATCTGCGAAAAAAGCCCTTACATGCTGATGGTCGCGCCGGTCACCGACTCGATCAAATCCCAGCAGTCGCGGCAAGAAGGCGGCCCGGAGCGCGGGCTGGGCAGTATCAACAATATCCGCTCGCAATTGCCGGCGGTGACCCACGTCGACCTGTCGGCACGGGTGCAAACGGTGACCGAGGAAAACAACGCACCGTTCACCTACCTGCTGCGCAGTTTCAAGGAACGCACGGGGTGCTCGGTGCTGGTCAATACCTCGTTCAACGTACGCGGTGAGCCCATCGTGTGCAAACCCGAGGAAGCGTACGCCTGCTTCATGCGCACCGAAATGGACGTACTGGTCCTGGGCCGTTACGTGCTGGAACGCCCCGGCCAACCGGCCTTCGTCGAGGCTGTGGACTGGCGCAGCGAGATCCCACTGGATTGATCCTTACCTTTAACTCAATGGAGCTTTTACCGTGCTGAGATTTCTTGCGTTTTTGATGTTTATCGTCGTGTTGCTGCCCATCGGGCTGACGCGTTCGGTGTTTCACTCTTCCCGTTTCGGCCGGCGCTTTCACCAGGCGCCGACAGCCTGGGATCACGCGGTGAGTAAACGGTAACGCCTATTGCCTGAGGAACTGCGCCCATGTCAAAAGTGATCTACAAAAACCTCAACAGCTCACCGATCCTGGCGGTCGGCGGGAGCGGGGTTTGGCTTGAGGATGCAACGGGCAAACGCTACCTCGACACCTGCGGCGGTGTCGCAGTGTCGAGCCTGGGCCATGGGCACCCGCGGATCGCCGCGGCATTCGAGCGCGAAGCGAAGAAACTGGCCTGGGCCCATGCGGGCAGCTTCACCACCGCTGCCGCCGAGGAGCTCGCTGAGCGCCTGGTGGCAGCCAGTGGCGGCCTGGCGCGTGCGCAGTTCTTGTCCGGCGGCTCGGAGGTGATGGAGCTGGCGATGAAAATCGCTTACCAGTACCAGTGCGAGCGCGGCTTGCCCGACAAATCAGTGTTCATTTCCCGCCAACAGAGTTATCACGGCAGCACACTGGGCACCTTGAGCATCTCCGGCAACCCGCAGCGCCAGTCGGTATTTGGTCGACTGTTTGCACCCGCCGAGTTCGTCTCCCCCTGCTACGCCTACCGTGATCAACGGCCCGACGAAAGCCAGGAGCAGTACGCCACGCGCCTGGCCGATGAACTGGACGCCAAGATTCGTAGCCTGGGCAGTGAAAACGTCGCGGCGTTCTTTGCCGAGACCGTAGTGGGCTCCACCAACGGCGCGGTGCCTGCGGTGCCCGGTTATTTTCGCAAGATCAAGGCGGTGTGCGAGCGCCACGATGTGCTGCTGATCCTTGATGAGGTGATGGCCGGCATGGGGCGTACCGGGCAGCTGTTCGCCTATACCGACGACGGCATCGTGCCCGACATGGTCGCGGTCGGCAAAGGCCTGGCGGCGGGTTACATGCCGATCTCGGCGCTGTTGATCAGTGACCGGGTGCATTCGGTGATGGCCCGTGGCTCGGGTGTACTGGGCAACGGCCAAACCCATGTCAACCACCCGCTGGCCTGCGCCATTGCCCTGGAGGTACAGCAAGTCATCGTCGAAGAAGACCTGCTGACGCAAGTGCGCCAACGGGGTGAGCAACTGCGCGTCTGGCTCAGGGAAAGCCTGGCTGACCTGGATATCGTTGGCGATGTGCGCGGGCGCGGATTGTTCGTGGGCGTCGAGTTTGTCGAGAGCCGTTCCACCAAGGCGCCATTCAGAGGCGGCGGCGCCTATGCCGCGGCCCTCAAGCAAGAGGCGCTGCAACGCGGCCTGCTGATTTATCCCGGCAGCGGCACAGTGCAAGGCACACAAGGCAATCATGTGCTGTTCGCACCGCCGTTTATCACCAGCGAAGGGGAACTGGGGCAAATGGTCGAGCGCTTCAATGCAGTGGTCAGGGCTGTCGCCTACTAGCGATCGAGCGGGCTTACCGGGGGACGGTCGTTGTCACCCACATTAGCTGGAAAGGGAGAAGTGAAGATGCAGACGATCGAACCATGCAAGGACAAAGTCCTGCTGTCGGTGTGCACTATGGACTGGTGTGATCACGGCGTGGAATTCGCCAAAACCGTGTTCTCCAACCTCGAGGTGTTTTGCTGGGACCCGGGCGATCCCTACCCTTATCACCTGGATGATTGGGAAGGCGACTGGATCATCT